>NZ_FMVD01000003.1:0-300755 GCF_900101945.1 Nitrosospira sp. Nsp13 | reverse complement strand
AGGCAGTGTGCATTGGATGCCTCGGTGAAGAGGCGCTTTGATCTCGAGGTCGAAACATCGCTGGCGCAGCAGCAACAGCTGGATGCCACGGATGAAATTCCTTTCGATCACTACCTGAGCAACTATTTTTTCCAGGATGCCGCCGCCAGCAGCATGCTTTCGCAGAATCTACCTCAAAATATACCGGACGGTTTTCTCAAAACCCGGAATTAGCGGTTACCTTTACGATCGATTTCTTAATCTATCGTGTGATTAGGGAACAGGTATTGCAGCCAGTGGCTGTTTCCGGAAGGTATTGCGAAGGTTACCAGCTATGAAATTCCACACCTGCGCCAGATTCTTTACCCACTTAATCAAGGGCGGCAACGTAATGGATTCGCAATCGAGACGATCAAGGCCCATGATTGATTATTCTATTAATAATCCATGACTTGCGCTCTCCTGTGGGCAGGAGAAAAACTAAGGTGGCTGTCGTCTCTGATACCTTGATACGGCACGATTGTGATCCGCCAGATTATTGGAAAAATGCGATTCCCCATTCCCTTTTGCGACAAAGTAAAGGGCATTGGTTTTAGCGGGATTCAACGCTGCCTGAATCGAGGCCAGTCCCGGCATGGCAATGGGGGTGGGGGGCAAGCCACCGCGCGTGTACGTATTGTATTCCTGATCGGTCAGAAGATCTTTCTTACGCAGGTTGCCGTCAAAATTTTTTCCCAGACCATAAATAACAGTTGGATCAGTTTGCAGCAACATGCCTAATCGCAACCGGTTGATAAATACCCCTGCCACCATGGTGCGGTCGCTCTCCCTACCGGTTTCTTTTTCAACAATTGATGCCAGGATCAATGCCTGATAAGGATCTGTCAGAGGCAGATCCGCGGCGCGTTCGGCCCATGCCGTATTGAGATGGTTCTGCATTGCGTGATAAGCACGCCTCAATATGGTGATGTCGCTGCTGCCCCGCGCAAAAAAATAGGTATCGGGAAAAAATAATCCTTCCGCTGGCGTTTCGCCCGCGCCGATTAACCGCAGGATTTCCTTGTCAGCAAGATGAGTGGTGTCGTGCCGGATGGCTGGATGCGCGTCCAGGATTTGTCTAAGCTGTGAAAAAGTCCAGCCTTCTATAAATCTGATCTCACTTTGATTGATGTCGCCTTTGGTGATACGTTCCAGTAATTGCAGTGGGGAAGTGCTTGCCGCAATTTCATAGTCTCCGGCCTTGAGTGAAGATGCGAGTCCCATCACCCGCGACAACAGGACAAAAGACCAGACATCATGCAAAACGCCCGCATCGGCTAATTGCTTCGCAACGCTTCTCAAGCTGCTGCCGGGTTCGATGGAGAACTCGTAGGGAACAACAGGAAGCTGAACGGGTTTGTTGATCTGATAGGTAAACCATCCAGCAAACAGGATTGCACTGGCCAGCACAAGGAAAATGATGCGTTTTAGCGTCCGCATGCGCTACAACGATAGTTAAATCTTACGGAAGATCAGCGTACCGTTTGTGCCACCAAAGCCAAATGAATTTGACATCGCCACATCAATCTTCATTTCTCGCGCGGTATTGGGAACGTAATCCAGATCGCATACCGGATCCTGGTCGAAAATATTGATGGTGGGAGGAGAAATCTGATGATGCACCGCCAAGGCAGAGAATATGGCCTCAACCCCGCCCGCCGCACCCAACAAGTGTCCAGTCATGGATTTTGTGGAATTAACCACAAGTTTCTTCGCATGCTCGCCAAAGCAGCGCTTCACCGCAATGGTTTCCGCAATGTCACCTAGCGGAGTGGAAGTGCCATGCGCATTGATATAATCCACTCCGGCGGCTTCTATCCCTGCATTTCTGAGCGCATTGGTCATGCAACGCGCAGCGCCCTCGCCATCTTCAGAGGGAGCAGTCATGTGGTAGGCATCAGCGCTCATGCCGAAGCCGGCCAGTTCAGCATAAATCTTCGCACCCCGGCGCTTGGCATGTTCCATTTCTTCCAGCACCAGAACCCCCGCTCCCTCGCCCAGCACAAAACCATCCCGGTCTTTATCCCACGGCCGGCTGGCGGTAACGGGATCGTCGTTGCGAGTCGACAGGGCCCGCGCCGAAGCAAATCCGCCAATAGCGAGCGGTGTTACGCAGGACTCCGCACCACCCGCGACCATTACATCCACATCACCGTATTCGATCAGACGTGCCGAGTCGCCAATGCAATGAGTCGCAGTGGTACAGGCGGTGACAATCGCAAGATTCGGCCCCTTGAATCCGAACATGATGGACAGGTTACCGGCGATCATATTGATGATGGTACTGGGAATGAAGAAGGGCGAGATCTTGCGCGGACCACCCACGTGATAAGTGTCGTGAGTATTCTCTATCATCGATAAGCCTCCGATTCCGGAGCCGATATTAACGCCGATACGCTCGGCATCTAGGTTCGTACCGGCTATCTCCCCGAGACCCGCGTCCTTGACCGCCTGGATTGCCGCAGCCATGCCATAGTGGATAAAAATATCCATCCGGCGCGCATCTTTAACAGAAAGATAATTTGTGACATCGAAATCCTTGACCTCACCGGCAATCTGGGACGCAAATGCGGAAGCATCGAAACGGGTAATGCGGGTAACACCCGATTTTCCCGCGACAACATTGGTCCATGCATCCGGAACGGTGTTTCCGATAGGCGAAATAATACCCAGACCAGTGATAACTACCCTACGTTTGGACAAAGTGACTCCGAGTCGGGGTGTGCTTAAAGCAGAAATTAGTTGGAGTGAGAATTGATATAATCAATGGCCTGCTGAACGGTATTTATTTTCTCTGCCTGCTCATCGGGAATTTCGCACTTGAATTCTTCTTCCAACGCCATGACCAGCTCCACGGTATCAAGCGAGTCGGCGCCCAGATCATCCACAAAGGACGATTCGTTTTTGACATCCGCCTCATTCACTCCCAGTTGCTCGGCCACGATCTTTTTTATACGCTGCTCTACATTTTCCATCTAGATTCCTCTTCTCCGGTAAGAAAAACGCCGTCATTCTAGCAAGTTTTCGGTATTAATAAAATCAGAACACCATCAACCATAAAATGAGCAGCCAGGATGCGTCCTGATAGCGTGCACCATTCTGCATTAATTTAAGTACTGCCATTAATCCATATACATTCCACCATTTACATGAAGCGTCGCACCGGTAATGTATCCCGCGTCCGGTGAAGCGATAAATGCAACTGCTGAAGCGATTTCTTTGGGCTGTGCCAATCTGCCCAGCGGTACGTGCTGGATCAGGTCTTGGTGCTGTTTGCCGGTAAGTGCGCGTGTCATGTCGGTCTCCACGAAACCTGGCGCGATGCAATTGACGGTAATGTTGCGGCTGCCCACTTCACGCGCCAGAGATTTGCTGAAACCAAATATCCCGGCTTTGGCTGCAGCATAATTCGCCTGTCCCATATTGCCGGTAGCTCCCACTACCGACGAAATGTTGATGATGCGTCCGTACCTTGCTTTCATCATGGCTCGCAACACTGCGCGGCTCAAACGAAAAACTGATTTAAGATCAGTTTCCATGATTTCATCCCACTCTTCGTCTTTCATCCGGACGAGTATATTATCCCGGGTAATACCGGCGTTATTCACCAGTATTGAGATATCACCAAATTCCTGACGTACCGTATTAAGAACGTTTTCAATCTGGACCGCATTATTTACGTTCAGCATCATGCCGCTACCTTTGATACCCTCCTCTTTCAGGTAATGGCTGATGATCCGGGCGCCATCTTCGGTGGTGGCGGTACCAATCGTAGTGGCACCTTGCCTGCCGAGTTCAAGCGCAATCGCCTGTCCGATGCCCCGGCTGGCGCCGGTCACGAACGCTATTTGATTTTGCAGCATCATTCTCCAGTATGTTCAATACGAATCACTCTGCGCGACAAACGCCCAGCTTCTTCATCCTACATTAATACAGCCGCAGCATGCTGAAGTGCCACGCCATCCGTCAGTGCAAAACTCTGCACATTTCCATCTATCCGCTTGTTAAGTCCCGACAGCACTTTACCTGGACCGCATTCCATCACATGAAGAACACTCGCTGCGGCAAAGGAGCGAATAGTTTCTGTCCATCGTACTGGTTCGCATAATTGCCGCACCAGAATTTTCTTTATTTCAGCGGGCTCATCGTGCTGTTGCACATCTGCATTGTGCAATACCGGGATTTTTGGCCGCATGAGCGTCACCAACTCCAACTTTTGTTGCATTTTCTCGGCTGCTTCACTCATCAAAGAGCAATGTGAGGGCACACTCACTGGCAACATCAATGTTCGTTTTGCTCCATTCGACGCCGCCAGTTCCATGCCGCGTATCACCGCATTTCTATGTCCCGCGATTACGATCTGGCCAGGCGAATTAAAGTTTGCCGGCTCCAGCAATTCCCCATCAGAAGCACTGGTAACTTGCTTGCACACCGTGCGCACCAGCTCATCCTCAAGCCCCAGGATCGCAGCCATACCCCCCACACCTTCCGGGACAGCCTGCTGCATCACCTCTGCCCGAAAACGCACCAGTAACAGTGCATCGGCAAAAGCCAATGCTCCCGAGGCTACCAGTGCGGTATATTCTCCCAGGCTATGCCCCGCCACAAAAAACGGCTTCGCATCTCCCAGGCTTTCCCAAGCACGATATACCGCAACACCCGCCATTAACATCAGCGGTTGGGTGTTAACTGTTAGATTGAGCTTATCAACTGGGCCATTTTCGGCCATCATCCAGAAATCCTGCCCGAGAATATCGGATGCTTCGGCAAAGGTCTTGCGCACGATGGGAAAATCGGCATATCCATTCATCATTCCCACTGATTGAGAGCCTTGGCCAGGAAACACGCATGCAAATCTTACGGGGACTCCCATTGACGTTCCCTCGTTAATAGAGCAGATAAAAAAATTGATAATCCACTAACTACAGGCCGAAAATAAATAAGTGATGAATATTCAATTGAAAAATAAGTCAACTGCCGGATCTAGCAGTCTGTCGGACTTAAAGGAACAAGTCTGACAGGCTGCTGGTTTATTGACCACCTCATTTACAAATATCCGCGCTTTACCAACGAATCAGCACTGCCCCCCAGGTGAATCCCCCTCCTACGCCCTCCAGCAGCACATGCTGGCCGGATTGGATGCGGCCGTCACGTACGGCTGCATCCAGCGCCAGGGGAATAGAGGCTGCGGAAGTGTTACCTTGCCGGTCCAGGGTAACAACCACTTTTTCCATCGGAATCCCCAACTTCCTGGCGGTGGAGACGATAATACGGATGTTGGCCTGATGCGGAATCAACCAATCAATATCAGACACTTGCAGATTATTCTCAGCCAGCGCTTCATATACCACTTCTTCCAATACCTTTATCGCAAACTTGAAAACCGTATTACCTTCCATCGTAACGAATGGCGTGCCCTGCACCTTGCCGCCGCAGACACTCCCGGGCACCGCGAGGATTTTGCTATGGCTGCCGTCAGCATGCAGATGACTTGAAAGTATTCCAGGCTGATCACTCCGAGTCAGTATGACGGCGCCCGCGCCGTCACCGAACAGCACACAAGTGCTGCGATCAGTCCAGTCGAGTATACGCGAATAGATTTCGGTACCAACCACCAGCGCGGTGCGGCACTTTCCGGCGCGAATAAACATGTCTGCCGTGGCAAGCGCGTAGACGAAACCACTGCATACCGCCTGCACATCAAATACTGGGCAACCCCTGACCCCGAGCTTATCCTGCAAAATGCAGGCAGTGCTGGGAAAAATCACATCCGGCGTGGTAGTGGCAACAATGATCAGATCGATATCCACAGCCGTAACACCCGCCGCCTCCATTGCTTTACGGCTCGCGTTGAGCGCCAGATCACTGGCCATTTGATTGTCCGCTGCGATGTGACGCTCCGCGATACCGGTGCGAGTACGTATCCACTCATCACTGGTATCCACCATGCGCTCCAGATCATGATTTGTGAGAATTCTTTCCGGCAGATAGCTGCCTGTCCCCACAATTCTGGAATAAATCATGTCGGATGCTCCTCCGGCATGGATCTTGGATAAGAAGACAAACTTTCCGGCTGATGCGGCAACTTTGCTGCGCGTGCACTCAGATGGCGCAGCATCCCGCCGCGCACTTCATCCACTGCGCGCGCAATGGCGAAAGTGAATGCATAACTGTCCGCCGCGCCGTGGCTTTTGATAACAATGCCACGCAATCCCAGCAGGCTCGCTCCATTGTATTGGCGGTGATCCACTCGCCGTTTGAATGCCTTAATGACCGGCAAGGCGACAAGTCCCGCGAATTTCGTGAGAAAATTTCGCTTGAATTCTTCGCGCAGGTAAGTGGAAAGCATCTGTGCTACCCCTTCCGACGTTTTCAAGGCAACATTGCCGACAAAGCCATCACACACAACCACGTCGGTCGTTCCTTTATAAATGTCATTGCCTTCGATGTTCCCGTAAAAATTGAGTCCACTGTCCCTCAGCAATTCCGCAGCCTGTTTCACTACTTCATTACCTTTAATCTCTTCCTCGCCAATATTCAGCAAGCCGACGCTGGGTCTCTTTTTATTTTCAACGGAGGATACCAGGGTAGCCCCCATGATACCGAATTGAAGCAGATGCTCGGCGCTACAATCCACGTTGGCGCCCAGATCAAGCACATACGTGCGTCCCCGTATCGTAGGCAGCACCACCGCGAGCGCAGGTCGGTCAATGCCGGGAAGCATCTTCAATACAAAACGTGAAGTTGCTATCAATGCCCCCGTATTACCCGCACTCACACAAGCTTGAGCCTCACCGTTTTTCACGAGATCGAGTGCAACTCGCATCGAGGAATTTTTCTTATTGCGTAACGCCAGGGCGGGCGACTCATCCATACCCACCACCTCGCTCGCGGCGTGAATTCTAAGTCGCGGACCGGGTGCAAATTTGATGGCGCGCAATTCCGACTCAATGGCGTCGGGCAATCCCACCAGAACAATATCCGTTCCGGGATTATGATGGAGATAATCGACGACTGCGGGAACCGTCACATGAGGGCCGTGATCGCCACCCATGCAGTCTATAGCTACGGTAATATCCAATATTGACGCCTTTGAGACCGGGGATAAGCCGGAATTTCGATGTCCCCGGAACAATGGGGCGAAATTTAATCTTCCTTGGTCTTGACGACTTTCTTGCCGCGATAATAACCGTTGGGACTAATGTGATGACGCAAATGGACCTCACCGGTTTTAGAGTCCACCGTCAACGGCGAACTGGTCAAAAAATCATGTGAGCGGTGCATACCGCGCTTGGATGGAGATTTTTTGTTTTGTTGGACTGCCATGGTGTTTCTCCTTCTTAAATGTAAGTTTCAATGCAGCTTTTTCAGGTGCGCCAACGCGGAAAATGGAGTTTTTTTACCCGCTGTATCCCCGCTACCGACCGTGATGATCGCGCATTCACTCTCCCTATGACGCGGCGAAATCGGCAGACTCAGGATTATTTCATCCTCAATCAGCGCCAGAACATCCATGTCGGATCTCGCCAGAATAACATCAATCGATTCGTCTTCATCGATACGGGAAAGTTCGCTTTCATTACTTGCCAGCAATAAATCCGTCCGCACATCCAGTACGTGCTTGAGTTCCCCGAGACAACGCTGGCACTGGAGGTTTATGGATCCCTGAACAGTGATTTGCAAAACCGGTTCGCCCTTACTCAGAGTGCCGGCAACGGTATACTTCAATTCGCCGCAATTGCCAACCAGATAATCCTGCAAGCGCCCAAGCTCGGAAATCGAGATTTTACCATGATGCACGCCGGCATTACGGGCAAAATCGATGGCATCTATGATGAGATGTCCTGGCATATAAGTCTTTATAAAATCAAATTGCGCACATCCCGGCATTGCCCCGCCAGTCAGGTTGCAGGTTGCCTGCCGGCCGCGCGCTGAGCGCCTTCAGTTGGTAAGTCAACGCTTTTAGTATTAGAATCCCGAAGCTGCCCAACTGCCCATACGGCGCGCATAATATATTTTTTGCCTCCGGGTGTCAAAATCCATCTCACAGCAAACTTGAAAACACAACAAACCGCTCAACGACTTATATTGGGATCCAGCTCCATTTATCGCCATGAACTACTCAAACGCCTGCAAATTCCGTTTGAAGTATTTAGTCCGGAAATTGACGAAACCCCTCTGATAGATGAGATTCCTGAAGCCACCGCGCTTCGCCTTGCGGCTGCAAAAACGCGTGCGGTTGCGGTAACCTATCCCGATGCGCTCATTATCGGCGCCGATCAGGTAGCAGTGCTGGAAGGCATCCAGCTCGGCAAACCATTGAACCGTATCAATGCAAGCAGGCAGCTACAATTCATTCGCGGGAAAGAAGTGGTATTTCATACAGCGTTGAGTCTTTTCAATGCCCGCAACGGCAACATGCAGACACGACTTATTCCTTCCCATGTCAAGTTTCGCCAATTAAGCGACCAGCAAATCGACAACTATCTCGATAAAGAACAGCCGTATCATTGTGCGGGAAGCGCCAAGGCAGAGGGGCTGGGTATCGCATTGATCGAACGTATGGCGAGCGACGACCCCAGTGCGTTGATTGGCTTGCCGCTGATCGCACTGGTGGAAATGCTGGCAAATGAAGGTGCAAGGATAGTATGAACTCCGGTACGCTCTATCTCATTCCCGCCCCGCTTGGTGAAGGTGATATTGCCTGGATGATCCCCGCCGCCGTAAGGCAATGTATAACAGGACTTGGCCACTATGTTGTCGAGCATCCAAAAACCGCCAGACAATTTCTGAAACAGATTGGCTGTATCCTGCCGTTACAGCAAATCAGCATGCAGGTGCTAAATGAACATACCCAGCCCAAAGAACTTTTAGGCTTACTTACACCATTGCTTGCGGGAAATGATGTCGGGTTACTATCTGAAGCCGGTTGCCCCGCGGTAGCCGACCCCGGTGCAGGATTAGTGCGTCTTGCTCACCAAAATAATCTTCGGGTGGTGCCGCTGGTGGGGCCATCTTCCATATTGCTGGCACTCATGGCGTCTGGATTGAATGGCCAGCGCTTCGTGTTTCACGGCTATCTCCCGGTAGAGAAAAACCAACGTGTCAAGACAATCGTTGGGTTGGAAAGAGACTCGATAGCCCGCGATCAGACCCAGATATTCATTGAGACCCCGTATCGCAATCAGAAGCTGCTGGAATCCCTTGTTTTTGCCTGTCACGATGACACAGCTCTCTGCGTTGCTTGCAATCTCACGCTGGCAAGCGAGTATATTTCAACCAGAACAGTCAAGGAATGGAAAAATACTTTACCCGATCTTAATAACAAGCCTGCCATTTTTTTGCTACAGGGTTAACAGGTCCTAAGAACCCTTTATGGAATGTATTGCCGGAAAATTGCGGTTTTCTCAAGACTTCCCGGATAAATCGGGATTTGTTACCGTAATCCCCAACCACTTCCTGTACTGATCAGCGTGTCCGCCATCACCGCCCCAAAGCGTTTGGCGAAACGCTCGGCAAATCCTTCCCGGGCCGTGTAATCCACGATGTGTTCGGCCTTGATAATTTCGCGCGCCACATATTCGGCACTACCCATGGCATCGGCAAGTCCGAGGTCGATACTTTTCTGGCCTGTCCAGACTATGCCGCTGAATATTTCTGGCGCATCCTTCAGACGCTCTCCCCTGCCTTGCCGGACCACCCGAATAAACTGCTCATGGACATCACCCAGCATCTCTTTGGCGTATTCTTCCTGTTCGGTGTTAGGCGGTGAAAAAGGATCAAGAAAACCCTTGTTTTTTCCCGCCGTGATTAATCGCCGCTCGACGCCCAGTTTCTCCATTGCACCGGTGAAACCAAAACCATTCATCAGCACGCCGATGGAACCAACAATACTGGCTTTATCCACATAAATCTTGTCAGCCGCGGCGGCAACATAGTAACCACCGGAGGCACAAATGTCTTCAACTACGGCATAAAGTGGAATTTGAGGATATTCGGCGCGCAAGCGGCGGATTTCGTCGTTGATGTAACCCGCCTGCACTGGACTGCCGCCAGGACTGTTGATACGCAGAATCACGCCCTGCGTTTTCTTATCCTTGAACGCACTCTGTAAGCCCATGTTCACATTATCCGCGCTGCCAATGCTGTCGGACGAGATAACGCCACGCAGCTCAACCAAGGCAGTATGTTTGCCGGAGATGGACATTTCGCTGTCACCTAGCCATCCCAAACCAAAAAATAAAAGCATGAACAGATAGACAAACGTGAGTGATTTGAAAAATATGCCCCATTGCCGTGCCTTGCGCTGTTCCCGCACGGAAGAAAGCAAAAGTTTTTCAAGTACCTGCTTATCCCAGTTTTCGTTGTGATTATCTGAATCCGCCATGATTTGTTTCATCCTTCCAGTGAAATAAGCAGCAAATCCATCTAGGCATAGTTGCTGCTCATAAAAATATTACCATCTCGCTTTTCGATTTTGTAGCCCTATAAGTGTAGGGCGTGCGTCACCAAAAAATCCAAATCGCAGTATGGATGAGACGGATCAAGTATAACCGCGAATCATGGAATTCACTTTCTATTCGGTCTAACAGACTGGCGTAAGGATAATTTGGTTATCCGGTGAATCCGCCGCCACCGTCGACATCTAATCCATTCAGAAATTCCTGTAAATCTTTCGCCAGCGGCGCTTCCAGAAGCAAACTCTTACCCGTCACAGGATGCACCACTTCAACCAGGAATGCGTGCAAAAACATACGCTCCAGATTTGGTTTTGCGGCGCCTCTCGCCAGCTTCTTGTTCAAGGTGAAATCTCCATACTTGTCATCACCCGCTATAGGGAAACCGAGGTGAGCAAGATGCACCCGAATCTGATGAGTACGGCCGGTTTTTAGTTCCGCTTCCAACAGACTGAAACCCTGCCAGGATTTCTTCAGCGTAAATACCGTATGAGCCGTCATTCCCCCGATTTTATCCCGTGCACTCGTGGCAATGGCTACACGCCGTTCTCCGGCGGCCGTCACGTATTTGTTGAGGGGCAGTTTCACGCTTTGCCGTGCATTATGCCACCTGCCCTTCACCAGCGTCAGGTAACGCTTTGCTATCAATCTCGCACGGATTTGACGGTGCAGGTCCACGAGTGTCGCGCGGCTTTTGGCAAGGAGCAGAACTCCGGAAGTTTCCCTGTCCAGCCGATGAACCAATTCCAGGAATTTCCAGTCGGGGTGCTGAGCACGCAGTTGCTCTATGACACCGAAGCTCACGCCGCTGCCGCCATGCACCGCAAGTCCTGCCGGCTTGTTGATTACCAAGAGCGTTTCATCTTCATATAATACCTCGAATGGAATAAATGCGGATTTGGTGATCTTCTTTTTGGAAAGAGGGTTATCCTGCGCTATTCTCACCGGCGGAATACGCACAATGTCGCCCAGCTTGAGTGGATGGCCGGCGTCGACGCGCTTGCTGTTAAGCCGTACCTGTCCACTCTGCAATAACTGATAGATATGGCTTTTAGGCACACTTCTAAGGCGCTTCATCAGGAAATTATCTATGCGCTGGCCGTCGCTGTCCTCCCCTACGATTTCCTTGATTACAGCGCGTGGAGGAAATTCTTTGCCTAAATCCTTAATTCTACTTATACTTACCAATTCGAAGTTCCAGCCTATCCTTTATCCGGTGCGCAAAATGGCGCTGTTGATGAGATTTTGTCCGACAGAGACAAGAGCCGACTTCGAAAACCTGGTTAATGTCGCTCACCAATAAAGTAGCGATGGTAATTGATTTGCGCGCTCAAAGCACACGTAGATTTCAGTTTTCAGTTTCGTAGCGTCCGCTTGCCGGAACAGCCATAGTCGAAACCTGATTGAAACTTAATTTTCCGGTTCTGCTTGTAAGAAAGCAGGGCCCCCAGTGACAAGCCAGAGAAATAGTCATCTTTAACAAGCAGCCCGACACCATGATCAAAGTTGCCTGACTAAAAAGTTCTCGTATACGTGCGTCGGACACAGTCTCCGTCACGCGTAGGCTGTCTGCCCGTGACCAGAGCGCGGGAGGCATAAAATGAAACGCATGTTATTTAATGCGACACAGCCGGAAGAACTCCGTGTCGCCATTGTTGACGGTCAGAAGCTTATTGATCTCGACATTGAATCCGCCGGCAAGGAACAACGCAAGAGCAATATTTACAAGGCAGTCATCACCCGTCTCGAGCCCAGTCTCGAAGCCGCTTTTGTTGAGTATGGCGGCGAACGCCACGGTTTTCTTCCATTCAAGGAAATTTCCCGCTCTTACTTCAAGGACAATGCCGACCCGGCCCGGGTTCGCGTTCAGGAAGTGCTGCATGAGGGCCAGGAACTCATCGTGCAGGTGGATAAAGACGAACGCGGGACTAAAGGCGCGGCGCTCACTACCTATATCTCACTGGCGGGCCGTCATCTGGTTCTGATGCCCAACAATCCGCGCGGCGGCGGTGTATCACGCCGCATCGAAGGCGAAGATCGTGCGGAACTGCGTGACGTAATGTCGCAACTGAATGTCCCTGCGGGCATGAGCATTATCGCTCGCACGGCCGGGATAGGACGCAGTGAAGAAGAATTACAGTGGGACCTCAATTATCTATTACAGCTGTGGCGAGCTATTGAAGACGCCTCGAAGAATCAAAGCGGCGCCTTCCTGATTTATCAGGAAAGCAGCCTTGTAATCCGCGCCATCCGCGATTACTTTCATCAGGAGATCGGCGAAATCCTGATCGATACCGAAAGCATCTACGAGCAGGCCTGTCAGTTCATGAGTCATGTCATGCCCGCCAACGTAAACCGCGTTAAGCTCTATCGCGACGATGTACCGTTATTTTCACGTTTCCAGATCGAGCACCAAATTGAAACGGCCTATTCACGCCAGGTAACGCTGCCTTCGGGCGGCGCGATCGTTATCGACCATACCGAAGCACTGGTATCGGTCGACGTAAATTCCGCACGTGCCACGCGCGGTTCCGATATCGAGCAAACCGCGCTGAACACCAATCTGGAAGCTGCGGACGAAATCGCACGGCAACTGCGCCTGCGTGACTTGGGCGGACTGGTGGTGATTGATTTCATCGATATGGAAATCACGCGTAATCAGCGTGAAGTGGAAAATCGTCTGCATGAATCATTACGTTATGATCGTGCCCGCGTACAGATGGGCAAGATTTCGCGTTTCGGCCTGCTCGAGTTGTCGCGCCAGCGTTTGCGCCCTTCGCTGGGCGAGAGCAGCTACATTTCTTGTCCACGTTGCCATGGCACGGGACACATTCGCGGCACCGATTCCTCCGCATTGCATATTCTCAGGATCATCCAGGAAGAGGCGATGAAAGAGAACACCGCCGTGCTTCACGCCCAAGTACCGGTTGATGTCGCCACCTACCTGCTAAACGAAAAACGAGCGGAAATACATGCCATTGAAGCACGATTGAAGGTTAATGTCGTGTTAATCCCGAACGTTCATCTGGAAACTCCGAACTACAACATCACACGTTTGCGCCATGACGATGTGAAGCTTGGTGAAGTTCAAACCAGCTATCAGATGGTAGAAAAACCAGCACAGGAAATTGCTTTGCCGTCAGCCGCACAGGAAGCCAAACCGGCACGGCAGCAGGCGGCGGTGCGTGGCATCACGCCGTCACAGCCAGCTCCGGTACGTGAGCAAAAATCACTCCATGAGCCTCAGCAACTCTCATTTATGGATAAAATATTTGGCTGGTTCAAGCAAATGAGCGGGGAGGAAAGGAAAGTCCAGCCGGAACCGATCACGACCCAGCCGCAGCGGCCAGAGCGCGGACGCGGGCGACGCGATCGCGGCCGTGAAGGACGGGATGGTGAATACACTGAAAAACCGCCACGTGGCGGTCAACGCGCACGTGAGGAGCGTGGCAGCGAGGCCCCTGGTATTTCGAGTCCGGCCAAGGAAGCCGCGCCTCAGCGGCTCGATCGCGGCGAACCAAAACTCCAGGGCGAGCGATCCGCTCAAAAAAAGCAGCAGCGCGCACCGCGTGAAGAGAAAATCCGGACCGATGCCAAGTTACCCGCAGGGGAAGAGCGACCAGCGACCGAGGACCTCTTGCAGCAAAGCGAAGATGGCGGACGCCGCCGCCGTCGTGGCGGAAGGCAGCGTGATCGGGGCGAGCGCTCAGAGCGCCTTCCGCACGAAAACAAGCAAGCCAATGGGCGAGATCTCCACCCACAACAGGCAGCCAACCAGGCTACGCCGGAAGAAAACCTTCCATCGGCGGCAGTCGCCATTCCCGCATCTGTACAGGGGGCTTCCGCGCTTATTGCTGCTGCTTCCTCCGTGCGAACAGTGGAGATCCTCTCAGAACCGGAGACCGCATTCACTCCCGCATCGTTGCAAACGAACGAGACCATACCCATGGTAGCGGAGCCGGCGGCACTGGACGAATCATTGGCACCCGCCAATGTACCCATATTGGTTGAGCCGGAAACCGGAGCCGGCGAACAGCTACCCGTGCAGGAGCCCGTTCCGGAATCTCCGTCTGTCAATGCGCCTGCCCTCGTCACCCTGGCGCTGGAACCCATCAAGAATGAAGCTGGGATACAGGATGGAAGTCCCGCGCCAGCGCTTGAGACAACATCCGCACCAGAACTGCGAGAATCTCCACAGCATCAAGCGCCGCAAGTCACTGAATCACCGAATCTGGCGGAAAGCGGATTGATCATGATAGAGACCATTCCGGAAAAAATAAAACCCGTGGAGACCGATGCAGCAGAGGAACCCACTTTGACGGAGCCGCGGCGGAAAAGATCCACTCCCCCACCATTGGTGGAGCATAATGAACCGTTAGTACAAATCGAAACGCATAAATAAACAACCCGTCCCGAAGGGGCGGGGTACTACTCGTAATCTTGGGCCTGTTTGCAACGCCACAAATGGCGGAAAATTCGACCCGAAGAAATAAAAAAGGCGGAAATGACTTCCGCCTTTTTTATCTTACCGTGACAAATCTACGCAGAAGATAGATTTAAATTTACTTTAACCTAAGTCGACCCTGTAGCCAGCTCACGAAAAAACGCAAGTGACGCAGGTATTCTTTGCGGCGCTTGGTACTAAACTGAACAGTGGCCAACTGCCGAATTCAGGGCTCAATTATCTCTTCATTACGAATTCTATCAAGCAACCCCCTCCCCGCTTCCTCTACCAAGTTCAGAACGTGTTCAAAGCCCTGGTGTCCACCAAAATAGGGGTCGGGTACTTCTGTTACACCTTCAGAAAACTGTTTGCCATATTGCATCAGCAGCCCGAGCTTATGGCTGTATTGAGGTGGGCATTCCCGCTTGAGTATGGCAAGATTTCCCCTGTCCATCGCCAGAATATAATGAAAAACTTCGAAATCCCTCTCATGTATCTGCCGCGCACGTAATTCTCTCGCATCATAGCCACGCCGCACGGCTGCTCTTTGAGCCCTTTCATCCGGTGGCTCGCCAGTATGAAAATCATGAGTACCGGCGGAATCGATATAGATCGCTTCTTCAAAGCCGGCAGCCCTGACCTGATGTCTGAACACCGCCTCCGCGGTAGGTGAACGACAGATATTCCCCATGCAGACAAAAAGAACTTTAATCATTGTTTTTCCAATCAATACGTTATAACCACTTTCTTAATCAGGATATATCGTCAAGACAAGACCGGTGCAGTGTGGAAAACTCCATAGGAGCCGATGTTAAAGTGTACCAAAGATGAGATAGGATTTGGGTGGATCGGAACATCCGGCCGCATACCTCCAAGCAATTGTGCCGCCTATTCCTGTTTTGACCGCCCTTGCGATTCCCCTATATACATCTCTCATATTTCATCTCGATGTCTCTTTATCATTCTGTCCATTTCATGCCCATCCCCAGCTTCGGGATAGCATAAACGGAACAGTATATTTGCCCGCTACGCACGGCAATAAAACGTATTGACCGTATAAACAGCGGAGGTATACAGTAGAGATACATACTCTCTCCAAAAGAAGAAAAAGGAAGGAAACCCATGCCGGAGAAAAAAATCGTCGACGTAACGGAACAGAAGCGGTTGAATGACGCTCGCGAGGCGGGAATCCCGTGGAAGAAATGGGGACCCTACCTCAGCGAGAGGCAGTGGGGCACAGTCCGCGAGGACTACAGCGAGGACGGCAACGCGTGGGACTATTTTTCCCATGATCAGTCGCGCTCGCGCGCCTACCGTTGGGGCGAGGACGGGCTGGGGGGAATCTGCGATGAAAAACAACGGCTGTGCTTTGCCCTCGCTCTGTGGAACGAGCATGACCCTATCCTGAAGGAGCGCCTGTATGGGCTCACTAACAGCGAGGGCAACCATGGCGAGGATGTCAAGGAGTACTACTTCTACATCGACAGCACGCCCACCCACTCTTACATGAAGTATCTGTACAAGTATCCGCAGCGGGCGTTTCCCTACCGCGATCTTATCGAGAAAAACCGGAGACGGTCACGGGAAGAGTTCGAGTATGAATTACTCGATACCGGCGTGTTTGACGACAACCAGTATTTTGACGTGTTCCTGGAGTATGCCAAAAACAGCCCAGAAGACATACTCATCCGTATCACCGCTCACAATCGCGGGCAGGAAGCAGCCCGGCTCCGTCTGTTGCCGACGTTGTGGTTCCGAAACACGTGGTCTTGGGGCACAGATGATCAAAAGCTCTCACTGCGCATGGTGGCGCCAGGTACGATTCAAGCCTCCCACCATGAATTGGGCGAGTACTGGCTGTATTGCGATGGAGCGCCCGAGCTACTGTTCACGGAGAATGAGAGCAATGCGCAGCGCCTCTGGAAGCAACCTAATGCTTCTCCCTACGTCAAGGATGCATTCCACGCTTACATCATCTCGGGGCAGGACGAGGCGGTAAATCCCGCCCAGGCAGGGACCAAGGCTGCGGCCCACTATGTCTTCGACGTGCCCGGCGGCGAAAGCAAGACTGTCCGCCTGCGTCTGACGAACGCCTGCATGGACGATGCATTTGGTGGTTTCGAGCCGATATTTGACAGCCGGATCGCCGACGCCGACGAATTCTACGATCGGATTTCGCCGAACTCGTTGAACGAAGATGAGCGCCGGGTGCATCGCCAGGCGCTGGGAGGAATGTTATGGAGCAAGCAGTATTACTACTTTGACCTGGAGCAGTGGCTGAGCGAGCACAACAGTCATCCGCTGCTCGAATCCGTCCGGCACGGAGTGCGGAACACCGAATGGTTCCACATGCTCAACGCCGACGTCATCTCGATGCCGGACAAATGGGAATACCCCTGGTATGCAGCCTGGGATCTGGCCTTCCACACGCTGGCCCTGGCGCTGGTGGATTTCGATTTCGCCAAGGAACAGCTTCTGCTAATGCTGCGTAATCTCTATTTTCATCCCAACGGACAGATTCCCGCCTATGAGTGGAACTTCAGCGATGTAAATCCCCCGGTGCATGCCTGGGCTACGCTGTCTCTCTACAAGACGGGGCGCGCACTCGGCCGGCCCGATCTTCGTTTCCTGGAACGATCATTTCAGGGGTTGATGCTGAATTTCAACTGGTGGGTGAACCGGAAGGATCCCATGGGGCGCAACGTCTTCGCTGGCGGCTTTCTGGGGTTGGACAACATTGGCGTATTCGACCGGAGCGCCCAGCTTCCGACGGGCGGAACGCTGGAGCAAGCGGACGGAACGGCCTGGATGGCATTCTACTGTCAGTGTATGCTCGAAATGGCCCTTATTCTGCAGGAATACGACCCGATATACGAGGACATTGCCTACAAATTCGTCGAGCATTTTATCTGGATTTCCTATGCGATGGATCGCATCGGTGAACATCACGACGAGATGTGGGACGAGCAGGACGGCTTCTTCTATGATCTGCTGCGCCTGCCGGACGGCCAGGCGATGCGTCTAAAAGTGCGGTCGATGGTAGGACTGCTGCCGCTGTGCGCATCCACGGTATTCGGGGCGAACGTGGCGATGCAACATCCGAAGCTGACGGAGATGACGGCCTTGTTCCGGAAACGCCATCCGGAAGTGTTTTCCCACCTCGCCCCGACTGAAGAGGGTTACATCGGCTATAAAGGGCGGCGACTGGTATCGATCCTCAGCAAAAAGAAGCTTGAGCGAGTGCTCGGTTACCTGCTCGACGAGAACGAATTTCTCGGGCCGCACGGAATTCGTTCACTTTCGCGCTATCACCTGGATCATCCGTTCAGGTTCTGGGTGGGCCATCAGGAGCTTAAGGTCCAATATCTGCCAGCCGAATCGGATAGCGGAATGTTCGGCGGGAATTCCAACTGGCGGGGTCCGGTGTGGATGCCGGTCAATACGCTGATTATCCGGGCACTATTGAATTTATATAGTTTTTATGGTGACGAATTCAAGGTTCAGTGCCCGGCCGGTTCCGGCCAATACATGACGCTGTTCGAGGTCGCGCAGGAAATCTCACGTCGGCTGGCAAGCATTTTCCTGCGCGATGTCAACGGACGGCGACCGGTCTACGGCGGAACGGCCAAGTTCCAGAAAGATCCGCATTGGCGCGACCTGATTCTATTTTATGAGTACTTCCACGGTGACAACGGAGCGGGGCTTGGGGCCAGCCACCAGACGGGCTGGACCGGTCTGGTCGCCTCCCTTCTGGATCTCTTTGGTCGCCTCGACGCCGAGATCGGGCTGGAGACCGAACGCGAGGACATATTTGACCGGCTCGTGAAGGAGCAGGCGGGTGGCGAGGACGAGACCGGGAAATAAGATGAAAACCTGCGCTACCCCGGTATCCTTCCCTGCTTCAGGTCGATACTCGCGCTTATCTGTCGGACCGCGCCGCTGAGTTAGGCCGCCCCGCGCGCGGCGGCATTCTCGCCTGAAACCCGCTGGCCGGCGGCGATTTGAGGAATGGAAGCGATCTGGCCATGCAAGGACTTTATGTGGACTCACCGGCATGGGCCTATCACGTATTTGACATATGGGGGCGGAGCATAGGGCTGGCTCAGAGGATGCGGACGAGCACGATAAAAAAACCACAGGCCATTGATCCAGCTATACGATATGATGCATTTTGTCATTCCAGGCGTTACCAACCTTTTTCCCCTGTTGTTCCCAGCGTGAGTCCCTTTTTATTTTACGAGGAGAAATGCATTGAACACCTATAGTCAGAAAATACGCAACAATTCAAGAGAATGGGTATTATCGTTATGCGTTGTTGGCGCGCTGCTTTCCGGATGTGCCTCCATGGAGTCGGAGTCGAACAAGGCCAAGGACAAAGTGGTCCAACCTGCGCCTGATGCCGGTTTCATCGAACACCCCGAACGACAGAGTAAACCCACCGATCTGCCGTTTCAGAAAGTATGGATTAAGCCCGGCTTTGATAAAAGCGGCTACCATGAACTGGTTGTGGCGCCGGTAAATACCCGGTACATGCTGGAGATGGACTGGCTGCACAGCGCGGGTTCTGCCAATTGGCTCAGCGATGTCAAAAAGGATATCGAAGAACTCGCCCTTTACTTTCATGATCAGGTAGTGAAAGAGTTCAAGGAGGATCCGAAGCACCGCTTCCGGGTTATCGAGTATACCGGTCAACAAAAGCGCCCGGGGACGCTACGTCTGGAACTGGCCCTGATTGAAGTCAACCCTTCCCAGCCGGTGCTGCACGCCCTTGCCTGGGCTGGCCCCCCAGGTACCGGCACTGCCGCCGGTACGGTCAATCAACGCAGGGCCGCTTTCGAAGGCCGGTTGCGAGACCTGAACACCGACGAGATCGTGGCGACCTTCGCCGACCGCGACACGCAGGATGCCGGTCCACTCGATCTGACTCGCCTTACGTGGTACGGCCCCGCCAAAGGTATCCTGGACCGATGGGCGCAGCAGTTCGTGAAAGTCGCTAATCGCAAGCCCGGCGAAGCGGTGACCGATCCGACCGCATATACGTTGCGGCCTTTTTAGCCAGTACTCGAACAGACTCGCAAAACCGACTGATGATTGTGGGTATAGGTCCAGTCTGAAAGAATATCAGTCTATGTGAATCGGATTCCCCGGCTACGGAGAGATTTGAAATCGCGCGGACTTGGAAAGGGAGATGCATCCAGTGTCTATTGCCATGACGTACCGGTTTATCGGCCAAACTTATATCTTGCGCACATTGATCGCGCAAGTCCTCAACCATGCGCTATACTAAAATCGTTAAGTTTATGTTTGATGCTTGGGTAAAAGATGTCGCCTATCTTCCAATCCGATCGGGCGATGAAATAAAATTCTGCACAAAGTTCCACCGACCAACCTTAACTTTCTAGGGAGTAATGAATAATGAAGAAAAATTTGACGAACATGCTGCGCTCTGTTTTGTTGATTCTCGCCGCGACACTGGCGCTGCCCACATTCGCCGAAGATGACGCTGCTCCGGCAAGCAATATGGAAATTTTGCGTGACAAGGTCGTTGCGGATAAGAAATTTGTTGTTGCGAATAACATGAAGCTGACCGAGGCAGAAGCAAAAGCGTTCTGGCCTATCTACGACGCCTACCAGCAAGATCTGCACCAGATCAACGAACGCTTGGCGAAGGTAATCAATGATTACGCCCTGGCCTATAACAAGGGAGCGTTGCTAGACGATACGGCAAAGAAACTGCTTGATGAAGCAATCGCCGTCGAATTGGCGGAAGTCAAGCTGAAACAGTCGTATGCACCCAAGCTCAGCAAGGTTCTTCCTGGAGTAAAGGTGGCACGTTACTTGCAGATCGAGAACAAGATCCGGGCCATTGTTCGCTATGAACTCGCTGCCGCTATTCCATTGGTGGAGTAAGTCAAAAAGGTTCAGCATAACCGGCTTTCAGGTAAATAAATGGGATTTTTCTTAAATATACCTATACCAGAGAGAGGCAAGGAAAATGATTTTGAAATCGATCATGTCAATAGCGGTGTTGGCAGCCCTCGTCAGCGCCCCGGCCATTGCGCAGCAGGTCATCTATCCCGCAAAGGGTCAATCGGCGGCGCAACAGCAGAAGGACGAGGCCGAGTGTTACACATGGGCCAAGGGACAGACAGGCTATGATCCGGCACAGGCCACCGCGTACGCATCAGCGCCCCCACAGCAGGAGATTGGGGGCGAGCGGATAAGGGGTGCCGCTCGCGGGGCAGCTGGTGGAGCCCTGATTGGCGCGATTGCCGGTGACGCCGGCAAGGGGGCCGCGATTGGCGCTGTAGGCGGAACAATGGTGGGTGGCGCAAGGCAGCGTCGTAAGCGGGACGAGAATGAATACGCTGCAGCACAGTACCAACAGGCCGCAGGACAACAGCAACAGAATTTTCAGCGTGCCTATGGCGCCTGCTTCGAAGGCCGGGGTTATACAGTCAGGTAAACCACTCCAACCATGACGGTTCCGGATTGACGAGCTTTATCGTCAACCACAATGGCATCGTCTATGAGAGGGATTCGGTCCGAACGCAGCAAAGACCGGGCAGCAATTTCGCCAAGGCTACTCCAGCCAGGGGGTTATTCTGAGCCAAATCGCCACCATCGTTAGCTTGACAATGCTCGGCTTGCTGATGGTGGCGACCGGCGGCTGGGGCGTACTCGCCCTCACTTATTCAGGGCCGCATAGCGATATGGTGCGTAGCAGCCTGGCTGCGGCATTTGCGGTCGTATCGCTTGCGGCGTTGATTGCACTTGGCTTTCCCCGCTGGCGCTGGCTTGCCCTTGCCGCTTACTTCGTGCTGTTCGCGGTGCTGGTGGTGTGGTGGCGCGGCATCGAGCCGTCCAACAAGCGCGACTGGCAAACCGACGTGGCGGTGCTGCCCTATGCCACGATCGAAGGCGATGTGGTCACGATGCACAACATTCGCAACTTCGACTACCGCAGCGAGACCGACTACACTCCCGCCTACTACGACAAGCGCTTCGATCTGCGCAAGCTGGAAGGCATCGATCTTGTGGCCGTCTACTGGATGGGACCGGCCATCGCCCATATATTCGTAAGTTTCGCCTTTGCCGGCGGCGACCACTTGGCCGTTTCCATCGAGACGCGCAAGGAGAAAGGAGAGGACTATTCCACCATCAAGGGTTTCTTCCGGCAATATGAACTCTACTACGTGGTAGCCGACGAACGCGACGTCATACGGTTGCGCACCAACTATCGCCACAATCCACCTGAGGATGTCTATGTATACCGGCTCCAGGGCCCGATCGAGAACGGCCGGCGGGTATTTCTGGATTATGTAAAAAAGATCAACGCACTCAGGAACCATCCCGAGTTTTACAATACTCTGACGACCAACTGCACGACCAATATCTGGTTCCACTCACGGGTCAACCCGGAACATCTGCCTTTCAGCTGGAAAATCCTGGTAAGCGGCTATGTTCCAGAGCATATCTATGAAGCAGGGCGGCTCGGCACCGGCATGCCATTCACCGAGCTGCAGCGACGCGCCCACATCAATGCCCGGGCACAGGCGGCGGACAGTGCAGCGGACTTTTCGCGCCGTATCCGGATGGAGCCTGAGATGACGACTCCCGCAACACCTCCAGCCTCGCGTTGAATGGGCGCTGACCATCTGGAAAATACGGCACAACTGGAACACTGCGTTGAAGTGGGCATTTGCTTTTTTCCTCACCAAGTCGTGTCCAATCCGACTTAACGAGATTGCAACTTTAACTTTATTAATAGCTGGAATAATAAAACCATGATGACACGTGCTTACTATTTGCCCATAAAAATCCTATGGTTGATTTCCTTTCTCTTAAGCGCCATTTTCTTATCCGGTTGCGCCAGCATCAGTAAAGGCGTGACGGCAGCCATTTTAGAAAAATCCGAAAGTGTGGATACCCGTCTATGCCAGGTGTGGGGCCAACCCTTTGCAGGTATTGAACCGGGATTGGCTAAAAAACAGGGAAAAACCAAAATTCTGATGGTGCATGGGGTAGGTGATCATATTCCAGGGTTTACCACCCAATTTCTCGGAAAATTGGCCAAGGAGTTGGATTTGAACGTTCGTTCGGGAGTTCCGAAAAATATCACCATAACGACACCATTGTTCCCCGACATGAATCTTGGCAACTTGCGCATAGTGCGCCTGCTGAATGAGGAAAATGGCAAGGAAGTTATATTTTACGAGCTCACCTGGTCGGATATCACCCGAGAAGATAAAAAGCTGCTCGCCTTCGATAGTTCCGGAGAATACGATTTCCGGAGAGCTACCATGAATAGCATGCTAAAGAAATTCAGCAATGATACAGGCCCCGATCCACTTATTTATTTGGGAAAAAGTAGAGAACCTATTCAGGCGGCATTCTCGCAATCATTCTGCTGGATGGTAAAACATAATTGGGAAAACATTCCTAAGAGCGGTAAACATCCATGCCTTGGCTTGAATGATGCTACCGATACCGATGTCTATAATATGATTAATGATGACTATATCTTTATTTCACATAGCCTGGGTAGCCGTATCACGATTGATGGCATGCAGCGTATTGCTGGAATGCTGCCAAATCAGGAGAAAATCCGTTCGTTGGAAAACGTGAAAATTGGCGTGTCTGAAAAGGTGATCCAGGCACTCCGTAGTAAACGCATCCCTATTTTCATGCTATCCAATCAACTCCCGATGCTGCAATTGGGCAGAGAGCTTCCCGAAGTAACCGGACAAATAGCACAATATTGTGCACCTGAAGGTCCTAATTACAACGAACGCATGGTCAGTGAAACATCCATTATCGCCTTTAGTGATCCCAATGACCTGTTAAGTTACGGGATACCTCCGGGGTTTAGTGAAAAATATCTTGACTCCAGACTATGTCCACGCATCACTAACGTCAATATCAATGTGGCCAAAACTATCGATGCCTTCGGTATCAGCGGTCTTGCCAATCCAATGTACGCCCACGTGGGTTACGATACAGATGATCGTATTGTTGCCCTGATTGCCAAGGGAATCGGTACTCCCAATACATCGCCACTTATCAAGCAAAGGTGTGAATTTACAAAAACAGTCGAGTGAGAGGCCTTTCAAAGAAAGGAACAGGCAATGAAGACGAATGATCAAGGCCACGATACTGTTTCTGCACACTCAACAACCACCAGCTAAAGCTGGTGGTTGTTGGCTTCGTATGCGGTTCAAGCCTACTGGCGGCCATTCCTCCTTAATCCGGATAAATACGCGTGATTTTCGAACCCTGTAAACCTAAACCAGCCATTAACCCTTTTTGATCAAAAATGAATCCATAAATGCTATCTTGCAAGGTGCTTGTAGTTAAACTCCTGCCCATTCCTTCATCCACGATAACGATACTAGGACCTACCCCTACTTCAAAGCCCCCGGATTGGTCAAGATACTTGAGCGCATCATCGGTCATAAAAAATAATGCATAGCCAAATGTCTGTACGCCAGCTTGAAGACCATACGAACCGGCCACCGTGTTGTAATAGGCAACTGTCTTGCCGTTCTTACGCAATGCGCCGCCGCCTCCAAATTGTGCGCCGACGATGAAACCGGCTTTGCCAACTGTTGGAAACACCAATATGCCCTTTGCTTTCGCTGCGAGAGCTCTGGCGGCCGGAGTGGATGCGTAAAGGTCATTCAACGCCTTGTCAGCACCACGATTTATCTCCGCTTTGGTACCCGAGAGCGGACTTCCCGTAGATTGGCAACCCGTAAGGGCAAGCAGGCTCATCAGTAATACACTTGACAAAGTTCTGTTCAACATTTCTTTACCTCCTTATAATTAAACAACCATCCGGATAGTACGATGGGATTTTTCATAATCCCCCGCAATATGCAGCATAGCATATGAACTATTGGTTGCAAGGATTTACCCCCCGGATGCGTTACACCGACAGGCTTTTTATTAATTCGCAGATAGAATAATTGCTGTCCCTCCCCTGCTTCGACAACCGTTGCTTCATCGAGGCTACAAATGCTTAACAGTTTAAACCGACCTTAATAGGGAAAATCAATGGATAAGTTGGCTAATGCTCGAAAGGGATATCCGGCGCATGCTGCATTCTACCGCTCTTTTCTGGTGCCCCTGCTGTTATCATCTGTCGCGGCTTTCGCGGCTCCCCTGCCCACCGCCAAGGAGGTCATTACCGCGCTCTCACTCAAACAAGACCAGGTTGCGAAGCTCGATAGAGGCGAAATCGTTGCGCTGGAGATTAGCGAGGCAACTCAGAAAGAACTCGCAATGGGCCTAGCCATTTATCTGCCGTCACCCCCGGCGAAACTTATTGCTTATTTCAAAAGCGGCAAGTTGGCTACCATCGACCCTGATATCATTGCGCAGGGCCAAGTGCGGCTGGATCCCGTCGCCGATGATTTCAAAGGGTTTGGTTATACATTTAAGCAGAGCGATGAGGCGGGGGATCTGCTAAATGCCACGGCGGGTGACCGGTTTAATTTATCCAGTGCGGAAATTCAAGGCCTCGCATTGCTAAAGAAAAAATTAGCGGGTGCCGATAAAGCCGCCTTGGTGGCCGCAGCATCGCAACATTACCGGGAGATTTTATTGCAGCGCTGGCAAGCTTACCGTAAAGAGGGCCTGACGGGTATCGCACCCTACGCCCGCAACGGAGCTGAAGCAAGCCCGGCAAAGGAATTGCATACTGCGACCACCAGCAGCAAGCTGTTCGAAGGCTATTTCCCCGATCTGTACAAGGCTTGGCTGAATCATCCAAATAAATTGCCTTCCGGCGCCGACGAGCAATTCTATTGGCTTAACCGGAAAGTAGAGGACCGGCCTACGGCTATACTCAGCCACCGCGTCCTGCAAACCTCCGATACTGGTTCGGTAATTCTTGCCAGGCAATTCTATGTCGGGCACTCTTACAACTCCAGTCAACTAATCGTCGGCTGCCTGCCTTACCGTAATGGCTCCATCATATTTTATGGCCACCGGACTTCCACTGATCAAGTTGCCGGCATGGGCAGCAGCTTGAAACATAGCATCGGCCGCGATCAGATGAAGGGGGAAATGACCAAGAATCTGATGCGGCTGCGTTCCTCAATTCAATCTTACTAAGGCCAGCATTATGATGACTCGAAATATAGCCCTGGCGAGGAAACGCATTGCGGAACCAGGTGGGGAGAGACGTATGAATCAATTTAACAACGGGTCATTGATCCTCAGTCTATCCGCACTGGTGATCGCGGTGCTATCCGCTACCGGGATTGCAGAGGCCAACGCGACCGAGCGGCGGTCACAGGCCGCCGCACAATTTGCCAAGGGCAAAGTCGAAGGGTTTGAACTGCAACGCAAGGACTTCCGTTTCTTCGGCTTTACCGCCTGGTTGAAACGCGGCGGAGAATGGCACATCGAAGGGCCAGTCCGTCACCGTGGAATGCTCTGCGGCACCTACGAAGCCGGAATGCGTTTTGGCATCGGCAAGCCCGATTGTACAGATGTGCAGTGGGTTTCCGGGGTCCGATACGTGACCTCCCAGTACCAGTGCAACAATGCTGAGATGACCCACTCCGGCACGGAGATTGATGAGTCTCTAATAGGACCGTTTGATGCCATCACTTGTGCCGAACAGGTGATTCGCTGCACCGGCAACTGCAAATAGCAAAACCCGCATCCGCCATACGAACGGATGCGGGTTTTGCGTTCTGATCTACCAGCTGAGTTTCAGGTATATTAAATGTGCCGGCTACGACTGCAAATCGCTATTCCTTAGGTAGCTCGCACGTGGAACCGCCCCCCCGCATATCACAAAACCGCCACCGCGCCTTCTTACCCCAATAAGAATAAGCCTGCTCGACGTCTTCCCATGACTTCAATGATTTCCAGGCGTATTTGCCTCCACCGCGGCGATCAACTGCGGCGGTTAGTAATTCGCCAGTCTGGCTGTCTGTCACTTCCGCTTCAACGGATGCGCTGCCGACGAGGGCTTCCGTGCCAGTGAGTTGCTTCTTCCCTTTTGATACCAGAATAGAGCCGGGATGCAAAGAAGTAACGTTATCCAGCACCGGAATATTCTTGCCGGCTTGTGTGATCCCGATACGAACTCTCATTACCCCCGGACCGGGTTCCTGGACCATGGTGTAATCCTTGCTCAGTTGCTCATTGGCGCTTGACCAGAGGTACTTGGACAAATACTCCGCATCTTCCTTGTCAAGATCCTTGGCGCTCGATTTTTCTCCGCGATAAACCTGAACCGGCTCCAGCAGGACTTTCGTATAGGATTTGAACTTGGCCTTATCCGGCGTGAAATACACCATTGTCGCCTCGGTTTCGTTCGCTGCTGGACGAAGCTTTGAATAATCCTTCAAAAAACCGCTTGGTTCCGCCTTCCCAAACCCACCAGCCTGTTCGGAAGTGGCACATGCCGTGAGCATCACCGCACATAGACCCCCCCACATCAATCGCTGCATATTCATATTCATGAGTAGCCTCCATTAGATTGTCTACGCCGTGACTTAACCCTCACGGTGAAAATGATTCTATGCAACTTGCACGGGTAAAGCAATCTGATTATTTATCCCTGATTCTCAGTCCAGAATTCTGCGATTGAATTTTTCATCACACGGTTGGGGGAGTCGAACGGTACCGAGTCAGGCCGGTTGCAGCACTTCAGGTATAAACACATTACTAGCAATCGCATCCCCTGCCGCACCCATTGCTGGACAAAGGCTAGTACGGGAGCACCGCATCCGGTTTGGCCCGCAAAATGACTGTGCGGAAATCATCCTGGATACGTTTCAAGGCTGCCTCGTTGTCCGCCTCAAAGCGTAGTACGATCACAGGCATGGTATTGGATGAGCGAGCCAGACCAAAACCATCCTTGTATTCCACTCGCAGTCCATCGGTAGTGATGATGCGCTCCGGGTTATCGAAGCGAGCGGATTCCTGTAACTGCGCGATGACGGCGTAGTTTTCGCCTTCTTTCAATCTGATCTGCAATTCCGGCGTGCTGATCGCATCGGGGATGGCATGCAGGACAGCGTCGATGTCCTCATGGTGACTGAGCAATTCCAGCAGACGGGCGCCGGCATAGAGGCCATCGTCGAATCCATACCAGCGCTCCTTGAAAAAAATATGGCCGCTCATCTCTCCCGCCAGCAGCGCACCGGTTTCTTTCAATTTGCCCTTGATGAACGAATGTCCCGTTTTCCACATGATAGGCTTGCCGCCATGACGCTCGATCCATGGCGCCAGATTGCGGGTGCATTTCACATCGAAAATAATCTGGGCGCCGGGATTTCTGGATAACACGTCGGTGGCAAACAACATTAATTGGCGGTCAGGATAAATAATGCTGCCGTCCTTAGTGACCACGCCGATACGATCGCCGTCGCCGTCGAAGGCAAGTCCAATTTCCGCGCCGGTGGTTTTGAGCGCTTGAATCAGGTCGCGCAGGTTTTCGGGAACGGACGGATCAGGATGATGATTGGGAAATGCGCCATCCACTTCGCAAAACAGCTCGATTACCTCGCACCCCAGTCCGCGATACAACGTTGGCGCATAGGCACCGGCTACACCGTTGCCGCAATCGATGACAATTCTCATCGGGCGCGTCAGCCTGACATCGCCGATTATGCGCTGGAGATAGGTTTCGGAAATGTCATGCTTACGGTATTCGCCTTCTCCATGAATAAGATCATTGGTTTCAAGACGTGAGCGCAGGGCCTGGATGGATTCAGCGGCCAGGGTTTCACCACCCAGTACCATTTTCAAACCATTATAGTCGGGTGGATTGTGGCTGCCGGTGACCATTACACCGGAATAATCGCACAGCGTATGGGCTGCAAAGTACAGCATGGGTGTGGCGACCATCCCTACATCGACCACGTTAACACCACTTTTCTGCAAACCCCTCGCCAGCGCCAGCACAAGATCCGGTCCTGATAATCTGCCATCCCGGCCTACCGCTACCGATGTGAGTCCACGAACGCTTGCCTCGGAACCAATAGCATGCCCGACGGCTTCGACGATTTCGGCCGTCAGTGTTTTACCTACGATACCTCGAATATCATAGGCTTTAAAAATTTCGTGTGGAAGTTTATGCATGGGAGTTTCGTGAAACTACGCTCCGCTCAGTGGTGTCCCGCCACCGCACCGCCCTTGAGCGTGTAGCGTGTGCCGCAGTAGGGACACAGTGCCTCACCCGTGTTTTCTATTGGTAAAAACACGCGCGGATGCGAGTTCCATAGCAGCATTGATGGCATGGGACAATGTAGCGGCAAATCGTCCGCCGTGACTTCGATTTGGCGCTGTTTGTTATCGCTAGCTTGATTCTGCATCGACTGCTCTCTCGGATGGGTCATTGGATATTAATCGGATGTAACCAGACGTAATCAGACGTAAGTTAGCCAGGCGACATGCTTCTCGGTCTTTCCATTGACACAGTCGAAAAACATGGCTTGCAGTCTGGCGGTGATTGGGCCACGCTTACCGTTACCGATACTGCGATTATCAAGCTCGCGAATCGGCGTGACTTCAGCCGCGGTGCCGGTGAAGAATGCCTCATCAGCACAATACACTTCGTCGCGGGTGATACGCTTTTCAATCACCGGAATTCCGATTTCCGCGGCCAGCTCTATGATAGATGCACGCGTGATGCCTTCAAGACAGGAGGTCATGTCCGGCGTGTAAAGCTTGCCGTGCTTGATGATGAATATATTTTCACCGGATCCTTCCGCCACATAACCATCCACATCCAGTAGCAGGGCCTCATGATACCCGTCATTGGCGACCTCCTGATGAGCCAGGATTGAGTTAGCGTAGGTGGCAACCGACTTGGCACGGCACATATTGATGTTAACGTGATGACGCGTGAATGATGAGGTCTTGACACGGATGCCATTTTCCAGACCATCCGCCCCAAGGTAGGCGCCCCACGGCCAGGCAGCGATAGCCACATGCACGGAGAGCGTCTTGGCGGAGATGCCCATGGCCTCCGAGCCGTAAAAGGCGATCGGACGGATATAGCACGACTCCAGGTTATTCTGCTTTACCATATCGCATTGGGCTTGCATCAGCGTTGCCTTGTCATAGGGCATTTTCATCATGAAAATATGTGCTGAATTGAATAACCGGTCGGTATGTTCCTGCAGACGGAAAATTGCGGGACCTTGGGGTGTCTGATAGGCACGCACGCCTTCGAATACCCCCAAGCCATAGTGCAGCGTATGGGTAAGCACATGTGTAGTAGCATCGCGCCACGGAATTATTTTACCATCGCTCCAGATCACGCCGTCGCGGTCAGCCATTGACATGCAGAGACTCCCAAGGAAAATTTCGTATCCAGGTATTCTAACGCATTTTCATGCGAAAAAATGAAACACCCGAGGCTGCGTTAGCGCTGATTTTACGTTTATTTCCGAGCCCTATAACGAAATTACGGAGCTTAAGAATGACGCTGTGTTTTAAATACCTCTTCCCATAGACGCAATACCGCATCAACGTTATCCCTCAAATAATCCAATTCGACACGCGCAAACTGCTGTGATTGGTTACCTGCTGACGGGATACCCCCAAGACCCGAATCCCCACTTAATCTTAACCGATGCTGCACCCGCCGGAATTCCCGGTAAGCCCGAAGCGCCCTTTCCCCCGTTTCAACGTGAATAAGCCCAAGCTCGCCAGCAAGTTTCAGCAGTCCGATATTACCGATATTGTTCGTCAATTCCGGATAGTCGCAAGCATAACCCAGGACCAGATATTGCACGATGAACTCAACATCAATAATGCCACCGCAATCATGTTTGATATCGAACAATCCGCTTGAATTGGGATGGGCGTCCAGCATTTTTTGACGCATCCTCAAAACCTCACATGCAAGATTCGCCAAGTCGCGCCGCTGGGAAAGGACCGCTTTGCGGGTATGCTCGAAAATCTCTCTCACATGAGCATCTCCTGCCACGAAACGTGCTCTTGTCAAAGCCTGATGTTCCCACACCCAAGCCTGATTTCGCTGATACTGATCGAATGCGTCGAGGGAACTTACCAGCAAGCCGCTGCCACCGTTGGGACGCAGCCGCAAATCGGTTTCATACAATAACCCGGCCGATGTATAGCTGGTAAGCCAGGAATTAACACGCTGGCATAACCTGGCATAGATTTCCGGTGCATCGGGGTGCAGATCGTCATAAAGAAAAATGATATCCAGATCAGATGCATAACCCAGCTCTTTTCCACCCAGTTTGCCGTAGCCGACGATACCAAAAGCCGGAGCATCCCGATGCTTCCTTCTCAACCCTGACCAAGCCAGGCGTAACACGGTATCAAGTATCAAATCGGCCAGGTCGCTCAGGTGATCACTCAACGTTTCCAGTGGCAGCAACCCTTCCACATCCTTGGCCAGCAACTGGAATACTTCGGCATGGTGGAAATGCCGCAGAACATCCATTTGCTGCTCGAGATCGTCATGCCCGGAACCGCCAATGTCGCTTAATTGCCGAGTTAACCTCACGCTTGACCGGGACCAGTCGGGTACGCTTTGGAAGTCGGCGGGATTAAGCAGTTCGTCCAGCAAAATAGGGTGCTGGCTCAGGTACTCGCCAGCCCATTGACTTGCGCTGACAAGCTTGGCTACGCGCTCCAGTGCTTGCGGATATTCCCGTAATAGCGCGAGATAGGCGGCACGCCGGCTTATGCTTTCAAGCAACAATAACAAACGTTCCAGCGTAATGTCCGCAGTTGGGAATTTGGCAGCCACCTCGATCAGAGTGGGAACAAGCGCATCGACCTGTTTTTTACTGGTTTTGGGCAATTGACGGTAACGGGCGCTGGCACGAAACCCCTGCAAGCATCCGAGAACTCTTTCCGGGCTGGAAAATCCCATCGTAACCAATTGTGCTGTGGCAGCTTGGGCTCCAGCCCCTTCCATCACTTGTTCCTGCCACAGCCATCCGAGGGTATCAAGTTTTTGGGATTTCTGTGGCGCCGCAAATATTTGCTCAAAGTGGCCGGTTACATTGCAGCGATGACTGTCGAGTTCCCGCAAGAAATCGTCATAGCCAGGAAAACCCATTGTGACCGCTATGAGCGCCTGATCGGCGGGACTTTCCGGCAACGTCTGGGTCTGCTGGTCGTCGAGGTATTGCAAGCGATGCTCAAGATTACGCAGAAAACAATAGGCATCGGAAAGTTCTTCGGCTGCTTTGTCCGATAGTTGGCGTTTTTCCCGCAGAAGCTGCAATACCGCAAGCGTGGGACGAACGCGCAGATCGGCGTCACGCCCGCCGCGAATCAGTTGAAATACCTGTGCAATGAATTCGATCTCGCGAATACCGCCCGGGCCCAGCTTGATATTTTCATGCATTTCGCGACGGCCGACCTCCTGACGAATTTGCGAGTGGAGATCGCGCATCGATTCGTAGACACCGAAATCCAGGTATTTCCGGAATACGAACGGTCGCGTTATCTGCTCCACAAGGGCTGATCCTTGCGCGCAGGGTCCCGCGATGACCCGACCCTTGATCCAGGCGTAACGCTCCCATTCGCGTCCCTGTGTGACGAGATATTCTTCCAGCATGGCAAAACTCATTGCCAGGGGACCACTCTCGCCATAGGGGCGCAACCGCATATCCACCCGAAAAACATAACCGTCGGAAGTCATATCATTAAGACTGGCAATCAGCTTGCGGCCCAGGCGAGCGAAAAAATCATGATTGGAAATAGACCGGGTGCCACTGGTTTCGCCATCTTCCGGATAAATGAAAATCAGATCCACGTCCGATGAAACGTTTAGTTCGCCACCGCCCAGCTTGCCCATGGCGATCACCAGCATTCCCTGGGGAACTCCACTCTCGGCACTTCTGGGCTGACCGTAACGGTCAGGATCGGTCAACCACTCGTAATGGCGTCCCAGCGCGAAATCAATGGTGGTTTCCGCCAGATCGGTCATGCCCACCATGACTTCGGCAAGTTCGGCTAATCCACCCAGATCACGTACCACCAGGCGCAGCATTACCCGTTTACGCAAGCGACGCAAGATACTGTTTAGTCCTGCTTCATCATTTGCAACATCGGCGTTTGCATTCAGAAATGCTTGCATCTCTTCCCGAGAAAAAGAGTGCTTTAAATTTTGCCTGAGTTCCGTCAGCAACTCGGGCTCGCTTTCCAGCAGGCGCTGTACATAACGGCTGCATGGCAGAATAGACTCAATTATTTCTTCGGGGGGATGATCGGCATGCATGGTTTAGGATTCGGAGTTACAATAAATTTTTAAAAGGCCGGCTATTCCAGCGGCATGGCATAATTCGTCCGAATGATTGAACAAAGCATGGCGTCACTATATCTAATCGATAATTACTAACCCGGGTGCTTCATAAATCGCGTGATGATTGCGCATAGTTCTGTTTTGTATGGAGGTTTTCTGAAAGAGGAGCGTAGTTACCGTACGTCCGACTGAACGAAATCTTCATACGAAAAAAAGACCAGCGAGGACGCATGAATTTATGAAACATTCGGGCTAATCCTTTCCACGTTGAACAAACGTTTGTATCTTCCCCGCCGGATACGGAAAAAACACATTGTCTGAATATAAAACTGGGGTTATTTATTGAACCCGTCAGTAATTTTACCTCTTGCAAGAGGGAATGGCCGTCTATTCCGGTTATTCACGTGGGTACTGATTGTGGCGACGATCAGTTTCTCTTCCCTGCTATTGTTGTTACGCTACTGGCTGCTACCCGACATTGAGCATTACCGTGAGACGATTGCTTCCGTCATCAGCGAGGCTTCCGGGCAGCACATAACCTTCGGCGAAATCAGCGCGAACTGGGATGGATTTCGCCCTCATATGATGCTGCGCACCATCAAGGTGCACGATAAAGAAGGTAATGTCTCATTGTTGCTGCATCGGGTGGAAGGCACGCTTTCGTGGCGCTCATTATTGCATGGCGAACTGCGGTTGCGCGAAATCAGGATCGAACAACCCGACCTGATCATACATCGCGACTCCTCGGGAGCGATCCATGTGGCGGGCTTTGCGCTCACCAGTGAACTGACAGACGACGCAAATGGTTTTTCTGACTGGCTGCTGCGTCAGCGGCAAGTTATCATCAATAACGCCAGCATCCTCTGGCAAGACGACCTGCGCGGCGCACCCGAACTGGAATTGCTGGTCAACTTGCGCCTTGAGAACCACGGAAATCACCATCGCTTTGGCATCCGCGCCACTCCCCCCGCCGAGTCCACCGCACAAGTGGACATGCGAGGGGATTTTACCGGCGAATCGTTGAATCGCCCCGACCAGTGGCGAGGCCAACTATTCGCTCAAATCGATCATGGCGATATCGGCGCCTTGCGTGCCTGGCTACCCTTTCCACCGGAAATAAAAGTTAGTCACGGCGTTGGAGCATTGCGCATGTGGAGCCGGATAGACCGCGGAAACATAAAAAAATTGACGGTTGACATGCGCTTGCATAATGTCAAAACTCAACCGGCCGGGGATTTGCCGCAGTTGAACCTCGCCCGTTTGCAAGGAAGGGTTGGTTGGCAAACGATCAAGGATAGTACGAAAGAAGGCATGGAACTATTTGCACGCGGACTGAGTGCGTCCGTTCACGGCGAAAAAGAATTACACCCGGTAAATTTCTCATTGCGGCTGATTTCTCCGCGCGGCACCCGGGCCGGAAGCGGAAAATTAAGTATCGACAACCTGGACCTGAAAGTTTTTGGGAATCTGGTGGAATATCTGCCGATCGATCAATCACTGCGCGAGCAGATTGACAGGGTATCGCCTCGTGGAGAAATTCATTATATGCGTGCGAAATGGGAGGGTGAGTGGCCTAGACCCACCTATTTCAGCGCGAAAGGGGGATTTGCCAATCTGGGTATGAGAAAACACACACGCTTGCCCGCCTTCAGTGGTGTTACCGGCAATATCGACATTACGGAGCGAGGAGGTACGCTGAATCTTAATTCCCAACAGGTCAGACTGGAGTTGCCCGATGTATTCCCTGAACCGCTGATGCTGGATGTATTTACCGGCCAGGCAAGCTGGAATTTCTTGCCCGAGGGAGATTCCATCGCGTTCAAGTTTAACAACATCTCTTTCTCCAATTCCCATGCGGCCGGACTAGTCTATGGAGATTATCGTTTCATTCCAGGTAAGCCCGGTGTAATTGATCTCATGGGCCACCTGACCCGCGCGCATGTCGGCTATCTGCGGCACTACACGCCCGTAATGGCGAGCCCTTACTTCCGCAACTGGCTTGATAGATCCCTCGTTGCGGGAGAATTTCTGGACACACGACTGCATCTCAAGGGCGATCTGACCAACTTTCCTTTCACCCGCGGCCATGCCGGCATTTTCCGGCTGCATGCGAAAGCGTCGGAGGTGGTGCTGGATCAAATTCCGGGATGGCCACGAATCGAGAACATATCGGGAAATCTGCAGTTTCAAGGTAGCGATTTGAGATTGGACGCCTCGCAGGCAAGTACCTCCGGCGTGAAACCAAATAAAGTGAAGTTGCGCATTGCGGATGTGGCCGCACCCGATGCAATGCTGGAAAGCGAAGGTGAAGCAAATGGTCCCACGAGTGAGTTCCTGAAATTTGCCGCAAAATATGCAGTCGACAGTTACACCAATTACCTCGCCAATGATGTCAAAATTACCGGAAATGGAAAGTTATTGCTTAAACTTGATATTCCCCTATACACGGAAGGTAATATCAAGCTGGCGGGTAATTACCAATTCATTGACAACCAGATCAATCCAGGCGCACGCATACCCACTCTGGATCGGGTCAACGGGATGCTGGCTTTTTCCGGCTCCGAGATAAAGATAGAAAATATAACTGCCCAATTCCTTGGCGGGCCGGTGGTCATCAACTCCACTACCATGCCAGGTGGAGGTATGCGCCTGTCCGCTAATGGCAAGGTAAACCTCGGCAATCTATCCCAACTGTCCCGGAGCGGAACTGTGAATGCCGCACAGTTATGGCCATGGCATCTGCGCGGCAACACTGATTGGCGAGCAAACATTCATACGCACGACAAACTGGTGGATATGTTTGTCGAATCATCATTGCAAGGCGTGACGCTGGATCTACCTGAACCTTTTTCCAAAACCGCTACGAGTATGGCGCCACTTCGTTTTGAAAGAAAAGCTTCAGATAAGGGGGATCTCCTGAACTTTAGCTATGGTGGATTGGTAACAGCAAAAATCAGGCGTTCTCAAGATAAAGCGGGCAATTATCACGTAGAACGTGGCATTGTGAATTTCGGTACAGGATCCGCTTTGCTACCTGAGGAAAAGGGAATATCCGTGACCGGCGCCTTACCACGCCTGGATCTGGATCATTGGCAAAATATACTTGGACAGTTCAATGATGAAGCGACGCCGTCGCTGAATCTTGCAAATATTAATGTGCATATCGGCACACTCGACGTTCTGGGTAAGCGCCTCAACGATATTACGCTGAACGCCAGCAAGGAAGATGAATTATGGCATTCCACCGTCACAAGCAGGGAAATCAAAGGTGGCGTTAGCTGGGACTTGACAGGCAATGGCAAAATAGTAGCGCGCTTGAGGGCACTGACAATACCCGCTGACTCACCGGCCAACCCGAACCTGGTAACAGCAGTGCAGTATCGAGAAAAAAACCCGCCTGCGCTTGATGTGACCGCGGACAATTTTGTTATCGGCGAGAAACTCCTGGGCGAACTGGAATTGATAGCCGGTCAGCAGGAGCAGGGTTGGCGTATCGAGAAGCTGCACATAATCAATTCAGACGGTTCCCTGACGGCACGGGGAATATGGCAAAGCCGTGCCACTCCACCGCGTATACAGACCACCATTACACTGAATGCATCCGACATTGGCGAGCTTCTGGCGAATCTCGGCTATCCTGATCGCGTGAAACGCGGCAGCGGCAAGCTTGAAGGAGAATTGTCGTGGCAAGGCAGCCCGCAATCAATCGACTATCCCACATTGGCCGGCAGCTTTAAGATAAAAGCAAGACGTGGGCAATTTCCCAAATTTGAGCCGGGAATTGGCAGGTTGTTCGGAATGTTCGATCTGCGAGCACTCCCTCGAAGAATAACACTGGATTTTCACGACGTCTTCAGTGAAGGATTTGGTTTCGACGAGATTTCCGGCGATGTTAAAATAATTCGTGGGGTGGCAGCTACCGACGACCTCAAAATCGAAGGACCCGCGGCAAGGGTTATCATGGACGGGGAATTGAATCTGGAGGCGGAAACACAAAAGCTGCACGTGACGGTCACACCCTCACTCGGATTAGTCACTCCGGTAGTTGGCATCGTAAGCCAGGCATTGCAAAACTCGCCATCCAGGTATTACAGCGTAACCGGTACCTGGGCGGATCCGATCATGACCAGAATACCGCGGTAAGCCAAGAACAGCTCCTGCTCAATATTTTACCGAAAGGCTGTGATGAAAGCTGGATTTCAACGCTATTCACGCTGCTTATGATAATTTTTGGACCGGTCTGATGGAACCTCAATTTCCACGCATTGCCCAGCCTGGTGCTATGTTCCAGGCACATGTGCTGTGTCACCTCATCTTCTTTCATCCTCCAGGGCGAAATTGCTACCAGGGCGGATTTGAAATCCCCTTTATCATCAACACGAATTGGTAAAATGACTCATACTGCGAACCTTCAATCGCAAAATACAAGCCTCGCGTGTCAACGGTATTGCGCTTAAAGGGTTTATTAAGACATTCTTTTGAGTTACTCTGTTTCTTACGGTTGGATTCATCACAGGTGCTGCCCTCTTCAGAGGGATGGAAGCTTGGTTAAGTGCGCCTTACATGGTGCAACCGTATCTTACGCTGTGCGAGTGATGGTTCACTTGCTACCGGAATATATGACCGCAGCGATTCCGCGGTTGATCCGGCTGGCGTTCGAATAACGCGAGGACTTATTTTTGCCGCTCATGGAAATCAGGTACGTAGATAATGCTCGATAATCTAGCCATTCGTACTGCATCCGCGCCGGGAAAAGCACACGATGGTTCTATTCGCATTGCCGCCATTCAGATGGCGGCAGGGCCCAATGTATCCGGCAATCTGGAGGAGGCTGCGCGACTGCTTGATATGGCCGCCTCCCAGGGAGCAAAACTGGCGGCATTGCCGGAATACTTTTGTATTATGGGAATGCAGGATGCCGATAAAGTCGCGGCGCGCGAGCAGGATAATCATGGGCCGATACAGGAATTTCTGAGCCAGACCGCTAAACGCCTCGGTATGTGGCTGGTAGGCGGTTCCGTACCATTGGCGTCCTCCAGGCCCGACAAGGTACGGAACAGTTGCCTGGTTTATGACGATAAAGGCAAGCAAGTGGCACGTTATGACAAAATACACCTATTCGGTCTTGAACTTGGCAATGAACGCTATGCCGAGGAGGAAACTATCGAGGCGGGTTGCGGAGTGGTTGCCCTGGAGTCACCGTTCGGCCGCATCGGTCTTTCCATTTGCTATGATCTGCGCTTTCCGGAGCTTTATCGTTCAATGGGAAAGGTGGACATCATTTTTGCCCCGGCAGCTTTCACTGCAACCACCGGCAAGGCGCATTGGGAAACATTAATTCGTGCCCGCGCCATTGAAAATCTTGCCTATGTTGTTGCGCCCGCTCAGGGAGGCTATCATGTTAATGGCCGGGAAACGCACGGTGACACCATGATTGTTGATCCATGGGGAGTCGTGCTTGATCGCCTCCCTCGCGGATCCGGCGTAGTCATTGCAAATATCAATCGAGAATATCAGGCAAGCCTGCGCAATAGTCTCCCCGCATTGAAACACCGCACTCTATATCACTGCTAATCTCTCACCGATGATTTTTCCTGACCCGGGACACGCCATGATCACAGAAACCGTCACCCAGCCCAATGATCTCTTTGCCACTGCCAACAGTTGTCTTCTCGCTCCCCACGAGATCGATACAGCCGGATTACAGCAGGTGTTTGGGCAAATGCTTGCGCATCATGTCGACTACGCCGACCTGTATTTCCAGTATAGCCGCGCGGAGGGCTGGGCTTTGGAAGAAGGCATCGTCAAGTCAGGCAGTTTCAACATCGATCAGGGCGTGGGCGTACGCGCGGTGAGCGGTGATAAAACCGCGTTTGCCTACTCTGACGACATCAGTATGCCCGCGCTTGCCTCGGCGGCACAGGCTACCCGTGCCATTGCCCGGCAGGGGACGACACAATCGGTGCAGGCAGTCAGACGCAGCGTAGGACGAGAGCTTTATCTGCCTCAGGATCCAATCGCAAGCCTTAAAGATACGGACAAGGTGGCGTTGCTCGAAAAGCTTGAGGGTTATGCCCGCGCCATTGACAAGCGTGTTATCCAGGTCATGGCATCTCTTGGCGGAGAATATGAAGTGGTACTGGTAGCGCGCAGTGATGGCGTTGTGGCGGCGGATGTGCGGCCCCTGGTAAGAATCTCGTTACAAGTCATTGCCGAGGAAAATGGCAATCGCGAACAAGGCATGGCCGGTGGGGGCGGACGCTTCGACTACGCTTATTTCACTGACGACGTGCTGCGGGATTATGCGGCGAAGGCGGTGCATCAGGCCCTCATTAATCTGGCTGCAAAACCCGCTCCTGCTGGAACCATGACGGTGGTACTTGGCGCAGGCTGGCCGGGAATATTGCTGCATGAGGCCATCGGGCATGGATTGGAAGGCGACTTTAACCGCAAGGGCAGTTCGGCATTTTCCGGCCGGATCGGCGAACGCGTCGCAGCCACCGGCGTGACTGTGGTGGACGACGGCACGATTGCGCGGCGGCGTGGGTCGCTGAATATCGATGATGAGGGAAACCCCACTCAATGCACCGTGCTGATCGAGAACGGAATACTCAAGGGCTACTTGCAGGACAGCCTGAATGCGCGACTGATGAATGTGCCTGTCACAGGCAATGGGCGGCGCGAATCATTCGCCCATATCCCCATGCCACGCATGACAAATACCTATATGCTGAACGGCGACAAAAGCCCCGAGGAGATTATTGCTTCAGTGAAGCATGGTCTGTATGCGGTGAATTTCGGCGGTGGACAAGTGGATATCACAAGCGGAAAATTTGTCTTCTCCGCTGCGGAAGCCTATATGATCGAAGATGGAAAAATTTCTTATCCGGTGAAAGGCGCGACTTTGATCGGTAATGGCCCCGATGTGCTTACGCGAGTTTCAATGATAGGCAATGACATGGCGCTCGATCCTGGCGTGGGTACCTGTGGAAAGGAAGGGCAAAGTGTACCGGTAGGAGTAGGTCAGCCAACACTACGTATAGATGGCCTGACAGTAGGCGGTACCGCCTAAGGGTAACCGAAATAAGTCTCTGTGGAGCCATGCTGTCTGACACGCGTGAGATTCAAAGATAGCCTCGCTTATCAGAGGTGGCCTCGAATTCATACGCTATCCTCCAATTTTACGATTTGGGTACCTGCCAGCCTGTCATGCAGAAACTGATGATTACGGTCAAATAATGCCCAGAGTATTCCGCAACCAAAGAAAAAAATGCCGATCACCGCAAATAAATAGCGTGCAATTGCCTGCTTTAACGAAAGCTGATTACCATCAGCGCTGATAACACGAAATTTCCAGGTTTGCATGGGCAGCGTTTGCCCACCATGGGTCCAGTACCAGGAAAAATAAGTGCCTGCCACCAGCAGCAGATAAAGCTGAAATGCAGGTCTGAAAAAAATGGAACCGGTGTCGCGAAAGATAAGATGAAAAACGAAGCCGGCGATAAGCAGAATCGCGAGCAAGAGCAGCGACTCATAAATCATACTCACCAGCCGCCGCCAGAATCCAGGTGCGGAAATTTTCATTTATTACCAGAATAACGCGCTAAGCAGACTATTTGCCGCCTCGCTGATCTTCGGGAATCTGCTCATAATCTCGCCATTTCTGCTTTATTTCCTGGCGCTTGTCGGGTGGCAGCTTTTTGATTGTTTTGTACTTTTCACGCACCAGCTCACGCTGCTCAGGGGTCAGCGAATACCAATCGCGCATCTGCAACTGCGTGCGATGCTGCTCGGAAGGCGTCATTCCTGGATAGCGTTTAGCAATGCCCAGCCATTTCTTTTTTTTTGTGGCGTCCATACTATCCCACTCTTGCGCAAGCGGAGCGAGAACTTCCCGCTGCTGAGGATTCAATCCATTCCAGACAGGCTGACTGGATTCAGATAGTGCAGGAGCTGAAAGCGACATGCATAGCCAGAACGCTACCGCTAGGGGCGATCTAGCCATGCATCAAACTCGTCGTTGAGATAGGCGTTGATTGGGAGGTCATCAACTAGCAACATTATGTCAATTTCCTCGTTTTCATCGTTCTGCTGTAGCGTCTGCCAATAAATCACACTTAAAAGAACGAATATCAAAGTTACCAAGGATAGCAATTTTCTCGTTTTAACGTGCGAGTCATGTCCGCCTCGCGCGGAAACACCGTGACCGGCCGTGACGATTTCCTCGGCCATATGATAATTCTCAAGAGCGGCTCTGCGTGCCGATTGCAGCTGATTCAGCGTGCTCTGCTTGATATCATCCAGACCATGGTCCAGCAGCCGCGCAACTCTTCTCCCCAACTCCGGTTCATTCATAGATCAATTCCTTCTTTTCTTAATATAGTAGCAAGAGCATGAGTTGCACGCGAGCAATGAGTTTTCACGCTTCCTTCAGAGCATCCCATAATCGTTGCAGTTTCCGTAACATCCATTTCCTCCCAGTAACGCAGCAGGAAGGCTTCCCGTTGACGCGCCGGAAGGGTTTCAATGGCCTTCTCAATCAAACTGACAAGTTGTGCTTGCTCCAATTGCGCATGAGGATCATCAAAATCCGACTTTCCTTTTACCCGTAAAGTTTCCAGGAAGTCATAGTCTTCGTCATCCTTTTCCTGCTTAGGTGTGAAAGATGAAAAAAGTGTGGTCCACAAGGAACGGGTTTTCTGCCGCCGGTAAAAATCCCGTATGGTATTTTGCAGGATACGCTGAAACAGAAGCGGCAGCTCTTCTGTTGGCTTGGCGGCATACTTCTCAATGAGCTTCGTCATGGAGTCCTGGACAATATCCAGCGCCACATGTTCATCGCGTACCGCAAATAATGCCTGTTTATAGGCGCGTCGCTCGACTTCGGCCAGAAAATTTGAAAATTCCTGTTGAGTAGCCAGGACAATTTGCCTATAAGTAGATGAAAAAAATGGTAGAAAAACAGCATATACCGCCAATAATGTTAGCAAATTTTTTCTGGTTTCCGAAAGAATTTACTAAAGAAGAGACCGAACACTAATTAATCAGCACTGCAAACTGTTTGAATCAGCTTTGGTTGATTCCGTTCAATGATGGAAAGCATAGCTGTCCGGATATATGAAATAGAAGATCTAACCAGGGGAATTTCAGGCACAAAATTGTCATCATAATTTAACCGATTCTAACTGCGACAATTTGCCGCATTGTGATACGCAAATCTCACGCCTATCATTCCCTTTCCCGGTTTAATTGAGAACTGCCGACGAACAGACCTGTAATGTAACAAAAAAATATTCTCAATACCCTGCATGCTGCGCAATGTGCAAATTAAGTGGTAAAATATTACAAGTGCGACTGATTCTTAATTAGATTTACATTACTTAATGTTCAATATCTTCAAGTCCATAACTGTTATCTGCTCGTTGCGAGCCGGCGACTTAGGCATCATGGCCCGCACCCAGCATCGCCCCGTGATGGGGGGGCTGCTTCTCGTATTGGCACTCACCTTCATGAACGCTAGCAGTGCAGCTGAAAGCGTTCGTCCATTCACACTGGGAAGTCTTGAGAAAGTTCTTGGCGCTCGCGAAGATAAGCCTTTCATCCTCGTGTTCTGGTCGCTTGACTGTCAATATTGTCCAACTGAATTGAAGATGCTGAGTGAACTCAAGCGCAGCCACCCGGCACTGGATGTCGTTCTCATTGCCACTGATTCAGTGAGTGATACACCACAGCTTATCGCGCGAACAGAAAGCTATGGAATGAACAAGGCCGAACAGTGGGTTTTTGCGGAGGACATGCCAGAACGCTTGCGTTTTGAAATTGATCGCCGCTGGTATGGCGAAGTGCCGCGTACGTATTTTTACGATCGAAAGCATCAACGTGAAGCCAAGACTGGTCTGGTCAGCAAGAAGTTTTTTGAGGACTGGATAGCTCGCAATGCTGTGCCTGGCTCCGGGCATTGAACGCATGATAATCAAGCGTAATCCTGCTTTTTTACCCGGCCTGATGTTTGTTCTTGCCGCGCATGGTGCGTTATTGTATTTTCTGTTTAAGCAGCAGTTGATTCCCCCACCGGAGCAATTAGCGACGCTGATCGTTAATTTTATTCCGGCAACCAGGCCGAAGGAAGAGCCCAAAGCCGAGCCGCCCCCACCCAAGCCTCAACCGGTAAAGAAACCGCCGCAATCACGCCAATTGGTAGCGGAAGCGCCGGTATTGGCCCCCAGCGAGCCGGTGGCACCGCCCACTGCGCCAGAACCAGAGCCGGAGCCAGTTCCGGAACCGGTAGCCGTAGCGCCCCGTCCACAGATGGCGGCCGGCCCGGTCACGCTTTCCTCGGAGCTATCGGTCGCATGCCCGGAATTGAATGCACCTGCCTACCCATCTCTTTCACGCCGGCTTGGCGAAGAAGGAAAACTGGTGCTACGGGTCGAGCTGGATGAGATCGGTCGCATTAGTGTGGCGCAGATCATCAATAGCAGCGGTTTCAAACGTCTGGATGAGGCCGCCCTGGCTGCGGTAAAGACCTGGCGCTGTACGCCGCCCCAGCGTAATGGCCAGCCGGTAAGAGCCATTGCGCTGCAACCCTTTAACTTTGTACTGCAAGGAGATTGATCTAATGGAACAAGGACTCGGATTCTCACACTTTCTCGCCCAGGTAGATGGCGTCGGTATCAGCGTACTGGTACTACTGCTGGCACTTTCGGTGGCAAGCTGGTACCTCATACTCACCAAGAGTATTTCCAACTATCTGACGGGACGGCACGCCGACGCTTTTCTCAAGCGCTTTTGGAGCGCCAGTTCATTGCAAGAGGTAAATTCGACCTTGAAAGAAGGCTCCGACAATAATGCATTTGCCCAACTTGCGCAGCTTGCGATGAATGCCGCGGTTGACTCCGAAAAACACGGCTTGCAGAAACTGGCTGCAGCGGGCGGAGCAAGCGAGTTCATTACACGCGTACTGCGCAATGGCCTTGATCAGGAAGCGACCCGCGTCGAGAACGGTCTTACGGTGATTGCCTCGGCGGGTTCGGCAGCTCCCTATATCGGTCTATTCGGCACGGTATGGGGCATTTACCACGCGTTGGTACAAATCGGACTTTCCGGTCAGGGTACCCTGGACAAAGTAGCTGGTCCGGTGGGCGAAGCGTTAATCATGACGGCGCTGGGATTGGCTGTGGCGATTCCGGCGGTATTGGCCTACAATACATTTGTGCGGCGCAACCGGATATGGCTGGCGCGTCTTGATGCCTTCGCGCATGATTTGTTCGTATTGATCGCCGTTGGAGCCAAAACGAATAGCTCCGCAGGAGATGAGCGTCAACTGCGCGTAGTTGCCCCCATGATTACCCCCAGTGAAAGGAGGTTGTAATGGCATTTGGCAGCATGAATGGCGGTAGCCGCCAGGCACCAATGACCGAGATTAATGTCGTGCCGCTGGTGGATGTGATGCTGGTACTGTTGGTAATCTTTATCATTACCGCGCCATTGCTTACACATTCGGTTAAAGTGGATCTGCCCAAGGCATCGAGTAGTCCGAATATCACTAAACCGGAGCATATCGAATTTGGTCTTCGAGACGATGCAAGCCTCTATTGGAATGGTGAACCCGTGACGATGGATCAACTCGCACCGCGTTTCGCCGCAACGGCAAAACAAGACCCCAATGTCGAACTCCACATCCGTGCCGACAAACATGTTCACTACGAGTATGTGGCAAGGGTTATGTCTATTGCGGCGAAAGCCGGACTGGTACGAATCGGATTTGTTACCGATCCGTCGCTACAGTAGCAACCGCTAGGCATGGCTAGAATCAGAACATCGCTTGCTGGAAATTCGATCGTTGTCTGCCTGATTCCTGGCAAGCAATTTGCGACCTCGGCGGCCATGACTCTATGCCTGTCGTAATGCGGTTTCGCGGTTGGCGCCGCTTTCTGATAAATCTTTCAATTGTCGCCGCGGCCCTGTTTCTGGGCCTTGTGTCATGGCTTATCGCCAAACCCACAGCAACGCGCTTGCATGAAACCGTGCCGGGAGAACGCATGACCTTCGCTGCGACGCCCGATATCGATATCAGCCTGGATGCCGACAGCACCGTAACAATCACCAACACTGAACCTCCACGCGTCGAATTACTGCGGGGCAACGCTTATTTCGACGTCAAGGGTCATGACGTCGGCAAACTGCAGGTAAAGGTGGGTACCACCTATATAAGAGATATCGGCACGCGCTTTAGTGTCAGCAAGCGAACGGATGGCGGCAGCGTCGCCGTCGCGAGCGGACAGGTCGAGATCCAGGTGGAGACGGGAAAGTACCTGGTTGGCGCTCATGAACGAGCAGATTTCAATAATACGAGCGTTACCGGACAAAGGGTCATCGCTGAAGCAGATATCGCACCATGGCGTCCCCGCCGGTAGCAGATACGCTGCCGCACTGCCTGACGAAAAACCAGCAGCACCCTGTCGCCGTATTTCTTTCCTGGCGGTTCAACCGTCACTTTCTTTACGCATGTATCACAGCGGATAACGAACGAGCGCACTCCCATGAAACCCGTTGCCATCTTCAGGCAATTCCCCACTGAAGGTCCGGGGTATTTCACTACGTTTCTTGATTCACATTCCATTCCATGGCGGCTCGTGAAGATCGATGCCGATGAGACGCTTCCGGTGAACGCAAATCAGTTCCGTGGACTGGTATTCATGGGGGGTCCCATGAGCGTGAACGACGATCTACCTTGGATTGCACCGGTACTTGCACTCATCCGGCAAGCGGTAGCGAACGATATCCCGGTATTGGGCCACTGCCTTGGCGGGCAATTGATGTCAAAGGCACTGGGCGGCACGGTAAGCAAAAGCCCGATCAAGGAAATCGGGTGGGGCGAGGTCAGCGTCGCGGATAACGCTGTTGCCCGCGAATGGTTCGGAGAAGCATCCAGATTCGAGTCGTTCCACTGGCATGGTGAAACCTTTACGCTTCCCGACGGCGCGACTTGCCTGCTTTCCAGCCCCTATTGCAAAAATCAGGCATTCGCGTTGAATATGCACTTGGGAATGCAGTGCCATGTCGAAATGACTGAAGACATGGTAAAAGCTTGGTGCGAAATAGGTGCTGACGAAATTGCCGGCAGTTCCGGACCGGCGGTGCAATCGGCAGCGGCTATACAAACGGATCTGCTCAACCGGGTGTCAGCACTCAATCAGATCGCCCATCGCTTATACGGAAAATGGATTTCCAGCCTGATATAGCAAACTATTCTGGTGCAGAATAAACTTGTAAGTTATTCACGGAAATTCTGAAATTGCAGCGGAAATTCCGTGATCGACTTCTTTATTAGTTGTATTGCTTCTTGCAAGGTATCGCGCTTCGCGCCTGAAATACGCACTGCCTCACCCTGAATGCTGCCCTGTACCTTGAGTTTGCTGTCCTTGATAAGCCTGATAATCTTTTTTGCCAGATCGCTTTCCACCCCGGTTTTAACCGTGACTTGCTGTTTAGCTTTATTGCCGCTGACTTTTTCTACCTCCCCCTTGTCCAGGCAGCGCACGTCTACACCGCGCTTCGCGAGCTTGGACATCAGAATGTCCAGTACCTGGCTCAGCTTGAATTCATCATCAGCATAAATAGTAAGCGTATAGTCCGTCTGCTCTACACGCGCATCGGACCCCTTGAAATCAAAACGCGTGCCGACCTCCTTATTCACTTGGTCGATCGCGTTTCTGATTTCCTGTTTGTCCACTTCTGAAACAATGTCGAATGATGGCACCAACGCACTCCTTCAATTACCCATGGCAGCATGCTTGACCCCGAAGGCAAAACCAAATCGTAAGCCGCTAATTATTTTCTGCTTTTCAAATTTTCCGCAATACGCATGCGTAGCGCATTCAACTTGATGAATCCCGCCGCATCGGCCTGGTTGTAGGCGCCCTTATCTTCCTCGAAGGTGGCAATGCGCGGATCAAACAATGAGTCCGTTTTGGAGTCTCGTCCAACTACGATCACATTACCTTTGTAGAGTTTCACTCGCACCCAACCGTTTACATGGCTTTGGGATGCATCAATCATGGTTTGCACCATTCTGCGCTCCGGACTCCACCAGTAGCCGTTGTAAATCAGGGCAGCATAACGTGGCATCAACTCATCCTTCAAATGCGCCACCTCCCGGTCGAGGGTAATGGATTCAATGGCGCGATGAGCACGCAGCATTATAGTACCGCCGGGGGTCTCGTAACAGCCGCGGGATTTCATGCCGACATAGCGGTTTTCGACCAGATCCAAGCGTCCGATCCCATGCTTGCCGCCTAATTGATTGAGTTTGGCGAGCACGCGCGCGGGAGAGAGCTTTTTCCCATTCAAGGCGATGATATCGCCTTGCTTGAACTCCAGATCGAGGTATTCCGCCTCGCTGGGCGCCTTCTCTGGCGAGACGCTCCAACGCCACATCGATTCTTCCGGCTCCTGTGCAGGATCTTCCAGAATACGGCCCTCATAGGAGATATGCAGCAGATTGGCGTCCATACTGTAAGGAGAGCCACCCTTTTTCTTCATTTCCACCGGGATGCCATGCTGTTCCGCATAGTTCAGAAGCTTCTCCCGGGAGGTAAGATCCCATTCACGCCATGGCGCGATCACGCGGATATCGGGTTGGAGCGCGTAGTAGCCGAGTTCGAAGCGCACCTGGTCGTTACCCTTGCCCGTTGCACCATGCGAAACTGCGTCTGCTCCGGTTTTACGCGCAATTTCAATTTGCCGCTTGGCAATCAGCGGGCGGGCAATACTGGTACCGAGCAGGTACTCTCCCTCATACACAGTGTTGGCGCGGAACATGGGAAAAACAAAATCGCGCACGAATTCCTCGCGCAGATCGTCGATGAAAATTTCCTTCACTCCCAGCTGTTTTGCCTTTGCGCGCGCAGGCTCTACTTCCCCCCCTTGGCCGATGTCCGCGGTGAAAGTAACAATTTCACACTGGTAGGTATCTTGCAGCCATTTCAGAATCACCGAGGTATCAAGTCCGCCAGAAAAGGCTAAAACGACCTTGTTAACCTTGGGTGCACCACTATTCTTAATTTTTTTCATGCTTGACTCATGGGTAAAAATTCTCGGAATCGTTCTCAATTGCTGTACTTCAGGACTCTTGGAGTATAACTCTGCGGGCCTTGGCACTTTAATTCAACTCCGGCAAACTGCCAGGGTGTGCTTCACTATTGATTAAGCGTAAAAATACGCCTGACATAAAGATCCATTGCTTAGATCCATCGCTTTTATGAATCCGATTGATTACAAAGCATAACGCTAGAATTTGGAATTAGCAGAAGCACCGCTTAATCTTCCCAACAACAAATATTCCATTAATGCCTTTTGTGTGTGCAGGCGATTCTCAGCTTCTTCCCATACGATCGACTGCGGACCATCAATGACTTCCGCAGCCACTTCTTCGCCCCGATGTGCCGGCAGGCAATGCATGAACAAAGTTTCTTTCTTGGCACAGGACATCATTTCAGCATCCACGCGAAAATTGGCAAAGTCTTTTTTCCGCTCTTCGGTTTCGGCTTCGAAACCCATACTGGTCCAAACGTCCGTGGTGACAAGGTCGGCATCTTTTACAGCATCATGTGGATCGGCGAATTCCTCATAGTGACCGGTTCCATAAAGCCCGGCTCGTTCCGGCTCGACTTCATAACCAGGTGGGGTCGAGACGTGTACGTTGAAATCGAATACTTCCGCCGCCTGAAGCCAGGTGTTGCAAACATTGTTGGAATCCCCGATCCACGCCACGGTCTTGCCCGAAATGCTTCCACATCGTTCGATGAACGTAAAAATATCACCCATGATTTGACAGGGGTGATACTCGTCAGTCAGTCCATTGATCACCGGGACTCGCGAATGTGCGGCGAATCGCCTGATAATATCGTGCTCATAGGTACGGATCATGACAATATCCACCATGCGTGAAATGACGCGCGCCGCATCTTCCACTGGCTCGCCGCGCCCTAACTGGGTATCTCGGGTGGAGAGATAGATCGCCGCACCGCCCAGTTGGTGCATACCCGCTTCGAACGATAAGCGGGTGCGAGTCGAATGCTTGTCGAAAATCATCGCCATGGTACGATCTTCCAATGGCCAGTACCGGCGGTATTGCTTGAACTCATGCTTGATCCAGCGCGCCCGCTCGAACAGATACTCGAATTCTTCCCGGGAGAAATCATTAAACTGTAAAAAATGATTGATCTGCATAATTATTCCTGAATCATGGATGGAGACCTTCGAAGCCGGAAACATGAACTGAGGACTTCATGTTTCACTTTTTCATGATTCTGATTCTCCGTCATGCCATCAGGAATTCCTTCACCAGCGCGGACAAGGTATCCACCACTTGCTCCGCCTCGCTCCGTTGCATCACGAGCGGCGGCAACAGGCGCACCACCTTATCCGAGGTCACGTTGATCAGCAGTCCTCGTTTTAACGCTTCTTTCACAAGCTCGCCGCAAGGTTTGGAGAGTTCGATACCGATCATCAATCCCTGTCCCCGGATTTGTATGACATCAGGCAAGCCGGCCAGTTGTGCTTTAAACATACTGCGCATGAAATCACCCACTTCCATCGCATTTCTCAGCAAATCATCTTCTTCGATTACCTCAAGCGTGGTAAGTGCAGCGGCACAGACCAGGGGATTACCGCCGAAAGTAGAGGCGTGATTACCGGGCTTGAATACTTCCGCTGCGGTACCCTTCGCAAGACAAGCACCGATGGGGACACCCGAACCTAAACCTTTAGCCAGCGTTATTACATCAGGCATAATGCCGCTGTGTTGAAAGGCGAACCATTTACCGCTACGGCCGATCCCGCATTGCACCTCGTCCAGCATCAGCAGCCAGCCGTTCTGATCACATAGATGACGCAAACCTTGTAGGTAGCTTGCCTGGGGCACATTGACCCCCCCCTCGCCCTGATAGGGTTCAACCAGTATTGCGACAATATTCTTGTTGTGCACACCCACTTGCGTCACGGCTTCCAGATCATTGTAGGGTACCCGCGCGAAACCGGTGAGCAATGGCTCGAAACCAGCCTGCACCTTGCGATTACCGCTTGCGGTCAACGTTGCCATGGTGCGTCCATGAAAGGATTTTTCCATTACGATAATGGTGGGCAGATCGATATTTCGGCCATGACCATAAAGCCGTGCCAGCTTGATCGCCGCTTCGTTCGCCTCCGCGCCTGAATTGCAGAAAAAAGCGTTGTCCATACCTGACAATGCCGCCAGCCTGCTGGCCAGTTGTTCCTGTCTGCCTATATGGTAAAGATTGGAGGTATGGATAAGCGTCCCGGCCTGCTTGCAAAGCGCCGCGACAAGTTTTGGATGACAATGTCCCAGACCACATACCGCAACGCCCGCAAGCGCATCGAGATAACGCTTCCCCGTTTCGTCCCACAGCCATACGCCCTCCCCTCGGGCAAAAGTGACGGGGAGCTGCAGGTAGGTGTTCATCAAATTTGACATAAGCGCGTCTCTATAAATACAAATTTTATGGTGATACTACATCCCTGTCATTGCATATCAGTAAATATATGTGCCGCGCAAAAATTTCTTGCGTGCCCTGAGCCGGCACCCGGTTGGCAATAAACTGACTTGGATTTCCAATTTAGAAAGATGCTCATAATCCTGGAAACACCTCACCTATAAACAAACATGTTTTCCCAGCGCCAGAATGCAGCACGGCGGCATGAGCCGCCGTGAACTGTTTGTTTCTTGCACAATCTGTATCTTTACCTATTTAACCAGCTTTTTCAAGCCTTTTTCCTCAGCGGCCGTCAGCAGCCGCAAACACGGCAGGTACCCATCATAAACGATCCCATGCACTTCAACACGTTTCTGTGAACGCAACATGCTCACCAGATATTGTACGACCGCTTGCGTGATGGTTTGTCCCGGCACCAGCACGGGTATGCCGGGCGGATAAGGAGTGATCTGATCCGCGCATATTCTGCCATCCAGATTGTTGTTTACTCTTTCCTGCTCATCCAGCAGCGGCATCAGTTCACCCCCACAGTAGAATGCATCACGCGGCAGATATCTCAGATCGGTAAAACCGGGAATTTCCGGAGTCTGATAGAGCCGGCGGGGCGCGCGGCCTTCTCGCGCAATGCGCATCAGCGCATCGTAGAGCCGCGAAACCTTGCTGCGGGTGGTGCCGATGGTAAGCAGTAGCGTCAGGGTATTGAATGTGGATTTTTCCACCTGAATATTATAACGCTCGAACAATTCCCGGATTAAATCCTCCACCGTGAAGCCGCAGCGGGAAATGTCAACGGTGACCTTGGTGGAATCAAGCTGAATATTGTCATGCTTGACTTCGTCAGGCAGCAAATCAGGCAGCTCCAGTACCCGGAATACCCCAGTGGAATTGATTTGCGTACGCACTTCCTTCGCCAGCTCCAGCGTGCGGGAGAGCAGTTTGTACCCTTCCAGCATCGCCTGCTTGCGTGCCACGTCAAGGCTTGCAATCATGCTGTATTGCGGACTGGTGGATGTATGCATGTTGAAGTTCTCCCGAAACAGATGCTCTTTGAAGCCGGGGTCGTTGACATGAATCATGCTGGATTGAGAAAAAGCCGACAGTACCTTATGCGTACTCTGGGTAGCATAGTCTGCGCCCGCTTCCATTGCGGTTGGGCGAAAAGCCGGATGAAAACGGGCAAATCCGTACCAGGCTTCATCAATGATCACTTTGATTCCTTTGGCGTGCGCGGCCTCGATGATGGGCGGCAAGTCGTAACGCAGACCATCGTACGTACAACTGGTGAGTATGAGCGCCTGTGCATCCGGATGTTCTTCAATGGCGTTGAATAAAGTCTGCTTTGGCACCGGTCCATAAACACTGAATTTCTTGTTGACCGACGAGTCAAGATAAATCGGATGGGCACCGGACAACACGACACCGTGATGCACGGACTTGTGGCAATTCCGATCCAGCAACAACTTCTCGCCGGGAGCGAGCAACGTCTGGAATATCACCTTGTTCGCGGTGGAAGTACCGTTGGTGGCAAAAAAGGTACGCCGTGCCCCGAATGCCTTTGCCGCAATCTTCTGCGCCTCCGCAATCACGCCGGAGGGTTCCATCAGCGAATCAAGCATCGGTACCGACACCGACAAGTCCGCACGAAAAATATGCTCACCAATGAACTGATAGAAATCACTGGCCCAAGGACTGTCACGGAGCGAGTCACCGGAAGAATGCCCCGGCGTATGCCAGGCATCTTTTGCCATGAGCACATAACTTTTGAGCTGGTCATAAAACGGCGTGCGTGCTTTTTCCTGAAGCTGAGCATTGAGAATGCGGTACATCCCCCGATAATCACGCTCCTCACGGTAAAAGTAGCCGTCCACCGTTTCGGAAAAGAGCGCATCCACCACTTCATCCTCTTTTTCCTGTGCGATCAAGATATAGATGTCCAATTCCGGACGAAATCGGGTGATTTTCTGTACCAGCGTCAACGCCGTCATTTGCAAGTTACGCGATCCCTTTTCACCGTTTTTCAGGGTATAGAGCGTATCGTCGACTACCACCGATTGAATGTCGCCATCCTGCTCGATTGCCTGCAGTGCTTCGCGCGCGGTGGTAACACCGGCAAAAGTGATACCTAACGGATTTTCCAGGGATTTAGCCGCCGCATTCAGCCCCTTGATAAGTTCCTTTAATATCAGTTTCTCATCGTTGATGACGAGAATCCGGCTGACTGGTCTCTTCATGAAATACTGCTTTCAATATAAAAACCGCTTTATGCGCTAAAACCACATTGATTGCAAGCACAGAAAGAGATTTCAACCCAGATAATCCATCAGGACGCGAGATGATGGTGAGGCAAGGTTGCGAGGCAGTTTTGCCGGTTGGGAGAAATCCATCGCCGGGTCTATGGACGCCACGCCAGTGGCAAAAACGGCGGCGAAAATGGCCGCAAACGGACCGTCAGTATTCGCGTAGGCTCGGGGGGCTGTTTAATGGATTATCCGGGTTCAAGTCAGGCACCCTGCAGCAACATTGCTGGTGCACACTCCGCATTGTGGTGACCGAATGCAGTCAAGACTGAAACGGTCTATATTAAGAAACATGAAACCGATCATTTCTGTTTCGCATTATGTTGTGGCGATGATGCTGCTTCTTCTGCTGCCAACTCTCGTTCTGGCTGCACCGGTGATAGTACTGAAAGTACAGGGTCCGATCGCACCGGCCAGCGCTGACTTTATCGAACGCGGTTTTCAACGTGCCGCCGAAGAGAAGGCATTACTCATCGTGTTGCAACTGGATACACCCGGCGGCCTCGATGGCTCGATGCGACAGATCGTGCGCGACATTTTGGCATCACCGGTCCCCGTAGCGGTTTTTGTGGCACCGGGCGGAGCACGGGCAGCCAGTGCCGGGACCTACATTCTTTATGCCAGCCACATTGCCGCGATGGCTCCAGGCACCAATTTAGGGGCGGCCACACCCGTTCAGATCGGTGGTTTGCCGGAATCGCCCGAGCCTTCAACCGGGCCCAAAACCAAGCCGAAGCCATCACAGGGCTCACCCGCGGCACAGCCGGACGAGAGCCACGATCAGAATGCAAAAGATGACAGCGTGCCGCCGCAAGATAAGATGTCGCGCAAAATGATCCATGACGCCGCCGCATACATCCGTGGGCTTGCGCAAATGCGCGGGCGCAATGCGGAATGGGCGGAGCGAGCTGTGCGCGAAGCGGTAAGCCTGTCAGCGACTGAAGCGCTGGATCTCAAAGTCATCGATTATGTTGCTACTGACGTGGCGGATCTATTGAAACAGGTAAATGGCAGACAATTCACCATACTGGGTCAGAATCTCACCCTGGACACGGTTCCGGCCACGGTGGAAATCGTCGAACCCGATTGGCGGACGCAATTACTGGCGGTAATCACCAATCCCAGCGTGGCATATATACTGATGCTTATCGGCATATACGGACTTTTCTTCGAATTTTCCAATCCCGGGTTTGTATTACCCGGTGTGGCAGGCGCTATCTGCCTGCTGCTTGCCATGTACGCATTTCAGCTGCTGCCGGTGAATTATGCCGGCCTTGCCTTGATCCTGCTAGGTATCGCATTCATAACAGCGGAAGTCTATCTATCAGGCTTTGGCGCATTTGGCATGGGCGGCATTATTGCTTTTGTCGTCGGCTCACTGATGCTGATTGACACCGATATGCCGGGCTACGGCATTTCCTGGCCCGTGATTGCCGGAATCACGCTAGCCAGCGGATTATTCCTGATCTCCGTCATCGGCATGGCGCTGAAGTCGCGGCGTAGCCCCATTGTCAGTGGCCGTGAAGAATTGATCGGCGCCGTGGGAGAGATGCTGGAAGATATCTCGGGAGAGGGTATGGCGCGCATTCATGGCGAAATATGGAATGTACGTTGCGCCCAACCTCTAATCCAGGGACAGAAGGTGCGTGTAACAGGAATGGACGGTCTGGTTTTACAGGTCACTTCAGCGGAGAAATAATCCTCAGTCTGACAAAAGGCGAGGTGGAGCGAAAAGCCTTTGTGGATCAAATCTCTAAACTGAAGAATGAGCAGTCAACTGTTGGATTCAGGATAATCAAAGGAGGCATTCATGTTCGCCAACTTCGGATTTGGTACCCTTGTCATTATTCTCATCGTGCTGTTTACGGCATTTCGCATCTTGCGGGAATATGAACGAGGCGTCGTATTCATGCTTGGCCGCTTCCACAAGGTAAAAGGTCCGGGCTTGATCCTGATAATTCCCGGCATTCAGAAAATGGTACGAGTCGACCTGCGCACTGTCGTAATGGATGTACCCAGCCAGGACGTGATCTCGCGGGACAATGTCTCGGTGAAAGTCAGTGCGGTGGTGTACTTTCGCGTAGTCGATCCGCAAAGAGCCATCATTCAGGTGGAGAATTTCCTTGCCGCCACCAGTCAGTTCGCGCAAACAACTCTGCGCTCCGTGCTGGGCAAGCACGAGCTCGATGAGATGCTGGCGGAACGCGAGAAACTCAACATGGACATCCAGAAGGCGCTTGATATTCAGACCGACGCCTGGGGCATCAAGGTCTCCAACGTCGAGATCAAGCATGTGGATATCGACGAATCCATGATACGCGCCATTGCCCGCCAGGCGGAAGCGGAGCGCGAGCGGCGCGCCAAGGTCATTCATGCCGAAGGTGAATTGCAGGCATCGGACAAATTGATGCAAGCGGCACAAGTTCTTTCTCAGCAAACCGGCGCGATGCAACTGCGCTATCTACAGACCCTCACCAACATCGCTACGGACAAATCCAATACCATCATTTTTCCAATACCGATGGATTTGGTATCGGCACTGACGGATTCCCTCAACCGTAATCCCAAGAAGACCTCTGAATAAATCCTCTGCGGCGTGCCACTGACAAGCCAAGGATATATTCGATGACCCCCAGGTTTTCCGAAAATAGCGGCACTGGCAATGCACAAACGAAGGGTAAACGAAAAGAACGGAGAGAGCGAAGAAGTCCGGTGAATTCTGGACTTCTTTTCTTGAATGCGATTAACCGATCAGGCCATCGCCTTGATAGCGGCAGACAAGCGACTCTTGTGACGAGCAGCCTTATTTTTGTGGATGATTCCCTTATCGGCAATCGAATCGATGGTGCCAATGGACGCCGCGAACGCAGCTTGTGCGACAGTTTTGTCGGTGGTCCCAACAGCCTTCCTCACATGCTTGATCGCGGTGCGCAATTGGGAACGCAGACTGGTGTTGTGGTCACGTTGCTTAACATTTTGTCTCGCACGTTTTCTCGCTTGTGCACTATTGGCCATGTAAATTCCTCGAAATTGACGATTGCTTAAAATCTTTGAATATTACGGATATTTTCACCATATTGCAAGGAAAAACCGCGCGGCCCACCCTCGTCAATTGAACTGGCGGCGCGAAAATCCAGCGAAAATCCATCTGAATCCGCGGTTGTTCCGAAGCAAAATCAGTGATACGCGGCCACAACAGAAGCATTCAGGTTAACATACTCCCCCATGAATCTGCTCAAAACCCTTGCCACCGTTAGCGGGATGACGCTGATATCCCGTATTTTGGGGTTTATACGCGATGTACTGATCGCGCGTATTTTCGGTGCCGGAATCGCGACTGATGCATTCTTCGTTGCCTTTCGCATTCCCAACCTGCTGCGCCGCCTGTTCGCAGAGGGTGCGTTTTCGCAGGCATTCGTGCCCATACTTGCAGAATACAAAAATCGCCGCACCCCGGAAGAAACACGTGAATTAATCGATCATGTCACAACACTGCTGTCGATTACGTTATTCCTGGTTACATTGATAGGTATCATCGCCGCACCCCTCATCATATACGTAAGCGCGCCGGGATTCGCGGCCAGCCCGCAGAAATTCGAGCTGACAGTCGAGCTGCTGCAAATTACCTTTCCCTACATCCTGTTCATCTCATTGGTCGCCCTGGCAGGAGGGGTACTCAATACTCACGGCAAATTTTCGGTACCGGCACTCACCCCGGCATTGTTGAACCTGTCGTTCATCGGCTGCGCTTTGTGGCTTGCGCCATTCATGGATCCACCGGTACTTGCGCTCGCCTGGGCAGTATTCATCGGAGGCATGCTGCAGCTCGCCTTCCAGGCACCATTTCTAATGCGTCTCAAGCTGATGCCGCGTCTGCGGCTGAAATCCCCTGATACCGGTGCATGGCGCGTACTTAAGCAAATGGGTCCTGCGGTGTTTGGCGTCTCCATCGGACAGTTGAGCTTGCTCATCAACACAATATTTGCCTCATTCCTTATTACGGGCAGCGTATCGTGGCTCTACTACGCCGACCGGTTGATGGAATTCCCGGCCGGCCTGCTGGGTGTCGCGCTGGGAACAATACTGCTGCCCTCATTGTCCCGCCACTACGCCGACAATAGCACTGAAGAATATTCGCGCCTGCTGGACTGGGGCCTGCGCCTGACCATGCTGTTAACGCTACCTGCAGCGCTGGCGCTGGCGCTGCTCGCCACTCCGCTTATCACCACGCTATTTTATCACGGCGAGTTTTCCGTCAATGATGTGTGGATGACGCGTAATGCGCTGGTGGCTTACAGCTTGGGACTGTTGGGACTCATCCTGGTAAAGGTGCTCGCTCCCGGATTCTACGCACGGCAAAATATCAAAACACCCGTGAAAATCGCCATCATCACGCTTATCGCAACCCAGTTAATGAATCTCGCATTTATCATGCCATTGCGCCATACGGGGCTGGCGCTATCCATTGGTCTGGGTGCGTGCCTCAATGCCGGGTTGCTCTACTACAAACTGCGTAGCCAACAGATTTATCAACCCCAACCGGGATGGGCAATTTTTCTGGCCAAGATATTGATGGCGCTCACAGCGATGGGTGGCGTATTGTGGTTTGCCTCGGGTAGCGACGCGTCATGGTTGCTGGCCCCCGCCCTGGAGCGCGCTGCCCGGTTGGCATGGGTAGTAATATCCGGCGCTCTAAGTTACTTCGCTATGTTATGGCTGCTCGGTTTCCGTCTCAAGAATTTCACGCGACGCGACTCAATATAAGCCGAAGCCGAAGTTGAAACAAAAGCCGGAATAAAATCCGCGTGCCCATGCCCGCCGATACCTGCAATCATTCATCACCGCAGTGCAATTTCCTTCCCCTAATTGTGCATCTCAGCCGTAAAGACAGCATGTTCAAATTACCGTTTCCTCTCCAAAGCTAACGCCTCTAATTCCTTTCACAGAACCCACATTAAGAATCACAATAATAAATAATATATACTGTTAAATTATAAACTTATAGAATCTATTAAATATTTGTCATTGGCATCCAGAATCATGGTAAGAACTCTTTTTAAAATCGCATTTTACTGGCGATGGTACGCAAAAATGGAAGTTGCACCACACATTAGAAAAAAATTCATTTTTAACCTGAATTAGCCATATAATGGCGACGCTTACTTTGTGCTAGCTGCACATAATTATATATTTTAAACATGGCCCACCTCGTCAGATCTTCCACCTTATCATTATTCCTTCTGGGATTTCTTCTTAGCGGTTGCGCCACAACCAATAAGAGCGCAATGACTAGCGAGAGCGTTTCGGCTAATAGCGCTGCCGCCACGAATGCTTCGGCTGACTCTGGCGCCGCCGCTACGAGCGTGCCGACTGATACGAGCGCTAGCACCAGTACTTCGGCTGACACAAGCACAAGCGCTTCAGCCGAGAAGAGTGCCGCAACCAATAGTGAAAAAAGCGCGCCGGAATCAGTAAGCGGTCCCGTATTCAAAAATGGCGCGCCGACCGCCTATCCGAAATATACTGAAAAGAAAGACCCGTGGGAACCCGTGAATCGCAAGATATTCGGGTTTAATGAGTCGGTTGACGATTATGTGTTCAAACCGGTGGCGAAGGGCTACAAGTGGTTGGTGCCTGATCCGATTGAAACGGCGGTGGGAAATATTTTCTCCAATTTGAATGATGTCCCGGTAACAGTTAATAATCTGCTACAGCTCAAATTCAGTAATGCACTGACGAGTACAACGCGCTTTCTCGTCAACAGCACCCTTGGCCTTGCGGGCATAGTTGACGTGGCTAGCGATATTGGCCTGGAAAAGCGCGACGAAGACTTCGGACAAACCATGGGCTATCATGGTGTCGGGAGTGGACCTTATCTGGTGTTGCCCTTTCTTGGTCCCAGCACGACTCGAGACGCTGGCGGCCGTGTGCTTGACTTGGCTACCGATCCGGTTTTTATAGGCAGCTTCTTTGTAGCACCTTTTATCGGTCCCATAGTTGGCGGAACCCGGGCCACCGATACACGCGCCGGATTGCTTAAATCCGAGAAAACGCTGGATGAAGCCGCATTGGATAAATATGAGTTCGTACGTGATGCCTACCTCCAGCGGCGCCGCAGTTTAGTGCATGACGGCAATCCGCCCAAGAGCAAAGAAGATATCGAAGAAGATTGAGCGATCCTGAATATTCAGGATCGCAGTGTCCCACTCCGGGTAAAGAAGTCCGCGCGCTTTACAAAACAGAGCGCGACGCGGGAGCGGACTCTTACTCGGGGGAGGAAATACCTCCCTCCCCCGCTAACCTGTGTATGCTCAAATCAAACTTATTTTTTGAATTGAGTCTTGTCTCAAAAAAATGGCGGGATTTATAATGCTTTCCGCCGTTTATCCCAAGAATATAAGTTAAACCCCTAAATCAGGACATTGCACGTAATGCTGCGATACGTGCTTCGAGTGGCGGGTGCGACATGAACAGGCCCTTGAGGCCACCCTCTCCTCCGGAAATGCCGAATGCCGCCAACCTCTCCGGCAGCTGCGATGGTTCATGCCGTTGTTTAAGGCGTTCCAATGCGGCAATCATTTTGTTCCTGCCAGCCAGTTGCGCACCGCCCGCATCGGCACGAAACTCGCGCTGGCGGCTGAACCACATGACTATCATGCTGGCAAGTATTCCCAACACCATTTGGGCCACTAAAGTGGTGATCAGAAAAGCCGGACCGTGGCCCCGCTCGGTTTTAAACACAACCCGATCCACAAGGTGGCCGACCACTCTCGATAGAAAAATCACGAAGGTATTGACTACACCCTGAATCAGCGCAAGTGTTACCATATCGCCGTTTGCGACATGGCTTATTTCATGCGCAAGTACCCCTTCGATTTCATCTTTCTGCATGCTATGTAGCAGACCGGTGCTAACAGCCACCAGCGCATCATTGCGGTTCATGCCGGTAGCAAAGGCATTCACGTCGGGCGCATCATAAATCGCCACTTCCGGCATGCCAATTCCCGCACGATCGGCTTGGCGCTTGACAGTTTCCACTAGCCAGCGTTCGGTTGGATCGGAAGGCTGCTCAATCACCACCGCGCCAGTCATACGCTTTGCACTCCACTTGGACATGGCAAGGGAAATCAGCGACCCGCCAAATCCAATCACTCCTGCCATGATAAGCAGAGAATTGAAATCTATGCCGCTACCCTCCGCATCCAAAATGCGGTCCACGCCTAACAGACGCAGAGTAATACTCAGCACCAACAGAATCGCCAGATTAGTAATTACAAATAAGAAAATTCGTTTCATAAAGGTAGATTCCGTTATCCGTATAAGAGACAGATGGTAAATGGGGCTGCGCATTCAGTTTTCAAGTGTGAGACTGCTCTCTACGACCTATTGCGACCGGCAAAAAAAGATATAAACCGCCAAGCCACCAAAGATCAAGAAAAAAATCGCCGACCAATCCGGAAGATTGAGCGATGCGAATTTCCAGATCGCATCTGCGCAGTCTCCGTTTGCTTCGAACATGGTGGGCCACCATCGCGCAATGGGCAGAGCATTCAAGAACTTTTCTTCCGGGCTGATACCGCATTCGAATGCCTCGGGGTAGCGCACTAGCCACGCTTGACGCAGCGCAACCACTGCCCCGGCGAATGCGAAAACCACCATCGCACCACTGTATATCCGGCGGACCATTACCTGGGGATTATGGAGAAACGCCAATAGTGCAGTTAAACCCACTAACCAATAGGCCACACGCTGCACGACGCACAATGGGCACGGCAAAAGGTTTTTTATCAGCTGAAGATAAAGGGCGTAGCCGATCAGGCTGGCACAGCTTAGAAATATCAATAAAAAAAACGCTCTTATTCCCGGCTTCATCGACTAATTATCCTAAATCCGGTAGTTGGACGGGGTGAAGTGCGCGGTTTTTGGGGTACAGGGCAAGGCCCCGTAGCAGGCTCGCCCAAAAGGTGAGAATCAAATAACAAAGAAATTCTTTATGAATCATCATTCTAGAGTGATAAATGAGCGATCAACTACCACATTTAGGATTATATGGCTGTTAAGATCTAGCGGCCTGCCGGGCTTAGCAGAAGGTTGGAATTTCCCTTGATGCCTGGCCGCTGATAGCGCGAATTAGATTCGGTAAATCCAAAGATCGTGACCATCTACGTCTGGTAGCGGGCAATCAGGGTGAAGACAGTCTGCCTCGTTTTTAGCGAGCGTTCCACCATTGCCTTGGCCATAATTATTCTTACAGAAGTTCGGGCCAAATGGCTAAACGGATGGGGCATGCCGTTCCAGGACGCCGGTGAATACAGCCTGACGTGGGACATATTGCAGCCTGCTACTTTGACGGCTCTTTCTCCGCAGCTGGAGAGCCATAGAATTGGGTGCCAAGCTCAATCAAGGCGCGGCCCTGACCTCGCCGGTGCCGATTGGTATCCCGCAAGGAATAAACACAGCCGCAATATTCTTGCTGGTAAAACTCTTCGCGCTTGCTGATTTCAATCATGCGTGCCGAGCCGCCGCCTTTTCTCCAATTGAAATCCCAATAGGTGAGTCCATCATAACGTCCCGCCGCACGGCGACCGCAATCATTGATCTGCTCCATGTTCTTCCAGCGCGAGATACCGAGTGAGCTCGTCATCACAGGAAAGCCATTCTCGAACGCGTACAACGCCGTACGCTCGAAGCGCATGTCGAAGCACATGGTGCATCGAATGCCGCGTTCGGGTTCCCATTCCAACCCTTTGGCGCGGGCAAACCAGTTTTCCTTATCATAGTCGGCGTCGATGAATTCGATCCCATGCTTATCCGCAAATCGGACATTCTCATCTTTTCGCAGAAGGTATTCCCGCTCGGGATGTATGTTCGGGTTGTAGAAGAAAATCGTGTAGTCGATATTGGAGGCCAGCATGGCTTCCATGACCTCTCCCGAACAAGGCGCGCAGCACGAATGCAGCAACACCTTCTTGTGGCCGCCCGGAGGAATAAGGTTTGGTCGTTTCATTTCATTCATGGCAACAGGCTATCAGACTTGCGCGTAATTTTCCACCGACAGACACGCACGATTCTTCAAGTCCGACAGGCTGCTTAGTCTATCTGGTGTGTAGTATCCGTTTCTCGAACCCTCCGCATTCCACCCGCAACCATTTTATATTCCAGCAAACGGCATTCCAGGGCGCCGTTGAACAGAGGCGTGCGACGTGAGGCGGTCAAGCGTATACATTTTGGCAGAAGCGGATCAGCGGTAAAAATATAAGCGTTCCAGCCACTGAATTTTTTCTTCAACACATCTCCCAGTTTCGGATAAAACTCCAGAAGCCTTTCCGACTCACCCAGGCGAACCCCGTAGGGAGGATTGGTGACAAGAAAACCCATCGGTGCGGGTGCTGAGATTTCCAGCACATTCGCCTGCTTCAGGGTGACAATCTCGGAAAATCCCGCAGCGGATAAATTTGCACGAGCATCCGCCAACACGTCACCATACAAATCGCTGCCGAATAAGGGCTGGTTGACTACCGGTTTTTGCCGCGCCGTGGCGGCATCCTTAAGCTGAACCCAGAGTTTTTCATCAAATTTCTTCAGCTTCTCGAAAGCAAAACTGCGCCCCGCTCCAGGGGCGATATTTAATGAAATTTGCGCTGCTTCCAACAGAAAGGTACCGCTGCCACACATCGGGTCGAGCAATGGAACGCCTGGCTGCCAACCCGTCAGATTCAAAATTCCGGCAGCCAGATTCTCCCTTATGGGAGCGTCTCCGGAAGTTTTTCTTAGACCGCGCTTGAATAATGCATCGCCGGAGGTGTCCAGATATAAAGAAAACTTCCGAGCATCAAGAAAGCCGTGAATGCGTATATCCGGCCGCACCGTATCCACGCTGGGACGGCCACCGGTAATCTCGCGAAATTTGTCGCAGACCGCATCCTTGATTTTTAGAGTGACAAAATCGAGACTGCGCAGCGGGCACTTGATCGCAGCCACATTAACCCGGATAGTAAGCGCGGGAGCAAACCATTCATTCCACGGCAAGGCGCGAGCGATCCTATATACGTCAGTTTCACTCGCATAGGGCTGGCTTGCAACCTGCCAAAGAACACGGCTGGCAATGCGGCTTTCCAGATTAGCCCGGTAGCAGATTCGCCAGTCGCCCTGAAACTGTACCCCGCCATCGTGTCCTCGCACAGAAGACGCACCGAGTTGTTCCAGTTCGGTGACGAGTACGGACTCCAGTCCGCGCGGGCAAGGAGCGAAAAAATAATGAAGCGTCACTGCTGCAATGGCATTACCGGTACCACCAGGACTACGACAGCATGGCTCATTTTTCAGACCATACGCCATAAGCGAGCATCGCCCATGCACTCAGAAACGCAACACCGCCAAGCGGCGTTATCGCGCCGAGTCCACGTATCCCCGTCAAACTCAGCACATACAGACTGACTGAAAACAGAATGATTCCCGCGACCATCGACCAGCCCGAGAACACGATCAGTCTGGATTTCGGAAAATGCAGCAATATCAGACCCACCGCGAGCAGGCCCAGCGCATGATAAAAATGATACTGTACTCCCGTTTGATATACCGCGAGCATGTCAGTGGAAAGTCTCTGTTTAAGACCATGCGCGCCGAAAGCGCCGAGAGCTACGCACAAAAATGCATTGATAGCGCCGAGCATGAGGAAGGTTCTTGGCATTGGAGATAATTTTCCTGGCAAAAAAGGCTAAACAAAATAAAGTAGCCGGGGAATCGTATAGATTAATACTGAAAAGTAGTACCTGGCGTACTGAGGGTTGATGCGGGGTATCAGGCATATCTCAAGTCTGCATTACCGCACCCTAAATGTCCACAATGATCGCGAATTTTTTATAATCACATTGATGCCCGCGTTGGGGCGCGTCGGATACGCCATACTAGGGCCTGTTAACACGTATTTTGCACCCGCGTTTTTCTGTGCGCAACCCGAAGGGACGGGACGGATTTCATCCGGCCCTTCGTTACTCGCCGCTTACGGAGGCCTGCTCCGCCGCGCGGCTCATGCCTCGTGCTGGACGCCGTCGCGGGTGCAAAATACGTGTTAACAGGCCCTATCTACTCACCTTTCTCCGACACGTTTGCCTTGCTCCACCCTTTGGCAAATTTCATCCGTATGACATCGCCGACGTCTATCTGGCTACTATCTCTCAGTATTGTGCCATCAGCGGTATACGCGATACTGTAGCCGCGTTCCAATACCGAGGCCGGATGAAGATGCTCAAGGTTGGCCTGCTGACGCCGTAAACCCGTTATGAGCATCTCGATGCGGCTGGCTCCCGCCCGATTCAACCGAAGGCCTAGTTCCTGCTGCCGTTCGATCAGCCGGGAGATATCAGGCCGGATAACGGCAATGCGCCGATCAAGGTCGCGTAAGCACCAATACCTGATCTCGGCGTTCCGTTGCCACGAACCAGCCAGCCGTTCGCGCAAACGCTGAAGATGTGCCAGCTGGTTATCAATCCGCTCTCCAGGATGCACCAACCGGCCTGCGAGCAAATCGGTATTCTGCATGCGGCTTTCAATCCCGCGCCGCATATCCCGCTGTACGCGGCCATACAGAATTTTCGCACGATGCAGCAATTCTTCCCGATCCGGGCAGACGAGCTGGGATGCGCCGGTTGGCGTAGGTGCGCGAATGTCGGCAACAAAATCAGCAATGGTAAAGTCGGTCTCGTGACCCACGCCACTGATGATGGGAAGCGGACAAGCAGCAATCGCCCGTGCCACAATCTCCTCATTAAACGCCCACAGATCCTCGATACTGCCACCGCCTCGACATATAATCAGTACGTCGCACTCAGCGCGGCTTGCAGCCTTCTGAATAGCCGCCGCTATTTTTATGGCCGCACCGGCACCCTGCACCGGCGTGGGATATACGATCACCGGCAGCGAAGGCATGCGCCGCCGCAATGTGACCAGAACATCATGCAATGCCGCAGCGACTGGAGAAGTAATGATGCCAATCTGTTTGGGGAATACCGGCAGTGGTTTTTTCCGCTCAGGCTCAAATAGCCCTTCTTTCCCCAATCGAGTCCTGAGTTGCTCAAAAGCCTCGAACAACGTACCTAATCCCACCCGCCGGATGGTCTCGATATTCAGCTGAAAATCTCCGCGCGCTTGATACAACGTCACCAGCGCACGTACCTCCACCTGCATGCCATCCCTGGGCTCCCAGCCGAGATACTGATTTTTGTCCCGGAACATGACGCAACGTACTTGAGCGCTTGAATCTTTGAGGGAAAAATACCAGTGACCCGAACCGTAGCATTTGATATTCGAGATCTCGCCACTCACCCATAACAATGGAAATGCCTGCTCAAGCAAGTCCTTGGCACCACGGTTTAATTCACTCACACTCACGACGGTGCGAGCAATCTCCATTCCCATAAGAAAATTCATCTTGACATTCTACAGTAATCCACATTTGTAACAAAAATTGCGTAATTGCCCTGGGCAAACCCGCATGGATCCTATCTATAAGGATAACTATCTGTTTTTAAAACGATTAAATAGAAGTTCAAAAATTAACCTACCCAAAAAATATTGTTATGGAAGGCCGACTTAATGCCCTTATCTGCAAATTATCCACAAACTTATCCACAGCAATTGTGGACAAGAAAATAACTCTTCTTATCCTCTTATCCTTGCCGAAATTACATGAGCAAGATACATTATCCTAAATCCGGTAATTGAACGAGCGGTGGGAGCATGCAGCTTTTGCGGCTGGATTTGAGATTATGGCTCTGATTTTACGCACCGGATTACTAAGGAGACTGTCGCGTGTTCGCTTTGATTCAAGCTGCCGGCTGGCCAATCTGGCCGATTATCCTGGCTTCCGTCGTTGCCGTCGGTATTATTGGTGAGCGCATTTGGACCTTGCGCCTGAGCGTGGTAACGCCGAGAGACCTCCTGCCAAAGGTAGTGCACGAATACCGAGAAAGCGGCGTCAGCGAAGATATGCTTACCCGTCTCCGGAATCACTCTCCCCTCGGACAGATTTTTGCGGCGGGTTTGAGAAATGACCAGAGTACGCGCGAAATCATGAAAGAATCCATCGAAGAGGCGGGGCGTTCAGTGGCGCATGACCTTGACCGTTATCTCACCACGCTGGGAACCATCGCTTCCCTGAGCCCGCTGATGGGTCTGTTCGGAACCCTGGTCGGCATGATCGAGATTTTCGGTGTGAACACGCCTTCTACCGGAAGCGGCAATCCGGCACAACTCGCTCATGGTATTTCCGTGGCGCTTTATAATGCGGCATTTGGGATCCTGGTGGCTATTCCCAGCATGATTTTTTATCGTCATTTCCGTGCCAAAGTCGACGCGCTGGTGGTGGAAATGGAATTGCAGGCACTCAAGCTGGTGGAAATCATACACGGCGAGCGGCGTGACTAATCAATTATCGTCAGTTGTCACGACACTGCTAATCCCATGAATTTCCAGCGCGGCAGACAAAAAGAAGAGCCTGAAATTAATCTGGTGCCAATGATCGACGTATTATTGGTCATTCTAATTTTCCTGATGATTACCACGACTTACTCGAAATTCTCCGAACTTGAAATCAATCTGCCCCAGGCGACATCCGGCAAGCCTGCTGACCGCCCTAATGTCATAGACGTCTCGATTAGCGCTGCCGGAAGTTATATGGTCAATCGTACACCCGTTAAACATCCCAGCGCTGAAGGACTCAGCAGTGAATTGCGCGCCGCAGCGGGGAATCGCCCTGATCCGGTAATCGTCATTAATGCGGATGCGCACGCCACACATCAGTCGGTTATAGCGGTTATGGAGGCTGCACGCCTCGCGGGATACGGTCACATTACTTTCACGACAGAAAACCCCTGATAACATTCCCGCGGTCATAGAAACGGACGTTAAAATGTATGACTTTTGCGAATAAGAAATTGGGATTATCCTGAATCCGGCAGTTGGACAGGGTGAAGCGTACAATTTTGGTGCAGCATAAGGCACAACTACCGGATTCAGGGTTATGTAACTGGCTGAACGTGAAGGCTGATCCCGCCTGGTTAAAAAAATCTTATAAAATTGAGGTAATAACTTATGGACGCAAAATTGCTTGATATTCTGGTATGTCCATTATGCAAAGGACCACTGCTCTACAGAAAATCGGAGAATGAACTGATCTGCAAAGCGGATCGGCTGGTTTTTCCCATTAGGGACGGTATCCCGGTGATGCTGGAAGACGAGGCACGAAGGCTGTCTCCCGAAGAAGAAGTTTAGCGTTCGCCTGATAATTGAAAAAAGGATCCAGGTAATTCTTTCCGCAGAACCTATACGCAGAATTTAAGACCCCCAATACGATGAAGAATCCAAATACCACCGCTATCCTTGGCGCCCTCGTGGCTGATTCCGCCGCGCTTGGCCTTCACTGGCTCTACGATCCAGCGCGCATTGCGGAAATTGAAGCTGCCAGGGGGTTAGTGTTTCTGCACCCTGATGCTGACAATTATGCGGGTTCTAAAGGGTACTTCGCCCATGGCGGCAAATCTCCCGGAGACTCAACCAGCTACGGCGAGACATGCTTGTTGATGCTGAAGCATCTGGCAAAACATGGAAAATTCAATCGTGTCGGGTATCAAACCGAATATCGCGCACACTTTGGGCCCGGCGGTGCATTCGTGGGTTATATCGACTCCCCTACCCGTCAGACTTTACGCACCCTGTTATCAACGGAGCCCCCAGAATTTCCGGCGGCGTCCGGTGCCGATGATGATCAGCTTCCCGCCCTGGCAGTGCTCCCGGCGCTGGTCGCGGCTCACATCGGGACGCTGGATGGACTGCTTGGACAGATCGAGGAAGCCGTGCGCGTAACCAATAATAATGAACTGGCGGTCGCCGCGGCGCGGTGCTCGGCAGCGGCCTTGTTTGAAGTGCTGCAGGGTACTCCGATTGGCCAGGCATTGGCGAATGCCCTGCCATTTGCTGGGGATACCCTCACTCCCCTGCTTGAAGAGGTGCTCGCTCTGCCCACGCTGGATTGCGTTGCGGTTGCACAGCACTTTGGCATGTCTTGCCATGTCGCGGAAGGCCTGCCGGTAATTTTCCATATTGCGCAACACGCGTCCAGCTATCGTGATGCAGTCGAGTCCAACATTCGCGCCGGCGGCGATAGTTGCGGGCGCTCAATCGTGCTTGGTGCCTTGGTTGCGGCACATGCGGCGACACAGAATAGCTCCGGATCCCCTATTCCACTCTCATGGCTGGCACGATACGGAAAGTTTGCCGCGGCTGCCGATGCGTTTGCGGCACTCTGAAACTCGCGCATTCCCCTCTGAGATCACTTTATCGTATTTCGGGCATAATAAACCGGATAGCATGGGCCAGCCGTTAATGAGTCGAGGAAGAGACGCATGAATTGCGACAGTGAACTGGATGTGCGCGGGCTGAACTGCCCCTTACCCATTCTGCGAACAAAAAAATCCCTGGCGGAAATGACTACCGGGCAAGTACTAAAAATCCTGGCAACCGATCCTGGTGCGGTGATTGATTTCCAGGTCTTCGCTGATCAGACAGGTAATGAACTTCTATCCTTCTCGGAAACGGCCGGAGAATTCATGTTTTATTTTAAAAAAAAATAGACATACTAGGGCCTGTTAACACTTATTTCGCACCCGCGTTGCTACACCCCGAAGGGACGGGACGGATTTCATCCAGCCCTTCGTTACTCGCCGCTTACGGAGGCCTGCTCCGCCGCGCAGCTCATGCCTCGTGCTGGACGAAATCCGTCACCGTCGCGGGTGTGAAATAAGTGTTAACAGGCCTTAGCGGTTAATATACATAGCAGTATCGCAACATAACGTATTTCTTTGAATCCTGTACTTTGAATCCTTGAATCTATTTATTACCTCACCAGCCACATCATTATGCCTGTTAATTTCATACCCTCGCTCCCCGAACAACTGCTTCCGATAAAAGGCGTATCTCTCGGCATTACAGAAGCTGGAATCCGGAAAACCGGCCGTAAGGATTTGCTCGTGATCACACTGAATGAGGGTACAAACGTCGTCGGCCTATTTACGCAGAACGCTTTTTGCGCCGCGCCGGTAGTCATTGCTAAAGAGCATCTTTCGAATCCGGATTCCAGATCTTCGATCCGCGCATTGGTCATCAATACCGGTAATGCCAATGCAGGCACGGGTAAGGAGGGGATTGCACACGCCCGCGCCACTTGTGCCGAGCTCGCCCGATTGCTGGGCTGTGGCAGTCATCAGGTGTTGCCCTTTTCCACCGGGGTGATCATGGAGCCCCTGCCGCTGGAAAAAATTGTCGCGGGCTTGCCCGCGGCGATAGCCGACCTCAAGCCGGACAACTGGTTCGCTGCCTCCCAGGCAATCATGACAACCGATATCGTCTCCAAGGCGGTCTCGAAGCAGATTTCACTCGACGGCACGACCGTGACTGTTACCGGCATTGCGAAAGGCTCCGGGATGATCCACCCCAACATGGCAACAATGTTGAGTTATATAGCCACCGACGCGGCCTTGACTCAACCGCTGCTGGAGGAAATCGTGCGGCATGCAGCGGATAAGTCATTTAACCGCATCACCGTGGATGGCGATACTTCCACTAATGACGCTTTCATTCTGATTGGTACAGGTCATGCCGGCAATCCGGCAATCACGGATAAAGCAAGCTCCGGATTCACCGCACTACAGGATGCGGTAACAGAAGTTGCGGCGCAGCTTGCGCAAGCAATCGTACGTGATGGGGAGGGCGCCACCAAGTTCATCACCGTACGAATTGAAGGCGGTAAGACACCAGACGAATGCAACCAGGCTGCATACGCCATTGCTCGCTCACCGCTCGTTAAAACCGCTTTCTTCGCATCCGATCCCAATCTGGGCCGAATACTCGCGGCTATTGGTTACGCGGGTATAGATGGGCTTGACGTGAACAGGTTGCAACTCTATCTGGATGACGTATTGGTCGCAGAGAATGGCGGCAGGGCATCCGGCTACCGGGAACAGGACGGACAGCGAGTAATGAAACAATCTGAAATCACCGTGCGGGTTGTGCTTGATAGAGGCTCGGCGTCTACCACGATATGGACCTGTGATCTGTCTTATGATTATGTAAAGATCAATGCGGATTATCGAAGTTAGCCCATACACCCGTGCAATAGGCAATAATCAGCGAGGCAAGGCAGGCCTCAAAGCTAACCGTATAAAAGACGATAGTTGCGCGCCCTGACAAAGCGCACAACTATCCTTCCTTTCAACGACCCGCGCTTTCAAATCCTATCACCGATGCTGGCCGGATAAAGTGGTCAACATCGGGTATTCCTATTCGCCCATGGGTTTCATGTGCTGCAGGTTTTTCCCACCCCAGCCTGCTGCGTATTCACCCGCCAGCGGAGCTTGACCGGGATTTCCGTATCCCTGACCAGACCCTTGCGAATGACTACGCTTATATTTCATTCTCATTTTATCCGCTTCGTCCTTGTCGATATATCCGTCTCCATTGGCATCCATTTTTTCAAACATTAACTGACTATGGCGGGCATGCTCTTCCTTACTGACTCGGCCATCTTTATCGGTATCCGCCATGGACATTCCACATCGGCCTTCACCCGATTTCTTTTCACCATATCCTTCCTTTTTACTTCCCTCATGATACTCCGCCACCATGTAGCCTTTACCTATGGATTGCACGGCAAAAGGACTCTCTCCCGCGGAGGCGATGGGCGCAGCGCTAAGCGCAGCAGCAATGGCGGTTCCAAGGGCGAGAGAAGTAATTGATTTTTTGCTGGGCATCTTATTCATGGTATTTTCTCCTGGTTGTCGTACTTGGTTTTTGATAGCAAGCTTTCAAAAAGGCACGCGCTTGCCGCTGGTGGTAACTCATTAGGAAGATCTGTTTTTAAAGACCTGCGCATGAGCGATCTGTTACGCTTCGGAAAACCGATACCCTTGCGGATACTGCTGTAACACACTAAATTGTCGCGTTTCCCAGGGTACCGTTCCGTACGATAGCGCACATAAGGGAGATGCTCAAGTGCAAACCCTACGATCGCATGGCAGTGCCGTCATCAGGAGCCCTGCCCTTGAAGAGATTTGGCAATTACCTGCCGAATAAACTGTATGATCAGGAATCGCGGGCGTCAGGTAAGTCGATGATAAATGACTATTCCTGGCTGATTATTATTCACATATCCACTATTGGCGCATATGAATAACCAGGACACCCTATACAGTCGCGCCGAAACGTTGCTCTCCCGTCTGGAAGGGTTGCTATCCGCTGAACAGCCTGACCCCGGCTGGGACTCCGCTGTTGCGTTCCGTTGGCAAAAATATGGCCGCACCGGGTTCATAAAGCCTGTCGCCCACCCCCATCGCATTTCGCTCGATGCATTGCGAGGTGTCGAGCGGCAAAAAGAACTTCTAGACCGAAACACCCATCAGTTCGTGAAGGGCTATCCCGCCAATAACGTACTGCTTACAGGCGCACGTGGTACAGGCAAGTCGTCGCTGGTGAAAGCGATGCTTAACAAGTACGCCACCGCCGGATTACGTTTAATCGAGGTGGAAAAGCATGATCTCACCGGCTTGCACGATATCGTCGAAAAGATATACCGGCGTCCGGAGCGCTTCATCCTGTATTGTGACGATCTGTCGTTCGAATCCGATGAGCCCGGCTACAAGGCATTGAAGGTGGTGCTGGATGGTTCCATCGCTACCGCCTCAGAGAATGTGCTGGTCTACGCCACTTCCAATCGCCGTCATCTGATGCCGGAATCCATGCGGGACAATCTGGATACCCGGCATATCGAGGGAGAAATCCATCCAAGTGAATCGGTCGAGGAGAAAATTTCGCTGTCGGAACGCTTCGGTCTATGGCTGTCATTCTATCCTTTCGATCAAGATCAATACCTTGACATTGCCGGCCAGTGGCTCGCCTATTTCGGTATCGAGGAAGTGACTCCTCCCATACGCGAAGCGGCGTTGCAATGGGCGCTGGGACGGGGCTCCCGAAGTGGACGCGTCGCCTGGCAGTTCGCGCGTGATTGGGCAGGGAAACAGAAAGCGGGATTCGGCGGGGAGCGGTAAGAAAATTCCTTTCACCATGTTTCATCCTTCTGATATTGTCAAAGTCGCCGCCGCGGTCATTACCCGGCCTGATGGCAGCTTCCTTCTCGCTCGCAGGCCTGCAGGCAAGCCCTATGCCGGTTACTGGGAATTCCCGGGCGGCAAAGTGAAGCCTGACGAATCGCTGTTGCATGCACTCAGGCGTGAACTGCTGGAAGAACTGGGCATACATGTCGAACATGCCTATCCCTGGATCACCCGCACGTTTACCTATCCCCATGCTGCCGTGTGCCTGCATTTTTATCGCGTGGTGCAATGGCATGGTGAACCCTATCCTCAAGAAAATCAGGAGTTGTCGTGGCAGTTTGCGAACAATGTCGCAGTTGAACCCATGCTGCCGGCCAATGCGCCGGTATTGCGAGCACTCGATTTGCCGCCGGTTTATGCAATTACCAACGCAATGGAATTGGGAATAAAACTTTCATTAACGCGGATAGAACATGCGTTACAAGCAGACTTGCGACTAGTGCAGGTCCGTGAAAAGGGAATGATGAAAGAAGCGTTGCATGTTTTTGCTGGTGAAGTGGTTAAGCTGGCTCATCGTTACGGCGCTAAGGTGTTAATAAACGAGGACATTCGCTTGTTCCGCGAAGTTGGTGCGGATGGAGTCCATTTCCCGTCATCACAATTGATGAATCTTACGGAGCTGCCCGGCATCGACTTGTGTGGGGCATCCTGTCACAATGCGGAGGAGCTTTTTCAAGCCGAGCGATTAGGTATGAGTTTTGTAGTACTTGCGCCCGTGCTGCCAACATTGAGCCATCCTGAATCGAAAACGTTGGGATGGCAAAAGTTTGCCACGCTTGTCCGGGGATGCTCACTTCCAGTATATGCGTTGGGCGGCTTGCGCCAGGAGGATTTAACCACGGCATGGGAACATGGCGGCCACGGCATCGCCATGATGCGAGCTATTGTGTAGACATTATTTTTTAGTGAATGGAGCTGTATTAACAGTTTGCAGTTTGCCAACCCAACTTAAGCCAGATCTCTATTTCTCATCCTTCTTTAATGTCTCACCTTCTTGTTTCTCCGATTCCGGAATACGATAGGATTCGGTGGCCCACTGTCCCAGATCGATCATCTTGCAGCGCTCCGAGCAAAATGGGCGGTAACGATTGGCGGAATTCCAGATAATAATCTTACCGCACTGGGGGCAATTGACGACGGGTTGCTTCATATAAAACATCCGGGCTAATTGGAGAAATATTATAGATTAAAATGAGAAATCGCGACATTTCCCCTGCACGGATAACCTGGGGTAAGTATAAGACCGAAGAAAAGATAACGTATCCGGCGCTGGATGACCCAAGGTTCTTACGATTTCCGCCATGCAATCAATATGTTTTCTTATCAATATTTATTTTCCAATACATACTATGCTAAAATGGTTAAGTTTTTTACAGGTTTTTTTTAAAGATTACGAACCGGAAAACGGGACTGCAAAATATGGCAGACATTGAAAAAAAACAGGAAATGAGTAGCCGCCGGCGTTTTCTCATCGCCGTAACTTCGGTAGGGGGCGCGATCGCAACCGCCGCCGTCGCAACACCCTTCGTGATGGCCATGATGCCCAGTGAACGCGCCAAGGCAGCCGGGGCGCCGGTTGAGGTTGATATCAGCAAAATTGAACCGGGCATGCTATTGATGGTGGAATGGCGTGGCAAGGTTGTGTGGATATTGGACCGCACCCCCGAGATGCTGGCCACCCTGAAGAAACTTGACAATCAGGTTACCGACCCCAAATCGGAAAAACCCCAGCAGCCTGCTTACGCCCAGAATGAAACGCGCTCCATCAAGCCGGCAATTCTGGTGGTGGAAGGTGTCTGCACCCACCTGGGATGTTCTCCCGTTTATCGCAAGGACATCGCGCCCGCGGATCTTGGAGCCGACTGGCTGGGTGGTTTTTTCTGTCCCTGCCATGGGTCCAAATTCGACCTGGCGGGCCGCGTCTACAAAAGTGTTCCCGCGCCAACCAATCTGCTTGTTCCTCCTCATATGTATTTGAGCGACAACCTCTTGTTAATCGGATCTGATAAGGAGTCCGCATAATGAGCAAGCGACTGGATTCAATGAGGGAATGGCTGGATGCGCGCTTTCCTTTAACCGAGACCTGGAAGTACCATCTCGCCGAGTATTACGCACCGAAGAATTTCAATTTCTGGTACTACTTCGGCTCACTTGCCTTCCTTGTGCTGGTGAACCAGCTTCTCACCGGCATTTTTCTCACCATGAACTACAAGCCGGACGCCAGCATGGCATTCGCCTCGGTCGAATACATCATGCGAGACGTCGATTTCGGCTGGCTGATCCGCTACATGCACTCCACCGGCGCATCCATGTTCTTCGTGGTGGTCTACCTGCATATGTTTCGCGGAATGATGTATGGTTCCTACCGGAAGCCGCGCGAGCTCCTCTGGCTGATCGGCATGGGCATCTTCTTTATCCTGATGATGCTGGCGTTTACGGGATACATTTTGCCGTGGGGCCAGATGTCCTACTGGGGCGCCCAGGTGATCATAAGCATGATTGGCGCAATCCCGGTGATCGGACAAACCCTCTCCAACTGGATCCTGGGCGATTTCATGCTGTCGGACGCCGCACTTAACCGTTTCTTCGCCTATCATGTGGTGACCCTGCCAGTCGTGCTCGTGACGCTGGTATTTGTCCATGTCGTCGCATTGCATGAAGTTGGCTCAAATAATCCGGACGGCATTGAAATCAAGGCAAACAAGGATCCGGTAACCCATATTCCGGTGGATGGCATCCCCTTCCACCCGTATTACACGGTGAAGGACATTTTCGGGGTGGTTGGGTTTTTAATCGTGTTCTGCGGCATCATATTTTTTGCACCGGAGATGGGCGGTTATTTCCTTGAGTATAATAATTTCGTTCCCGCCAATACGCTGCAAACCCCCGATCATATCGCCCCGGTATGGTATTTCACTCCATACTATTCCATGCTGCGGGCGGTTACCGTCAACTTTCTCTGGGTAGACGCAAAACTCTGGGGTATCGTGCTGATGGGCGCTTCGGTCGCGATCTTTGCCCTGTTGCCTTGGCTGGACCGCAGCCCCGTAAAATCGATTCGTTATAAGGGGCCTTATTTCAAGATCGCCCTCACGCTTTTCGTCATTAGCGTTTTTGTGCTCGGCTGGCTCGGCACGAAATCACCCACGCCTCTCTATACGCTGCTGGCACAAATATTCACGGTAATCTACTTCGCCTTCTTCATTCTTATGCCGTGGTACAGCAAGATAGACAAAACCAAGCCTGAGCCGACAAGAGTGAAAGAATGAGAAAAATAACCCATATTTTATTTATTTTTTGCCTGGCTCCCCTTGTCGCATTTGCCAGCGGTTCCGAAATGAAACTGGATAAGGCGCCCATTCATCCCACGGATAAGCTTTCCTTGCAACGCGGCGCACAGGCTTATGTCAATTATTGCCTGGCTTGCCACAGCACCGAATACATGCGCTACAACCGGCTCAGGGACCTGGATCTCAGCGAAACTCAGATCAGCGATAATCTGATATTTACCGGGCAAAAAGTAGGTGAACTCATGACGGTTGCCATGAGGAAAAAGGAAGCTAAACAGTGGTTCGGCTCACCTCCACCCGATCTGTCGGTGATTGCCCGCTCTCGTGGCGCAGACTGGCTCTATACCTATCTTCGCAAATTTTACCGTGATGAATCGACGGTGACCGGTTGGAATAACCTGTTATTCGATAAGGTTGCCATGCCCCATGCACTCTATCAATTACAAGGAATACAGTCTATTGCGGTTAAAACCGTCGATGACGGCCACGGCGGAAAGCATGAAGTCAAGGAATTGAAACTGGACGCACGCGGTACGCTTTCAAAAACCGAATATGATATGTATATCGCTGATCTGGTGAACTATTTGGTTTACGTGGGGGAACCTGCAGCCACAAAACGGGTACAATTGGGGATTATCATCATGCTCTTCCTGTTTGCCATGCTGGGGCTGACCTACGCCCTGAAACTGGAATACTGGAAGGATATCCACTAATTATCCCAATTTCGCCGAAGGTGTTTAGTTCAATTATGCTGGGAAGTAACAATTTATGATGACGCTGTACTCAGCCACCACCTGCCCATTCAGCCATCGCTGCCGTATCGTGCTGTATGAAAAAGGAATGGATTTTCAGATTATCGATGTCGATCTTCACAATAAGCCGGAAGATCTGGCGGTAATGACGCCCTATAGCCGGGTGCCGGTACTAGTGGAGCGCGATCTCATTTTGTATGAATCCAATATCATCAACGAATACATTGATGACCGCTTTCCACATCCGCAGCTCATGCCCGCGGATCCGGTAATGCGTGCCCGTGCACGGCTGTTTCTGCATCGCTTCGAGCAGGAACTTTTTTGCCATATCGACTCCGTCGAGAGCAGCAATCAGAAAACATCAGATAAGGCGCGCACGACGATCCGCGATAATCTGACGGTGATTGCACCGGTATTCGTCAAACAGAAATATATGCTGGGAGATGAATTTTCCATGCTCGATGTAGCGATTGCGCCACTTCTTTGGCGGCTCGATCACTATGGCATTCAGCTGCCCAAGCAAGCTGCGCCGCTATTGAAGTTTGCCGAACGTTTGTTCAGCAGACCGGCGTTCATTGACGCGCTCACCGCTTCCGAGAAAGCAATGCGCAAATGAAAGAGCTTTCCACCAAACCCTATCTGATTCGCGCCATTTACGAATGGTGTTCCGAAAGCGGTTATACCCCCTATCTATCGGTAAAGGTGGACGGCCAGACTCGTGTACCCAACGAATTTGTGAGGAACGGTGAGATCATACTCAACATCAGTTTTGATGCGGCGCATCATCTTACGCTAGGCAACGATGTAATCCAGTTTTCCGCCCGCTTTAGCGGCTTATCGCACGAGATCTCAATACCGGTGGATGCGGTTCAGGGAATTTTTGCCAAGGAAACCACACAGGGTATTCTTTTCCCACCGGAGGAGGATGCAGATACGGCACAACCTGCAAATGACATTGAGAATCTGGATAAACCGCCGTCATCCCCGCAAATTTCGCCCACCCTTACGGGTAAAAAACGGCGTTTCCAGATCGTCAAATAATTTCCGATTGTTTTTGCAGCGCCCCTTCACAAGTTTGCTCCCTCGCTTCCCAGTCTCTATAATGACACCCGCGCCGGCATAGCTCAGTTGGTAGAGCAGCTGATTTGTAATCAGAAGGTCCCGAGTTCGACTCTTGGTGTCGGCACCAATAAAAGCTTATAAATTATAAGCTACAAACAAATTACAACGCAGGGTAGACAGCAATTGAGCTTCAGGAGGCCCTGGCAGATTCAACGCCTCCCATCACGGCATAGCTGCACATGCATGGGGTCAGCCGTTGGAACTGGCCCGCTCCTTTTTTTGCAACAGCGCCCTCTATTACACAAGTCGGGTCAAGGCGGCAGTGCAGTGCTCTCCGCATCGGGCAAAGTCTCCAGCCAGGCTTGAATGTCAGTTTTAGCCTGCTCGGTCAATGTGACGAAGCCCGCGATTGCCCCGGCCGCATCCGGTGAAACAGTGTTTTGTGATAGATTAAACGAGCGATTGGCGATCAGCCGATAGTCTTTCGCTGCGAAGACGCTAACCATCAGGCTCATGACAACGCGCGCCTGATTCGAGGTTTCAAATTGTTGTTCGAACTGTGTCAGATTTATCTGTACCGTGAACGGCCGTTTACCGTTTATGGCCAAGCGACGTTCCAATAAAGCCGGGAACGGCGCTTCCCAGCGATCCAGATTGTAATAGCGGATGGCGGTTGCGTCTTTGTAAAGCAAGCGGTAGCGTATCCGCTCATCCCACAGCCAGACTGGCGCATCGAGCGTAACCGCGGCATCTTGCGCGGTAGATATTGCAATCGGCCCTAGATCGTGACTTACCGGCAACCCGTGGTTGGCACCGGTGCTGCAAGCGGAAACCGTTGCCATCAATGTTATCGCTATCAAGCCAGGTGATCGTTTCATTGTGATGCCTTGAAACCAGGCTCGCCGGGTCCTGGTGACAAGGGTTCGGCCCCCAGCAGAAACGCTTGCGGATCGGTTTCAAGCATTGTCGCCACGCGATCGAAACGGTGTATGGTGGCCTGCATCTGCAGCATGAGGGTGTTGGCTCTCGGCATGGTTGTTTGCAGCAGTTGCTGACCTACGGAAGCGCCAGTTTGCATCAGGTCGCCCGATTGCCTGGAAAGCACTGTCAGTTCTTGCCGTATTTGTTGACTTAACTGCTTGAATTCACCGGTCAGTTCATTCACCTCGGACAGCGCGTGCCGCGCGTCCGCCGTTAATGCTGGTACTTGGGTCAAGGCTTTGTCGGCGCTGTTCTGCAATGCGCTGAACTGGCTCGTGGCGGCTTCGATATTGGTCAGAATCTGTTTCATTTGCTGGATATTATTTTTGTCCAGGAGTTGATTCAGCCTGAGCACGAGTTCATGGGTTTCTTTGACCGTATCCTCACCAGCAACCGACAATCGATCAATAAGGGAGGGCTTGATCGGAATGCGGGTGTCCGGAGAGCCGCCGCTCGGCAGCGGTTCAGGATTATCGCCGCTATCTTTGAGGGCAATTTGCGTCAATCCGGTCACGCCCTGATACTCCAATGTCGCATAAACGCCGCGGTTTAATCGCACCGTGTTATCCACTTCTATTGGTACGACGATCATGCTGGGATTATTCGTATCAAAACGCACGGCGCTGACCTTGCCGACGTCGATGCCACGGTAATAAACGGTGGAACCGGTCTTGAGACCGGTCACCGAGTCGCGGGTCGTGGCCACATAGGTTTGCGTTTGACGCTGGTCATCGCCGAGCCAGTTGACAATGACGACAATACTGATGATTAGCGTTGCCATGAACAATCCGGTCGCTAAAGCATAGCTGTCTTTACCCATGACCTGTCTCCAGTGAACTGAATATCCGTTGTGCGCGGTTGTTATGAAAGAATTCCTGCACAAAAGGATGATCGCAGGCGAGCACCTTATTCAGCGTGTCGAACGCGACCAGCCGATGTTCTGCCAATACTCCTATTTTGAGGCATAAATCCCGCAAAATATCCAAGTCGTGCGTGATCATGACCACTGTGAAATCAAGCTCTTGATGCAGTTGCCGCAACAGGGTTACGAAAGCTTCACCAGCCAGGGGATCGAGTCCTGAAGTCGGTTCGTCCAATAATAATAATTCCGGCTCCAGAATCAGGGCTCGGGCCAAGGCAGCACGTTTGACCATACCGCCGGACAATTCGGACGGTTTGAGCATGGCGTCACGGGCATTCAGTCCTACCATCGCCAGCTTCATGTACACCATTTGCGAGACCAGTTCCTCGTCGTCGATATCCAGTTCCCGCAGTGGAAATGCGATATTGTCAAAAATGTTCAAGGCGCTGAACAACGCTCCGTTCTGAAACAATACGCCAGTATGATTGCGCCGCTCCCTGCATTCGATAGCGCAGGCTTCCTGGACCGGCTCGCCCAGTACTTTCAGGCTACCCCGGCTGGGTGTCTCCAGACCAATTATCTCGCGCAGCAAGGTGGTTTTACCGCTGCCGGATGCACCCACCAGTCCGAGTATCTCGCCGTTTTCAAGACGAAAACTGATATCCTGATGAATCAATTTTTCACCGAAATAAGTCCAAATGTGCTCAAGCTCCACGGCGCAAGATTTTTTCACGGAAACCCCACATTTTTGAAAAGAATGGAGAATATGGAATCCATCACAATCACCACAGTGATTGTTGTTACTACGGCATGTGTGGTTTCATCTCCCAGACTTTCGGTGTTTGGCTTGATCACAAAGCCGTAATGACAGGCGATCATGGCGATCATCATTCCGAACGTAACCCCCTTGGCTAGACCGATATAAAAATTAGCGATAGGCACCGCCTTGGGCAGATGATCGAGAAATTGCTGGTAACCGATATCCAGCGTCAGTTGCGCCGAGACCATGCCGCCGATCAAGGCCATCACATCGGTCCAGACGATCAGCAACGGCAAGGCTATGGCCAATGCGATCACTTTCGGCACAACCAGCCGCAATGAATGAGAAATACCCAACGCCGCCAAAGCGTCGAGCTCCTGAGTAACGCGCATGATGCCGATTTCGGCGGTCATGGCCGAACCGGATCGGCCGGCGACCAAAATAGCCGTAAGCATCGGCCCCAGTTCCCGTATGATGCTGAGCCCGAGCAGGTCGATGATGTAAATTTCCGCGCCGAACCGTTGCAGTTGCAATGAAGACAGATAACTCATCGAGACTCCGACCAGGAGGCCGACCAACGCAGTGACGCCCAGGGCGCTGACACCGGCCTTATAAATCGTTAACGAGATTTCCTTATAGGGTATGGCGCGGGGATGCCGAAACAAATAAACAAAATCAGCAGTCAACCTGCCGAACAAGGTCAGCCAGGCACGCATGTGTTGATAAAATCCCTGAAGCGGCACCTCCCCATAGCGCAACACCTTGGCAAAATCGAGCAGCGTGGAGTGGGGCGCCGGAATTTTACGGTCACGGCAATATTTGAATAAGTGCCGCTGTTCCGGGCGCATGATCAGATCCGCCGGCAGTTTTTCGCCCCAGGCCTGCCAGAGCAAAAAAGCCGCCGCACTGTCCAACCGTTCGATCCGGCTGATATCCCATTGTTTATCCATGTCACCGGCAAGTTTTTTAATGGACTGGCGAAGTGCCAGGTCTGTCGCTAGTGTGCGCAGACTCCATAGCCCAACCAGCACAATCAGCTTGCCACCGGATCCCTCCGGGAATGTCACCATAGGCTTTTCAGTGTCGATCATCGCCTTGTCAATCATAAAGAATGCGCTCCCTTAGCTTCCCCTGGTTACGGCAAAGTTGGTTAGTCTAGATGCCGTAAAATATCCCGGGTCTCTCTTTCGAGGAGGTCGAAGTTTTCGACTGATTATCTTTGGATGATCCCACCGTTACTTCATTCAGAATTTAACGATCTGAATTCCAGTCCTTTTTCTATTTGTAGAGTAGAAACTGAAAATTACAAGGTTACAAAGGCGCGACAAAATGGAACAATAAGTTAACGATTTTATATTATTGATAAAGTACGCTATCAACAATAGGATAGGGAGAACAGATGTATAATCAGAAGCTTACAAATCATTAGCATACTTTAGTTTCCCTTTCGCCAACAAAGGAGCATCGTAGCGAAGCCATACGGCGGTACACGGATTTCGTGGCAGATGGTAAAAATCAACCGGGGCTGTGGGAGAAATTGAAGAACCAGATTTTTGTGGGTTCTGATGAATTTGTGGCGAGCCTGCAGTACGCTCTCGATGCGAATGCTTCTCATCAGAAAATCCCCACCGCCCAGCAACGGCCGCCACCGAAGCCGTTAACCCAAATCGCCGAGGCACATGGACGAGACGAGGCGATCTTCGACGCATACACCAGCAGTGGTTACAGTATGAAGGAGATCGGGGATCATTTCAGATCGCGTTACTCCCGGGTGAGTCGCATTGTGAAAGCGCAACGACTGGCAAGAAACAAGACTTGACCCCACCGTTTCACCGTCTTGCCGACCCCATCGTCTTGCCCGGTACCCCCACCTCGCTCAAACCACGCTGAACACCCTTGAGGGGGTGCGCCGTGAGATGGCCGGTATAGCTCGAAATAGCACGCACCAGCAAGCGGGTCTTGCTACTTTCATGTGGCATCGGGGCGAAGTGTGAATTTAGCACGAATACTTTCATCAAAAAAGACTGGGCCGGTGCTTGCTTCTTTGGCCCGATACATTGCAGCATCGGCATTGGCTACCAGATCTTCCCCGGAAGTTCCATTTTCCGGATACACGGCAATGCCAATGCTTGAAGCAACGGTAAGGACCGAATCATCAATCACCACTGCTGAAGAGATCAGGGTAGATACCTTGTGGGCGATACGTTGAATATTCTGGGTACCCTGGGGATTTACCAACAAATAAAGAAACTCATCGCCGCCGTACCGGCAAATCGTATCTTCACTACGAGCTTCGATATCCAATCGTTGGGCTACGGTCTTCAACACCCGGTCACCTACAGCATGTCCGTAGATATCGTTAATTGGCTTGAAGCGATCCAGATCAATAAACATGACTGCCAAGTCCCAATCATGCCGTTTGGCAAGAGCAAGGGCTTGTTCAAGCCGGTCATGAAAAAGCTCTCGATTGGGGATGTTTGTTACGAAATCCGTCAAACTCCGTTTCTTGATTTCTTTCACTACCTCATGCGCAATTGACCAAACATCCTGGAGATCGGGTAAGGCGTCCTTGTTCCCTGGCAGCGTCTGCAGGGCGTTTACCAGTTCCCGATTGAGATGACCATGATCACTGATTTCCTGGGTGAGCGCAGTATTGACTGCGTGGAGTTGGCCCATGCATTCCCGAATCCTGTCTTCAACAGATTCATTTTGTGCCAAGGCTTTCTCTATCTCGTAAAATGTGTAACCCTTCTTTATTCCCTCCCTCATCCATTCATTGACGCTGGAAAGCCCGGTAATACAACTTTTCAGCATTGCGCGCACAGATTGGTTTTTTTTCAGCGCAACTTCCAATAAAGGAGGCCTCATACACTCTGGCGGTGGCGAGCAACGATACCCGCAAACAGACCAAGACCGCCTGTGGCTGCGAGATTATCTGAATTCTCGTATTTTTCCGCACCTATGGGAGCTCCGCCCACCGAAACGCTTATCAAAGCCGCCATGCTGGCGGATGACGCCACAGCAGCAGCACCAAAGACAACAGCCGCGGTCACCGCGTAAAACCTGATCACTTTATTCAACATCAAGAAACCCCTTGTATACATCATTCTGAATGTTGTATATGTCATACAACCGCACCTGTTATCATCTGCTTCATATGATCTAAAGCAAATCGCATGCCAGAGCATAAACAAGAATATATTCATATACCTATCTTCCGTAGATGACTGTGCTCATTTAATATGTAAACACCATCGTCATGTACTTAAGTACAAGGGGACTCTTGAAATCATGCAGATGGAATTGAACGTTCGCTTTTACAGGGAGTGAAATGAAAATTGGTTACGCGCGGGTAAGTATCCAAGAACAGGATTTGACTTTACAACCTGATGCCTTAGTTACAGAAGGACGCAAGAAATATCCAGGAAGAGGCATCAGGTGCGCAACGCGATAGGCCAGAGCTGAAAGCGACCCTTGCTTAGATGCACAAAGGCGATACACTGGTGGTATATGGAAACTGATTGCCCTGCCCCGGTCTATGAAGCAGCTTTTGGGGCATTCAAAGGTCTGGAGATTCAGCCATCAAAGAGTCTGTATTTGTTTTTAAAATCCGATCCTTTCCTGCGGTCCAATAGTCCGCGCAATCAACTGGGTAAACTATTATTCCCGGCGTTTGTTTCTGAGGACGTAGTAATGTTCTTCGTTTGATCTGGTAATCAATTGAAGATTTATTTTTGACGATATAAATAAAATTAAAAAGGGAACCAAAATGAAAGTAATAGAGAATTTCACCTTGATCGGTATTTCGATGCTAATCATTGCTGGGCTTGCCGCATGCGACAAGCCGGGGCCAGCAGAAACCGCAGGTAAAAAAATAGACCAGACGGCTAGTGAAGCCAGCAAGAAAATAAGTGAAACGGCCGATAAAGTCGGTAAAAAACTGGAGGAGCAGGGCGAAAAAGCGAGTGTGACTATTGATGATACCGAGATTACAACCAGGGTCAAAGCAGCCATTTTTGCCGAGCCCGGTCTCAAAACGCTGCAAATCAGTGTTGATACCATAAAAGGCGTTGTGACATTAAGCGGATCGGTCGATTCGTCGCCCAGCAGCGATAGGGCTAAAGCACTGGCTGGTGCGGTGGCAGGAGTGAAAGAAGTTAAAAACCAACTGGTGATAAAATAAACCAGGAAATTGAGTGATCGCCTAACACCTTACGAAGCGGATCCTAGAGGCCCTCGTTTTTGGTGCAGCGCTACGCAAAGCCAGTAATGATACGGAAGCGGCTCAGTCGAGAGTAGCCATGAAGCTGGTAAGCGCCCCACAATGTCGCTCACAGCATCGTAGGCCAATTTTCTGGCCCGGAAGCTATAGGAATGCGGGCGGTTCTGTATATGGATATAGAAATTTAATGCCGTTTGGCTAATAGCTGCTTAATTTGGTCCAAATCCTGTTGGATCTGTTCTACCGATGCAACCAGATAGATCAGGCCAAGGTAAAGATTATATTTTTCCGGCTGACTTTGCTCATTGCCAAATGAATTGAGATTTTCAACAAACATTCTTTTTGCATCCGAGGCTGCTGACATGTTGAGCTCCTTAAAATGGTTGATAGGCCTCACTGTTAATATTAGAAGGATCGCACGGATCAGCGAGCATCACAACAGGGCAATGAATGCCCCGCAGTGACACCTGTCATATAGCCGCGTACTTGACTCAATCCCCTGCCTTCCAACCGCTTTCTTGAATGCTCATGGCATCCATCCGCAAGGGATTTTGTCATTTTAGAAGGGGAATGCTAAGATTGGCACAGGCATGTTTCCGATTTCCTCAATGGAGACAGTGTAGACGAGGAGTATTAAACCTGACGGCGCAAATGATCCGGCATCAGGCTCCACTTAAATTAGAATTTGATCGATCAATGATAGGACTATGAAAATGGATGACTCATCGCTGCCGCCCAATGTTATTCCCTTATTCCGTTCTTTTCCTTCCAGAGACTTGAATTCTAAGCGGGAATATAAACGAAGGGGACCGGAAAGGCGGCAATATAGTAGAAGACGGCCTGATCCCAATAATCAGCAAGGCCCCGGTGAGAGAGAGCTACCCGACCGGCGCAGCCATGGCCGGCGCCATTGAATAGATTGATCCCAGCCGAGGTATTGAGAGTGCATCGTGCTCGTAGCCTCTTTAGGAGATATTGGCCATGAAACATGCGAAAGCATCAAATAAGGAAGTTATTGAACCCACTCAGCAAGTCTCAGGCCCCTCACTTGAGGAACTTCAACGGTCTCATTACATCGTTGAGGCTCTTATGGCAACGCTGCCTTCCCACACTAAAAAAGAGCTTGTTGATCTTCTGCAAACGCTTGCCAAGGGTGGCGAATCTCAAATAGCCATTACTTCGGCTCACCAAAGGGCTCTGCAGATTGTGTCCGATATTTGCAAACCCAATGCCGCTAATGCTAATAAACCCGAGGACGAGACAAATAGGGAGGAAACGGGAGAGAGACGGCAGCGTGACAGACGGAAGAAATAAGAATGCAGCACATCACCCGTAAGTAAAATTCAATCGATACGCGTTGGCAGTTCAGGGTTACCAATTTCTCACGTACCGCTTCTCCGATTCGCTCCCCCGCAGGCCACAGTGACTTTTTAATGTCCCGGCTTGCTCCTTGCCCATCAGTCAGATAGGCGTACTTCAGTCCAATAGTAAAACCTGGCAATGCGGTTAACATGCGAGAGAATGATTTCTCCCGCTGATTGACTATTTTTCGTCTCTTGAACACGAGCGGAACGACGAATCTGGCGTTTCTCATTGATGCTCGCTTGGAGCAGGGATAGGCGGAGAGAATCCATGGACGGGCGTAATCGGTACGCAATTGGATTTACCTCATAACAGGCAAATATTATGGCTGAGATGTCAACGTTCGACCAGACATATGAACTGGCGGATATGCTGATGGAGAAAGCGACAAAAGAGCAGCTTGCGGAATGCGCGCGACTGCTTGCCTTGAATCTTGCGCACCATCAGATAAACCATGGGGAAGTGCCGGTAGATCAAACACTGGCATTATTGCGTGTATTCGAGCCCGACAAGGAGCATCTGGATTTGCTCATTGACGGCATGGTGAACCTGATAGGCGTGCTATTGAACGTCTGTGGAGGATCGGGACAAACAAAGCATTGAGCTGGATTTTAGGAAAAGAATCGCATACTCCACCCATCCAGCTGCCAGATTCAGGTTGAATCAACGCCCGTCGCGCGAGTGGCACAATTTCCGGTCAAAAAAAGCCCGGGACGGAATTCACCGTGGCCGGGCTCGGTGATCACTACCAGAGGAGATAGCGATCCAGGATGTTTACAAAAGGGGGAATGTAAACACCTGGAATGATCTTATCAGACCAACATGCAGGATTTATGACAGCGCCCCAATCAACACATTAAATCTAGTTTTTCTTTATTTTTTATGAATATACCAGCAAACGGGCATAAAACCCAAAGCAGCTACAACCCATTCTGGTGTCATTACAAAACTATGACAAGGCCAATAATGAGGCCAAAAATCACTCTTGCCAGCATATTATCTTTTAACCAGTTGTCGACATTTTTTATGAAAACAGAACGATTCTTTTCCATGAGTTTCGGGTCGAACACCTTGGTCGGCCATCCGGTTTCAAGCTGGGGATTTTCATCGGGTTTTCCGAATCTCCTTACCAGAGAACCGGATAAGCGCTCTGCAACCCAACCAGATCCATATAACGATGCCGCAATAAGCAGGCAGTAAGGAAGTGCGACGAAAAATTTTATGGACTTATCGTGGTATTTTTCCATTAAAGGGAAGCCATAGTCATTTAATGAAATACCGATTAACCATAGGATGGGGAGAAACAGACAAACCATCAAAACATGAAAAAGCAATTGCTTCATAGTATCTCTCCTTTAATCCAACATGAGATAAGCACCTGATAGTTGCCTGAAGAACAGCCTAATAGGGCGGACGAGCTCATGAATTACTTTCCCTGCTTTATGAAATGTATAGAATAATTCTTGCTCTATGTATATTTCATGATGAACAGACTGCCACACCATATGTCAAGAAGATGTCACAGAGATGTGATTAATTTGTGAAATCTTGAATTTAGTGCTTAGGGATAATGACAAAAAATGCAGCCGTAAAGCAATCGATGCTAACCATATTAAAATCATTATCTTACGTATAAGAACGGCACCTCATGAAATCGCCGCAGCAACAAAGCCGGGACATGGAAGTTGTGCTGTGGCCGGACCTGAATAGTGTGATCGGGCAATCGTGCTGAAAGCGAATTATCCGATTAATGGATCAGAAAAAAGACATTCTGTTCACTGATCTTCACCCTAAATCCAGCAGTTGGATGGGTTGGTGCTGCTGTGGGGGGTCAGGGCAAGGGCGTAACGATACGGAATGGTGCAACACCGCGAGGATGGAGAGTGCCTTCCACAGGAAGGTGTGACCCGCAACGGGACCGGATTTAAGTTTGCTACAGGATGGCGCATGTTTCATTCGGGATGCGGGTAGCAGGCGCCGTTGAATGGTCGATTGAATCACCCGCCAAATGACCGGTCCTGCCTCTTGAACCAGGATAGCGCGTGCTCGAAATGCTGGGGATCAAAATCCGGCCAATATTCATCTCGAACATAAAAATCCGCATACACCGATTGCACCGGAAGAAAACCGCTCAGGCGGCGCCCGCCTCCCCATCGCACTATGAGATCCAGGCGTGAAACTTCGTTTGAACGCAAGCTCCCATTCTTAAGACCACCCAGGTCCCATTCCCAGCCATAGTTAATGAGGAGATTCACCTTCATCCCGGTGCCTTGGCGCTGCCTGAACACGTCTAGGACCTTGGGAAATTGTGCCGAGGTTTCATCACCAACGACCAGCAGCGCCGCGCCGCGCCGCGCAATCTCAAAAGCAAATGCCACGGATGCATCGGTAAATGCAAGCTTCTGAGCGGAAGGCCGCTTGGTATTATCCTGCGTAAAACAATAAATAGAAGCCTCAGGGATCCCGCGTTCTTTACATATTTCGTACAATGACAATCCCGGATCGATGCCATGAACATACCCCTGCTCTTTAGGCAAACCCTGGTCCAGGGCCCAACGGCGATTTCCGTCAGGAATGAAACCAATATGACGCGGGGTGCTATTTCTTGCCATGGTGGTCCTCAATAGACGTGATCTGGGAGTTACACGGCTTCGCTCTGAGGCAATACCGATTTTTTTGCTTCTTCCGCCAAATACAGCCAAGTTTCCACCACTGTATCAGGATTAAGTGAGAGGCTCTCAATACCTTCCTTCATAAGCCATTGTGCCAGATCAGGGTGATCAGATGGCCCCTGACCACAAATCCCGATATATTTACCCGCTTTAAGGCACGCCTGTATGGCCAGACGCAACAAGGTTTTCACCGCCGGGTCGCGTTCGTCGAAGGATTCGGCCACCAGACTGGAATCGCGATCCAACCCCAGAGTAAGTTGGGTAAGATCGTTGGATCCGATGGAAAAACCATCGAAGTACTCCAGGAATTGATTCGCCAGCAGCGCATTGGACGGAATCTCGCACATCATGATCAGGCGTAGCCCGTTCTCGCCCCGTTTCAGGCCATTTGCCGCCAACAACTCGACCACGCGCCTGGCCTCGGTCACCGTTCGCACAAACGGGATCATGACTTCCACATTGGTGAGCCCCATTTTGTCGCGCACTTCTTTCAATGCCCGGCATTCCAGTTCGAAGCAGTCACGGAAATTTTCCGCTATATAACGCGAAGCGCCGCGAAAGCCCAGCATCGGGTTTTCCTCCTTGGGTTCATATTGCTGCCCGCCAATGAGACTGGAGTACTCATTGGACTTGAAATCCGACAAGCGCACGATCACCGGTTTGGGAAAAAATGCGGCGCCCAGCGTAGCGATACCCTCGGTCAGCTTCTCCACGTAGAAACTGACCGGATCACGATAACCCGTGCACTGGTTTTCCACTTCCTTTTTCAAATCCGGCGGGACATCGGGATAATCCAGTACCGCTCTGGGATGTACCCCGATCATGCGTGCGATGATGAACTCCAATCGCGCCAGCCCTACGCCATCGTTGGGTATGCGCTGAAAATCGAACGCCAGCTCCGGGTTACCCACATTCATGGTAATCTTGACTGGAGGCTTTGGCATCTGCTCCAGCGCGAGATCAATCACTTCGGTTTCCAGCACACCGCGGTAAATATTGCCGGTATCGCCTTCCGTGCAGGATACTGTAACCATTTGATTCTCAGACAATACGCTGGTCGCGTCACCACAGCCCACCACTGCCGGAATACCCAGTTCACGCGCAACGATTGCGGCATGGCAGGTGCGGCCGCCGCGATTGGTGACGATGGCGGCGGCGCGTTTCATTACCGGCTCCCAGTCGGGATCGGTCATGTCGGTTACTAATACGTCGCCGGTTTGCACCCGCGACATTTCTCTGGCATTCAAGATCAGACGCACTGGCCCGATGCCTATTTTCTGACCAATTGCACGCCCCGATATCAATACTTCCGATTTGCCTTTCAAGCGATAGCGCCGCAATATCTCCCCGCCTGCCCGGGCCTGCACCGTCTCGGGCCGCGCTTGCAGGATATAGAGCTTACCGTTGATGCCGTCCTTGCCCCATTCTATATCCATCGGTCTTTGATAATGCCGCTCAATGACGAGTGCGTGGCGCGCCAACTCCTCCACATCCGTATCGGTGATGGAAAACCGCTTGCGCTCTGCTTCATCCACATCCAGTGTTTCCACCGGACTGCCGGTTTCGTGACTTGCGGCAAATTGCATCTTGATGAGTTTGGAACCGAGATTCCGCCGCAGGATCGCGGGTTTTCCCTGCTCCAGTGCAGGCTTGTAAACATAGAATTCGTCGGGATTAACCGCACCCTGCACTACGGTTTCGCCTAGACCATAGGCAGCTGTAATAAGTACTACCTGATCAAAACCCGATTCGGTGTCCAGTGTAAACATTACGCCGGACGCGCCGATGTCGCTGCGCACCATCCGTTGCACGCCGGCGGATAGCGCTACTTCGGAATGGGCAAATCCGTGGTGGACGCGATAGGAAATGGCACGATCATTGTAGAGCGAAGCGAATACGTTTTTGACCGCTTGCAGTAATTTATCCAGTCCTTGTATATTGAGATAAGTTTCCTGCTGTCCCGCGAAGGAAGCATCGGCCAAATCTTCGGCGGTTGCGGAGGAACGCACCGCCACGGAGATGTCGCCTGTCTCCGCTTCCCGCAGCATTTTCTCGTAGGCAATGGATATTTCCTGCTCCAGCCGCGCCGGTAATGGCGTCTCCACTATCCATGCACGAATTTGCGCGCCGGCCGCCGCCAACGCCTCGACATCTCCGGTGTCCAGGGTTGCAAGGGTATTTTCGATACGCTGCGCGAGACCGCGGTGAGCAAGAAAATCGCGATAAGCACCCGCTGTCGTGGCAAAACCGGTGGGAACCCGAACTCCCGCACGAGACAATTGGTTGATCATCTCCCCCAGCGATGCATTCTTGCCACCAACGCTGCTCACATCGGTGAGGCGTAGTTCGTCGAACCAGACTACATATCGTGAATCGTTCATTTCCACCCCCGTTCGCACATTTGCGGCAGCATCGTGCCCGGCTGGATTGTGTTACATGTCAAAACGCGATATTTTGATCACAGTTACATTATTGGCGCATTACAACAAATGTCAACTATAGTGAGGCCCCCCCGGCGCAGCGCATTCTTCCTCTCCGACCGTACCGGCATCACCATCGAGATGCTGGGGCACAGCCTGTTAAGGCAATTTGAAAACCTGTCTTTTACTGAAATCACCCTGCCCTACCTGGATACTACAGAAAAAGCTGAAACCATTGTGGCGCAGATCAATGATTGCGCCGTCCTGGACGGTATGCGACCCCTGATATTCAGTACGTTTGTGAATCCCGAGATTCGAGCCATTCTCGACTCCGCCAACGCCCTCCACCTGGATTGCTTTAATATTTTCATTAGTCCGCTGGAAACCGAGCTGGGCATACACTCGTCGCATACCGTGGGGCGTTCCCATCGGGTGGATGACGGCATGGATTACGGTCAGCGTATCGAGGCGATAAGGTATACCCTGGAACACGACGATGGCGTCTCACACAGAAATTGGCAACAGGCAGGCATTATTCTGATAGGGGTCTCCCGCAGCGGAAAGACCCCTACCTGTCTTTATCTTGCATTGCAATATGGTATCTGTGCCGCCAATTATCCCCTTACTCCCGAGGATTTTCGCTACCGGCAGCTACCGGCGGAGCTCAGGAATCTGCGTGATAAGCTGTTTGGCTTTACCACCGACCCCGTACGGCTACACCAGATACGCAATGAACGTAAACCAGGCAGCGAGTACGCGTCTCTCAAGAATTGCGAATATGAAGTGCGGGAAGCTGAAGCGCTGATGCGCCAGGAAGGAATTCCCTACCTTGATGCAACCAGTAAATCCATCGAGGAACTGGCAACGGCTGTGCTGCATGAGGCGAAATTAAAGCGCAAAATTTACTAATGCGAAATATCGATGGTGTGTGGGTAGGCTGCCATTCATCTTGACATACGCGGATCTTGGTCTAGATTGAAAACGTAGCGGAAATTAAATTTTCTAATTACGGGGAGAGATGGATCATGGCTATACCTATGCAGGGTGCGTGGACCGTATCGGTCAAATCGAAGAACGCCGCATTTGCACAACGCTTCGTCATTGCCGGGGCAGATTCCGGAAATGGTACCTATGCTGGTGACGTGATCACACCCGCTGTTCTCGTTACTGGAGACAATTGGCACATCCAGATTCAAAATAATCCTGGAGGGGGATTCATCGATTCAGCGGACCAAATCAAGTTCCCGACAGCCTCCGGCGGACAATATCAGTTCGATATCGAAAGCAACGATACTGGTGGCGATGAGGACTTCAATGACCTGATCCTCACGTGCTCCACTCCTATTACCGCAACCGACTTTGTCGTCTACGGCAGCGCAACATCCTACAGCGGACTTTGCTTCTTCCCATGCAGGCGCGACTGGCTCATCATCGACTCCTGGGCCGCTCTAGGTCGCGCACTAACCTACCCGCCAATACGCAAGGCAATCGAGACTCTGTATCCCGAGCGGGTACGGGTCAAACCGATTCCACAGCCCGATCCGCCGCCATTCGTTCCAATGATGATTCCGCTGGACGAAAACAGGTTGATTCCGCCAAGGCGAGTACAGGTCATACGTCTGCCCGGTGAAAACGCGAACCGTGCGCGCGCCAGACCTACGGAAGCGGCGAGGCAGCCATTCCGTGTACGGACAGCGGCTATTACGGATGTCACGGCAGGCGCTACCCTCGCAATCGATCGTGTCGCTATCGGTTCCATACTCGACAGAGTCATTCCGATTTGCACCACTCAAACGCTCGCTGGATTTCCCATCAGCTTTGAAGAGTACGACCGTACGGGTACCGAACTGGGCGGGGGCGCATACTCTGGCACCGGCAATAGAGAAAATCTCGGTCAGACCGTTACAGATCGGAATGGCAACTATGTTTTTCGCTTCTCGCGATCAATCGCCGAGTTCATTGAAGAAAGCAGCATTGATGTCGGCACCGGCGAAGACGAAGTCGTGCAGTCAATGCCGGATCTCATTGCAAAAGTCCTGGATGCCATGGCGCCCGGGGGTGTTGCCTTCGAAAGCGCACCCTACTGGAATGTGCCGGTATTTAAACGCGTCGACCTTTGTTTCCCAAAGCCGGCACGAATGGGATGCCAGGGAGGCCGCAATATCCAGTCCTTGGGCGCCATCCGCCTGGGAATCTCGGATACGGTTTTCGATGGCGATGGACGCATCACCTGCACCGACATGTCACTATCTGACGTGCCACAAGCCCGCTGTGCCGCATGGGCTGGCAAGGTTCGTCTCTTCGGCTGCTTCATCGGCAGTGGAACAGCGGTCACGCAGTACACGATTCGCCACCGGCGTAAGGTGGGGATGGGATTCGGCGCATGGGAGTTCTATCAGGAGGGTATGTTCCTGCAGAAAATTGGTTTTCTGCAGCCACAACAAATCGGGCCATTCGATCGCAATCTCGAAGTCGTGAATGGTGGGGGCATGATCGCGGCAAAAGCCTATGACAACATTGAACAGAACCTGGCTTGGGCAGCCTCAGACTGGTTTCTAAAGGCGGTAATCAACACTGCCGGCGGCTCGCCAGCCTACGCACCCTCTCCCGGTACCGTCCAGTTCCAGATACAAGGATACGATGCCGCGGGAAATTTTGTCGTGGGCGCCACCGATACAGTTACGATGTATATTGATAATACGATACCCGACCTTGATCTGCCTTCCGTACAGATGGGAGCACAAACGGGAGGAGACTGTGCGTTGTTCAGCCTCACTGGTGAACCCGATCCCGCAAAGCTCACCGTACTCTTCAAGGCGGTTCAGAACCGGGGATTCCTTGGCTCTTACAGCCTGACTGTGCGTAAAGGCAACATTGGCGGATTCCCTATCAAGAGCACAACGGGACCGGCAGGTGAGGCAAGTGGCGCCCTCTCTGGCACTTACACTCACGGAAGCGCTGTCAATTGCGGTCAATTGTTCGGAACGCGGCCACCGGACGAGCCGCTGGCTGATGCTGCCGATTATGTAACGGCATATATCATTCCGGACAGCGGCAATTGGCTTTCACCGGACCAGCCATTCTGCACGTTCTCCGTAAATGTTGGCGCAACGATGCGCCGAACCAACGGGTACAATTCGGCTGAAGATTCGTTCGGACCGGTACAGTACTTGCTTGGCATCCAGCAGTGAGGTGCGTTTCTACTGGTTGATTGTCGGGATACTGGCGGTCTGGAGAATTACGCACCTGCTCGCCGCTGAGGATGGCCCTTGGCAGTCGCTAGCCGAATTTCGGCGGCGAGCGAATAATGGATTCTTCGCTGAACTGTTCGATTGTTTTTACTGTTTGAGTCTGTGGGTCGCGGCGCCAGTGGCCTGGCTGATTGGCGAAGACTGGAAGGAATGGGTATTACTGTGGTTTGCACTTTCCGGTGCCGCCATTCTTCTGGAGCGAGCGACAACCAGGTCCAATGAAGTCCCGTTTGCGACCTACACCGAGGACCCGGAGGACGACGATGGGATGCTGCGGAAGAAATAGGTCTGCGCCACAGATCAAGAGAACAGAGGGGAGTATTCCCTCACGTATCATGCACACGCCCCAAACACCAAGCGCGCAATATTTTGAGTATGTCGGGAAGACAGGCCTCACCGCATTTGGCCCAATAACCGGTCGGCGTTACCGCTTCGCGTACGCTGGAATGCAGCTGCCCGTGGACGAACGTGATGCTGCGTCACTGATGGGGGTGCCCAACCTGCGCAAGACCAAGCCCCCAACAACCCCTAATGGGGGATAAGAGACTTCTGAACAGGAGCGTGTTGCCAGCAAACTCGAAGACTTATTCAAAGGTTCCGTAGTCACAAGAAATTGCGCATGCGTTTACCCGCGCTCGTCTTACGGGCTGACCACCAGTACGTCGCATGACGTTTCGTAGAGAACATGCTTGGTAACGGACCCGAATAGCGCTTCGTCCAGCTCCGTTTCTCCGCGCTTGCCGATGACAATCAGATCGATACCGAGAGATCGTGCCTTGTCCCGAATCACGTCAGGCGGAGAACCGTACTCGACAATGGAAGTCACGCGGGTATCGCCAGGTGCGCAGTCGACAATAATATTCTCCATGGCACAACGATCACGGTAAAGAACATCGGTGCGATAGAGCGCGATCGTTTCCGCTTTCAAACCACTTTGCTGCATTTTCCGTTCAAGCGGGGTCTCAACCGCATGCAGCACGTGAATTGAAACCTCTATCGGTGCAATTCCGGCGGGGATAACTTTCAGCGCCATCTGTAGCGCCAGCCGTGAAGGGTACGAGAAGTCCACCGGCACCAGTACGCGATGATACGGATCCCCGGCCTCCTGTTTTACGATCAGCAACGGATGATGACCCTTCCCGAGAGTTTTTGATGCGGTAGTACCCAAAAAGAATTCCTGAAGAAAACTTTCGCCTTGATCGCCGATCACGACCAGATCGGCCTGGTGGGATTCAGCGTAGTGATTGATCTCAATATGGGCTCTCCCGATCGCAACATGATGCTTGACGTCCAATCCCTCGCTGGCAAGTGTTTCAGCCTTCTTTTGCAGTATTACCTTGGCTTGATTGTAGAGTCTCTGTTCCGTTTCCAGTGGAGTGTCCGTCATTAAATGCTTGAAGGCTTCAAGCGGAAACGACGGAAGAACGTGCAGTAAATACAATACCGCCTTGTGTCCGGCTGCCAGCTTCGCGGCGCGGCGCACCGCCTGATCGGCCCGGGAAGAAAAATCCGTGGCGACGACAATGCGTTGAATATTTTCCACAGTACAGGTTCCTCACAATAAGGCCTGACGCACTCTTGTGGCGTCAGCAGCCAGCCGGACTTAAGGAATCGAAGCGAAAAAGATACAACCGGCTTTTTTCTCTTTCGCCCGATACATGGCGGCGTCGGCATTCGCCACCAGTTCCTGGCCCGTACTTGCATCACCAGGATACACCGCAACACCGATGCTGGGTGCAACGGTCAGCGTCAGATCATCGATAAACAGAGCTTGCGAAATTCGATCGAACACGTTATGCGCAACCCTTTGAATATTTGCGATACTCCGAGGGTTGACCAATAGATAAAGAAACTCATCACCGCCATAACGACAGACGGTATCTTCACTACGAACCTGTTCGTACAATCGCTGTGCCACAACCTGTAAGACCCTGTCACCGATGGCATGACCATGCGTATCGTTAATTTGCTTAAAACCATCCAGATCAATAAACATCACTGCCAATATCCAGTCGCACCGCCTGGCAAGGGCAATCGCCTGGTCTAGGCGATCGTTGAATAGCTCACGATTGGGAATTCCTGTAGCAAAATCGCGCAATGTACGTTGTTTTGCCTCCTCCACCACCTCATGCGCAATCGCCAGCACATTCTGTGAATCGGATAAAACATTTTGTGTAGTGGACAGCTCTTGCAGCGTTTCGATCAATTCTCGATTGAGCTTATTGCGGTCATCAATTTCCTGTGCCAGAACATTATTGACTTCATTCAGCTCACCTGCGCACTCATGCACCCTATCTTCCACGCTCTCGCTTCGTGCAAGCGCCTTTTCCGTCTGATGCAATGTAATGCCAGCCGCCATCTCCTTCTTTATCGTTTCGTTAACGGTGGAAAGCTCATTAGCACACTTCTCCACCTTATCCTTCACTTCCAGGCTTTTTTCAAGTGCCTTTACCAGCAACGGAGAGCTATCCACCGTCGACATCCGCGATGAGCCGTGATCTGAGGTCATATTGAATCAATATATATTATGGGGATGCGATCTGCTTTTACCAGGTTAAAATCATTAGCGGCTCGCCGGATTTAAAGTAACCCCCAGAAAGGGGTCGCCCGGCCCCGACGTTCGCTCAAAATATTGACGGCCATAAAGTCTGGTGTCGTAAAAAGCAACGGCAATCATGGCATTATCAAATAAACCTCCACATACTATCAGCGTTCTTCAGGATTACAACTGATTACACAATATATGCGGAAGTAAGAAAACTCTCATAATACGAAATCATCAAGGATTGCTTTCTCCGGCGGCGATTATGGTAAGTATTCCCTTCAATCGGCAAGTCTAACCGGCGAATAAGACGATACCATTTCCATTGGCTTGGTATGTCAGCCAGATGTGTGCATGTTACAAATTCCCCGCGCGCCAGATATCGATTATTTTCATAATACAGTCTCCCGTTCGAATGAATCGATAGTGCTATACTCTCCGCTTCAACCCTATTTCAGGAGACCTTCATGAAGAAAATATTGACCCTGCTCACCTTGGCCATTCTTAGCTTCGGATTGGCCACCTTTGATGCTGAAGCAAAACGCTTTGGGGGGGGTAAAAGCATTGGCAAGCAACGTGAAGCTGTTAGTCCGCAAGCCGCACCCAAGCCCGGACAAGCGCCTTCTGCCGCGCCCGCCGCGGCCGCAGGTGGCAGTAAATGGATGGGGCCCCTGGCGGGTTTAGCCGCGGGCGGATTGCTGGCAGCGCTTTTCATGGGTGGCGCATTCGAAGGTATCAACATGATGGATGTACTGATGCTGGCCGCGCTGATGGCCGCGGTATTCTTTGTCGTGCGCATGATGCGCAGGTCGCGGCAAGAACAGTCTACGCGTCCGATGCAGTATTCGGGTATGGAAGCAAATACCGGAAACACCCATGTTCCCCCGACGACCCCGGCGCCAGCAGCATCTACAGCAAGTACGACGGCCACGCCTGCACAAAGTGGCACAGCGAATATTCCTGCTGATTTTCAGGTGGAGCCGTTTCTGCGCAATGCCAAAACTTCGTTCATTCGCCTGCAAGCGGCCAATGATGCGCGCGACGTGAGTGATATCCGGGAATACACCACTCCCGAAATGTTCGCTGAAATAAGCATGCAGATCAACGAGCGCAACGATGCACCCCAAAGAACCGAGGTGATGACTATTAACGCGGATTTACTTGAAGTCGTTACCGAAAAAGACCTGGCTATCGCCAGTGTCCGCTTCAATGGACAGCTACGCGAAGCCCCCGGCGGATCACCGGAAGCGTTTGATGAAATCTGGCACGTGCAGAAAAACCTTAAGGACCCTGAATCCGTCTGGCTGCTGGCGGGAATTCAACAGGTTTCCTAGATTTTAGTGTGGTCATGTTGGCATCCGTCGCGATAGCCCCGCTCAACCACCTGCTGCGTGGGGAAAGTTGGGCGCGCAAACGGTTACAACCCTGTGCGGGCAAGACTGCGCGTTTTCGCCTTCCGCCTTTCCTTAACCTCGCCCTGACGGTGCAGGCCAGCGGCGAGGTATCCACCGCGTCGAGCGGCGTCCCGGACGACGCTGTCTTCACCCTGACTCCCCGTTTATTGCCACGCCTGCTTGCCCATGAGGAGGACGCCTACCGTGAAATCCGGATTTCCGGCGATAGTGCATTTGCCGAAGAAATTCTCCATATCGGAAAAAACCTGCATTGGGACGTAGAGCAGGATTTAAGCGGGGTAGTGGGTGATATCGTCGCACATCGCGTGGTGCAGGCCGGCGACCGTCTGATGCATTGGCATACGGAAACCATTCGCAACCTGTCTCAGACGCTGGTGGAATATCTGACGGAAGAGCAGCCGCTATTGGCCAAACCCATTGATATGCACGGGCTTGTTCAGGAAATAAATGCATTGCGGGACGATGCAGCACAATTGGAAGAGCGGGTAATAGCCTTGGCGGCCGACAGGCCGCAGGGTAACAAAACATCTTTATAAACCTGAGAAGATTATTAAGGAACCACTTCTTGAAGCGCGTTGCGGCAAACGCAGGTCGCTTACTCAGAGGTTTCCAACTACGGATGAACTGGCGTTTTCGGAATAAATGCGTTTCTTTCGTCTTCTCAAAATACTCGCGGTAGCATTTCGTTTCGGCCTTGATGAATTTTTTCTCGGCCATGAGCGGCTGCGTTTCTTGCGACCTGTTGTCAAGCTGGCCACCTTCTGGCGACGGCTGGATAGGGCTCGTGGTGAACGCCTCCGTCTGGCGCTGGAAGCGCTGGGGCCTATTTTTGTCAAGTTCGGCCAAATGCTTTCCACCCGCCGTGACCTTCTGCCACAAGATATCGCCGACGAACTGGCCAAATTGCAGGATCAGGTTCCGCCGTTTCCTTCCAGCCTCGCCCTTGCGACACTGGAACAGATCTATGGGAAACCTGTCAACGAGGTCTTCCTGCTATTCGACGCGGAGCCGGTAGCCAGCGCATCAATCGCCCAAGTCCATCTGGCGGTGCTGCAAGATGGCACAGAAGTCGCGGTGAAGGTGCTGCGCCCCGGCATTGCCCCAATAATTGCTCATGATGTGGCATTGATGGAGACCGGCGCCTGGCTGGTTGAAGCGCTGTGGCCTGACGGCAAACGATTGAAACCGCGCGAAGTGGTGAACGAATTTTCCCGGCATTTGGGAGACGAACTCGATCTCATGCGCGAAGCCTCCAACTGCAGTCAGTTGCGGCGCAATTTTCTTGATTCCCCCCTGCTTTTGGTTCCGGAAGTTTATTGGGACTACTGCTATTCCGGTGTCATGGTGATGCAGCGCGTAAAAGGCACGCCGATTAGCCACGTAACGACATTGCGCGAGCAGGGGGTGGATATCCCGAGACTCGCCCGCGTCGGCGTGGAAATCTTTTTTACCCAGGTATTCCGTGACGGCTATTTCCATGCCGATATGCATCCCGGTAATATTTTTGTTGGCAGTGACAGCCGTTACATTGCGGTGGATTTCGGCATAATGGGGACGCTTACTGACGAGGACAAGAATTATCTGGCGCAGAACTTTCTGGCGTTCTTTCGCCGTGATTACAAGCGCGTCGCGGAAGCGCACGTCGAGGCGGGATGGGCACCGAAAAATACCCGTGTTGATGATTTTGAAACTGCGATCCGTGCCGTTTGCGAACCTATTTTTGACAAACCGCTAAAGGAAATTTCCTTTAGCCGCGTATTGTTGCGTCTGTTTCAGACATCGCGCCAGTTCAACGTCGAAATCCAGCCGCAACTGGTAATGTTACAAAAGACCCTATTGAATATCGAAGGATTGGGGCGCGATCTCGACCCCGACCTTGATCTGTGGACAACCGCAAAACCATTCCTGGAAAACTGGATGTCTGAACAACTCGGCTGGCGCGGACTCACTCGCCGTTTGGGCAAGGAGGCATCAAGCTGGGCGGTAATGCTGCCGCAGTTTCCCCGTCTGCTTCATCATTCCTTAAGCGAAATCCGCACAAAGGAGCTGGAACAAAAAATGAGTGAATTTGTAGTGGAAAAAAAACGTCAGAATCGCTTGCTTTCCATTCTTGTGATGTTGTTGGCGGTAGTAATGCTGTGGCAGATGTTGCAATAAGGTTATAAGTCTCCGAGCCATCGGTTCTCCCCCATAAAAGGAGACAAAAACCCGGCAAATCTGATCGTCCCGCCGCGGGGCTGGTTCCGCCCCGCTCCACATTAGCTCCACGAAGCACTCTATGAGTGTCATGTATATGCGGCGGCAATACCAGACGCGGCGATCTGAAAGAATTTTGGTAAAATCCCCGATTTTTCATTGGCACGACTATGTCGCTCCTGGAAATCCGTAATGTAACCCGGCGCTTTGGCAGCTACACCGCGGTCGATAATGTCAGCATTAGCGTTGAGACAGGTGAGTTCTTCACGCTGCTGGGGCCATCGGGTTGCGGCAAAACCACGCTCTTGCGAATGATCGCCGGATTCGATCTTCCCGATTCCGGTCAAATTCTTCTGGACGGCAAGGATATGGTGGGCACGCCGCCGGAAAAACGTCCCGTCCATACCGTATTCCAAACCTATGCGTTGTTTCCGCATATGACGGTAGCCGAGAATATCGCATTCCCGCTCAAGATGGCGAGGAAAACGCCACAAGAAATAAAAACCAGGGTTGGAGACGCGCTGGATAACGTGCGTTTACCGGATTTCGGCAACCGTTTTCCACACGAATTGTCGGGCGGTCAAAAACAGCGCGTGGCATTTGCCAGAGGACTGGTCAATCGCCCCCGGCTACTGCTGCTGGACGAACCGCTGGGCGCGCTGGATGCGAAGTTGCGCGAGGAGATGCAGATCGAACTCATCAACCTTCAGAAGGAAGTAGGCGTTACCTTCGTTTTCGTTACCCATGCCCAGAATGAAGCCCTGGCGCTGTCACATCGCATTGCGGTGATGAATCACGGCAATGTTGAACAGATTGACGAACCCTCCAAAATCTACGGTTTCCCAAGAAACCGTTTCGTGGCGGATTTCATCGGCAAGATCAGCATGATGAACGCAAAGATCGTGGAGGCCGCACCTTCGCACCTGAAGCTTGATATAGGGGAATTGGGCGAAGTGATCACTGCCGGGAAGGAAGGTGTAAAAGTGGGCGATAACGGCGTGATGGCAATTCGTCCCGAACAGGTTCGAATTTCCCATCCTTCGGAAGAGCCTCGGTTGAAGAACCATTTTATCGGCAAAGTACATGATTTTCTGTATATCGGAGATGTCACGACCTATATCGTGGAACTCTCCAATGGCGCTTATATCGAGGCGTTGCTGCCCAACTCATCACCGGGACGCGCTACATTTTTCGAAGTCGGGGATGAAGTCGGCGTCTCGTGGCGCCACGATGCGGGTATTTTCCTCAATGACTAAGGAAACTCCGAGAGAGAACCGTGCCGCCAGATTCCTGGTGAGTGGTCCGCCACTATTGTTCCTGGTGGTTTTCTTTGTCGCGCCGAGCCTGATCATGATTCTCACCTCATTCCGCTTTCCGGGTGAGTTTGGGGGCCTGGCACCCATTGCCGCGCCCGTGGGAAAAACTCCCGGCGAATATGGATTCACACCGGAGGCTTACCAGTTCTTTTTCAGCGACGTTCTGTATGCCAGAATTTTCCTCAAATCCTTCGGCGTTGCGCTAGCCACCACTTTGATTTGCCTCATCATGGCCTATCCGCTGGCATTGCTGATCGCACGCAGTGAAAAACGCTTCCGCAATCTGATGGTCCTGCTGGTGGTACTTCCGTTTGCCAGCAACTTCCTCATTCGCATTTATGCCTGGGTAATCATTCTCGGACCGGAATCCGCACTCAGCCATTTCGTCAACGCCATCCTCGACGCATTCGGCATCGGGCCGGTGACATTGTTATTCTCGCCGTTCGCGGTATTGGTAGGCATGGTTTATGTGCACCTGCCGTTCATGATATTGCCGCTTTACACCAATCTGGAGAAGCACGATCCCTCCCTACTGGATGCGGCGCAAGATCTTGGCGCCACCGGGTGGCAACGCTTCTGGCGCGTCACCTGGCCCCTATCCCTGCCGGGTGTATTTTCAGGCTCCGCGCTGGTATTCATTCCGGTGCTGGGCATGTTCGCAGTGCCCGATATACTGGGTGGTACGGGCGATATTCTCATCGGCAACCTGATCAAGGATCAATTCCTCGGTACCCGCGACTGGCCTTTCGGTTCGGCGCTTTCAATCATGCTGACACTGGCGGTCCTATCCATCGCCGGGCTGGCGACATGGTTCGCGCGCTCCGCCACCGGACAGCGCGTAGCATGAGCCGCGGCAGTATCTGGCTGTGGTTCGTAGCGGTGCTGATCTACGCCTTTCTGTATATTCCGCTCGCGATCGTGGTGATGTATTCGTTCAACGATTCCAGGCTGAATGCCGAGTGGGTAGGCTTTACACTGTCCTGGTACCAGGCGCTGTTCAACAACACGGAAATGCTCACCGCCGCGCGCAATTCGCTCATCATCGCGCTCAGCGCGAGTTTTAGCGCCACCGTGCTTGGCACGATGGCCGGCCTGGCGATACATCGATACAAACTCAAGGTTCTGCCGATATTGGTATTCACGCCGGTGGCAATGCCTGAGATCCTGCTGGGTGTGTCGTTATTACTATTCTTTTTGCAAGTCCTGAACATGACGCTCGGCATGGTTTCCATCATCATCGCGCACACCACGTTTTGTATCGGCTTCGTCGCCATTATCGTACGGGCGCGGCTTCAGGGCATGGATGAAAGCATCTTTGAGGCGGCACGCGATCTCGGTGCATCCCGATGGGAGACTTTCCGCCTTGTTACCTTGCCGCTTATCATGCCGGCGGTGGTGGCGGGTGCCTTGATGTCGTTCACCCTGTCCATTGATGACTTCGTCATTACCTTCTTTACCAAAGGTGTCGGCGAACCGATACTCCCCATCCAGATCTATACCATGATAAAGGTCGCGGTGACGCCGGAAGTGAATGCCATTTCCACGTTGCTGATGCTACTCACGCTGGTCATGATCATCATCGCGGCCAGGCTGGAATCGCGCACTTCATCGGGCGAAGTCAAAATGCCGCCCGAAATAGTAAAATAATGAGTTCACGGCGTTTGCTCACTTTACCGCTGATATCATTTTTATTGCTCGCGTGGCTGATTCCATTCGTTACGGGCTGTACAAGACAGGATCAGAATACGGCCAGCACGGCCGAAAATATTCTTCACCTATTCAATTGGAATAACTATATCGCGCCGCGAACAATCGAGCGCTTCCAGGAACTCTGCCATTGCAAGCTTGCGCAGGACTATTATTCCGACAACGAGGAAATGCTGGCGAAGCTGGCGGCCGGCGCGACTGGCTATGATCTTATCGTCCCCACCGGCAACGCGATGGATACGCTTATTCGGCAGGGCGCACTCAAGCCGCTGGATAAATCGTTACTGCCCAATCTCAAAAACATCAATTCCGCATACCTCGATACCGCTTTCGATCCCGGCAACAAGTATTCCGTTCCTTATGCCTATACGCTTACCCTGCTCGGCTTCAATCAGGAAAAAATAAAGGAGCTCGGTTTACCTACCGATACCTGGGCAATCATTTTTGAGCCGAAATACCTGGAAAAAATCAAGGGTCGCGTAACCGTACTCGATAGTCAGCGAGAATTGATGGCGGCGGCACTAAAGTATTTGGGCTATTCGGTTAACGATACCGATGAGGGGCACTGGAAGCAGGCAGCGGAACTGATCGTGCGTGCGAAGCCTTACTGGGCAGCTTTCAGCAACACCAGCTATGTCAAGGAGTTGGCGGTAGGCAATCTGTGGGTGGCACACGGATATTCTAATGACATGTTTCAGGCGGCACTTGATGCCACAAAAACGAAGCGCGAATTCACGATCAGCTACGCAAGCCCAAAGGAGGGCGCGGTGCTGGCACTCGACAGCATGGTGCTGCATCGAAGCGGGAATCGTCCCGATCTCGCTCATCAATTCATTAATTTCATGCTGGACGGAAGAAACTCCGCCGAGCTGACCAATCTCATCGGATCCGGCAATCCCAACACGGATGCGATGCAATATATCCGGCCTGAAATTGCCAACAACGAAGCGATATTTCCAGACACTGCATTGCTCAGCCGGCTGGAAATGCTTCGTGACCTTGACCGCAAGCAACGCCGCCTGCTAAGCCGGTTATGGACCGAAATAAAATTGAGATAGCCGGCGGCCTGCCCAGTCACAACCACACTTCGCCGATATAGCATCCACCATGGAAATACTCATCCGTTCCGGTATAATCTTTAGCCATCCACTTCTAAAATATTTTTTATGAGCTACTATCAGCGGCACGTATTTTTCTGCGTCAATCAGCGCGAAGCGGGAGCAGCGTGCTGTAATAATCATGGCGCTCAAGTCATGCGCGATTACGCCAAGGATCGTGTCAAGGCGCTCAGGCTCGACAGCAAGAACAGAAGGGTGCGGATCAACAATGCGGGATGTCTTGATCGTTGCAATGAGGGGCCGGTTATTGTGGTCTATCCGGAAGATGTCTGGTATACGTATGTGGATAAGGAAGACATCGATGAAATCATTGAGGAACATCTGAAAAATGGCCGGGTGGTCGAACGGCTGAGAATCTGACACAGGCGAATTATAGGGCTGCGCTCATTGCTGGATTCACGTCCCAAAAAGTTTTTTATTGATGGTCCTGCGGGAAAGCTGGAAACGGTTCTGGCCGAGCCGGATATTGATCATCCACGCGGTATAGCCGTCATTGCGCACCCTCACCCGCTGTATGGCGGAACGATGAACAACAAGGTTGTTTATACCCTCTTCAAGACTTTGCTCGAACTGGGATTCATCGCGGTCAAATTCAATTTTCGCGGTGTGGAACAAAGCGAAGGTAATCGTTACTCAGGTAACGACAATGGGACGGGCGAGATCGAAGACGTGCTTGCGGTGGTTGAAACCACCGGAAATCAATTTTCTTCCGCCTTCAATGAGTCTCCGCCATTGATGCTGGTTGGATTTTCCTTCGGCGGGGCAATTCAGGCGTATGCCGCGCAACGGCTCAGGCCGCAAAAATTGATCATGGTAGCGCCATCGGTGGAACGATTGAACGTTCCACCCATCGCTCATCCCGGCGCCAGACAGGACATGGAACCTATCACGGATATCCTTATCATTCACGGTGATCAGGACGACGTGGTTCCTCTCAAGACTGTCCTGGCCTGGGCAGCCCCTCAGGAATTGCCGGTGGTTGTCGTTCCTGGCGCCGAACATTTTTTTCATGACCGGCTGCACATTCTCAAACGTATCGTTCAAGATTCATGCCGGCCCTGACTGTCATCAATCTGGAGGGTTTGCAAGGGAGATAATTGGAGGCTCACGGCGCAAAACCAGCTAAACGTTGTGAAGAACAGAATTATGTTTCGCTACGCCAGGCAAACCCAATCCCCGCCGCATCGTTTATGCAACGCCTACTCATCTTGCTCGGGATACTGCTGGTGTTTATGGGCCTCGCATGGCCGTGGCTGTCGAAACTGCCTTTCGGACGGCTGCCGGGAGACATTATTATCGAACGGGAGAATTTCAGGCTTTACTTTCCTCTGACCACGGGCCTGCTGGTATCCCTTTTCCTGTCACTGTTGCTGTGGTGGTGGTCCCGGAAATAACCGCCCTTTTGAAAGGAAAGAATAATTGGATCTTTATGAATCTATGCTGTTTTGGTTCGTCAAGGAATTTCTAAAGGCCGTTTTAGGTCTTGGATTTATTCTAGGATTAATCGTTTTCTTACGATGGATCAGCAGTGATGATTGAACTTTAATCCGGCAGTGGGACGGGGTAAAGTGCGCGATTTTTGGGTACCGGGTAGGGCGGACCGTCGCGGAATGCAACCGTGCGGGGCGGAGCGATTCCTTCCGCAGGAAGGTGCGATTAAACCATTTTGCGAGTCTCGCAATATTCCAGAGGTTCCTTAACTCGAGTTCATCTCGGACTTTCTCTTATTCATTTCAGGCTTTCTTTTGTTCATTTCAGACTTTTTTTTCACTTTAGGCAATTCGCGTTTGATCGGTTTTTTTTCCAAAATTTGTTCAGGCAGCGGCTGAGCCTTATCGGTGAGTGGTTTCAGGACGGGCAAGAGATGCTTCACGACTTGCGTGGAAAGCGCCGACGTGAATTTATAATCCGCGGCATCCGCACCCGGCACAAATGCGGTCATCGTTCCGAAAAAACGATCGCCGATGAAGAACACAAAAGTGGCAGAACGGTTTACTGCACGGGATTCCTTGACGACACCCGGAGACGAGAAGGTAATGTAACGGTGATCTCCCGTCCCTGTCTTTCCCCCGATCAGAATTTCATTGCCGTCCTCCTCCACATTACCATCTTCTTCCACCATGGCGCGGGCGAGTCGCGAAGCAGTTCCCGACGCCACTACATCGGTTAACACGCCACGCACCGCCGCTGCCAATTCGGGGGAGAATATCCTTTCACCCTGGACGGGTGTCGGCTCGACGATGGTTTCAAAAGGTGTACCTGCGCCAAAGTGCAGGCGTTCGATCAGCACCGCTGGAACCCGCACTCCGTCATTGAGAATGATGCCCATCAGTCCGGCAAGTGCGGCCGGGTGGTCCGCCGAACTCCCGATAGCGGTGGCGAGCGACGGCACCAGTGAATCGAAAGGATAGCCGAGCCGCTTCCAGCTGCGATGAATTTCAAGAAATGCTTCAATCTCCAGAAGTCCGCGAATTCGGCTATCCTGCGAGTTCTTGTATTTCGTCGTGAACAGCCAGCGGTAGACAGCTACCCGCTCATCAGTGCTGGCCTTGATCACATCCGCATATTGCGCGCCCGGATGAGTGGTCAAATAGCGTACCAGCCATAGCTCCAAGGGATGGACGGTGACAATATAGCCCTGATCGGCCAGTGAGTATTTGCCGGGGCCGTAGCTCTCATAAAGATCTTGAAGGAAATCCGGGGTCAGGCGTTTAAAAACGGACCGATACGGCCGCATAAACTTCTCGAATTCCGCAAATGTCGAATCGGGATAAAGGTAACGGTATGCGGCTGCCAAACGGCGCGGCGTGTGCCGGAAGCTGGCAAAGAAAACGCTACGAATCATATCCGGTGTCGCCGCTTTATCCTTATATTTAGAATAAAACCGGTTAATAAACTGCTTACCTTCCTTGTCCGCGAATCGTCTGAGATACCCTTCCCGGTCAGGGTCCCCGGCGTCCTTTAGTATCTTGGCGGACGAACCCGCAATGTGGAACATATAGTGGCGCACGATATCCCGCATCAGACGGATGTATACGAGATTGACTGACTTCAGCGTTGCCTCGCGGACGCTCAGAAACTTGCGATTGTCTTCACGCGTGAAATTGTGAAATACATGCGCACCGCCACCCGTAAAAAAACGTTCGTCAGGATTGGCCGAATAGTTGCGCTCCAGAGCGGCATCCAGCATGGTTGCCAGACTCTTGTCCGGGCTCTGCAGTAGATAACCGATCGCCCAGCGGCTAAGCATATCGCTTGGATCCACCTCTTGTTTAAGTAAAGATTTCTTGTCCAACGCCGCATATTTTCCATGCAGTGCTTCGACAATTTCAAGGTAAGTTACCAACGTTCTTAATTTCGCGGTGGAACCCAAATCAAGCTTGGTCCCTTTGTTGATATCCAGGGGTTGATCGAAATTATCAGCCTGAATCCGGAATTTCGCTCCTTCCGGAGTCAACTCCGAGAGCGTGAAGCTGTAGACAATCTTGCCCGGATCCTCCGTATCCAGCATACGGGATCCGTAAAGTCCCGCCGCTTTTGCATATTCCGGGTCTTTTAGCCGGCGCAGCATATCAGTGGTTTTCTGTTGGAGATCTTGGTCAAGAGTGCTTTGCACCGATAAATCCAGCCGGTCCAAATCATACATGCGCTTTAATCCGAGCAGGGACGCGAGACGTATGCGCACCGCATTAACGGCTTTTTGAGCAGAGAAGTTCCTGATTTCTTCAGGTGCCGCGGTATTGCGGAAGCGTAACGGGATTTCCAGCGCGGCATCCCTGAGGCTGGGAGGAATCACGCCAGCCTGGGCAAGCACCCGCAGATGACTGTTAGTAAGTTCTTCGAGCGACTTGCGTCCAGCGAGAAGATAATAGGAAGGTCTACGCTGCGCGATGATCAGACTTAGTACATGCTTGTAGAAGCGCGCCGGCTCGATAAGTGCATCACCTTCGACGAATTGGGAACCGAGGATATGATTGGTTTCATCAAAATCCAGGCCGTACCATACCCATAGACCATCTCCCAGTCCGTTCGCTTCGCCGAAACCTGCGGCACCGGCGAGGGGGACCGTATTGAGATAATCCACTACGATACGCTTACGGGCGGGTAACGTTTCCTCCCCGTCCAGGTAAGCGCGCACGGAGGCGGACGCGACCTGCTGAAGTTTGTCTTGCGGCGTAATCGTCATTCCGTTGGGAGAATGGCGGTATTTCTCGATCTGTGTTGCCAGCGTGCTGCCCCCTACGACGCCGTGTTCGGGACGGAAGACCTGGATTATCTTGTCCAGTATTGCTCTGCCTAGCCGATCCCATTCGATAGCGGGATTCTTTCTTGGGCGAGTGGGATCCAGCAACTCGCGATTCTCGATGAATAACAGGCTGTTCGTCACCAACGATGGAACCGCTTCGAAGTTTTCGTAAGCACGACTGGGGAATGTGGCGCGATACAATGGTTGCCCCCCGCCGGCGGAAATTTCCAGGCCAGCCTGGGTTTTCTCGTGATAAGGGACAAACAAGCCCTGCGCAACAAGTTCCTTCATGCGTGCGGAAGCTCGTGCCTGCGCCTGCACATGAAAACCGTGTATGACGAGATTATGAAGCAGCTCCGGCAATCGGCTATAGCCCAGACGTATATCATAGGGTCCTGACTGCGGAAAATGGGAATCCTCGCTCGGTCCGCTTTTTACTTCCCAGCTCAGCTCATCGGCCAACTTTCCGAGACGGTGTGCCTGGTATGTGGAAGTTTCCGCTTCCCAGTAGAGAAGGAAAGCGGCAATAGTCAGCGCGACGAGAAGCAGGATCAGGACAACAAGGGCAAGAAACTTGAGCGCACGCCTCACGATGGAGTTATCAAAACTGTATTTTGATCTCTATAGGTTATTGAAGATCCGGATATGGATTCAGTTCTACGCTACATTGCATGATTGATTGAGTAAGCGAGATATACGGCAGATTCATTGATATCGTTGATTTCTCTGCATTCGATACCATAAATGCCCGATAATCTCATACATTGCAGCAGTAATACGCTGCAACAAGGGAATTTTGAATCGCATAATAAACAATATGGATGGGAGTCTGCAACGGCATCTCGGAATTGTGAGCCTGACTCCCCGAACCGATGGAACCTTGATGGAATTCTTGAGCCTCCTCCTTAAAACAATTATTCTCCGCCCTTATGTATTCGCATTTCTCGCGGCATTCCTATTCTCTGCACCCCGCCTGATCGGCTGGCGGAGAACTTGGTATTTCTTCGTAATCACATGGATTGTGGCACTTCTGTGCGAGTTCTCTTCCACCCGCACCGGTATCCCGTTTGGCTGGTACCACTATACCGGTTCGACCGTCGGACAGGAATTGTATATCACGGATATTCCATTTATGGATTCTCTCTCATTTCCCTTCCTTCTTTATGCGAGTTACTGCATGGCTCTGGCTTTTCTCCTGCCCGCCTTCAGCAAACGGAACACAGGGCGGGGCGGCATAATCGGAATGCAGTTCCCTCTCGCTACAAGAACGGGCTGGCCTGTTGTGCTCCTGACCATTCTTTTTTTCGTCTTCATCGACATCATCATTGATCCGGTCGCGCTTCGCGGGGAGCGCTGGTTTCTCGGTCAGATTTATTACTACCCTGAACCGGGCACACACTTTGGTGTACCCGTGGAAAATTATCTTGGCTGGGCTGTTGTCGGCTTCCTCTCGCTTTGCGCCTATCTTCCTTTAGATCGCAAGCTCCTTCAGACCGGTCTCTCCATTGACCGGTCGGTGACCGGGCATGTACTTCTGGGTTGCGGTCTCTATTATGGCGTATTGATCTTCAATCTCGCTGTCACATTCTGGATTGGTGAATCACTTCTCGGCATGACGGGACTGCTCATTTATCTTCCGCTGACTTTGCTGCTGGCCCTTCGGCTCCTCGGTCACTCGGGAAGTTCCGAATAATTCCAGTCTGAGGAAATTCTACTCGCACAGGCAACACACCATATTTCATAGTCGCGCTCAAAACTGGCGCCGGGCAATACAGTACCTGAACTATCAGGCTAACGAGATATAATCAGGATAATACTTATCCATGAAAAGTAATTCCAGAATCCCCACCCTCAGACAATAAATTGGAGAATAAAAAATGAAGAAAGTAACCTTGCTGTTAGCGGTTTCTGCATTGGCAAGTTTGGTTGGTTGCTCGAAGACCGATAGTTACACGCCACCCGAGAGTGCAAGCGGGGAAGATATATTCTACGCAAACTGCACCAAATGCCACAAGCCGGAAGCAGCCGGCAATGTGATGACATTGACTGCCGCCGTGGCGAACAAGGATGCCATTATCCAGAAAATACATAAAGGAAGCATGTCCATGCCCGCATTCCCCAATATCAAGGGTGAGCCAGCGCAACGCTTGGCGGAATTTATACTCTCAAACAGCAAAACCAAGTAGGCTACCGAGTGGAAAGCCATTATCCTAAATGGAAGAATACATAGAATGATAGCATGACCGCATCCGCGGGCAGCCTGCCGGATTTGAAGAATCGAAGCAAAAAATTAAAAACCCCGCGGAGCTGCTAAACACATCGTCTGCTCTATTACTTCAGTTTGCGGCGGGATCTCGCTATGGTTATTATTAAGTGGCTGCTTATTATCATTGCCCTCGTGATCATCACGGGAGTCCTCGCGGGTCAACTCGGGCTGCTGAAGGGCACGCCGCCCACTGATCTGGGCGTGCATGAGGGAAGACTTAAGCCTCCCTCAAAAACCCCAAACAGTGTCTCAAGTCAGGCATCGCTCTACCCGGACCATCCTCAGCGTGCGTATGCCAGCATCGCGCCACTATCAATGAAGGATGATGGCGCCGCCACGCTGACCCGCATCGCCAGCATCATCAAGACGATGAACGGCGCGCAAATAGTCAAAATGGACCCCGATTATCTTTACGCACAATTTACTACCCGGATCATGAAGTATGTGGATGACGCCGAGTTTTGGTTTGACCCGGCTGCGGGCGTGATTCAAGTACGCTCGTCCTCGCGCCTGGGAAGCAGCGATTTAGGCGTAAACCGCGAACGTATCGAGTTCATCCGCCAGAAACTAGAATCTTCCTGAGTTTGCTTGATCAGCATCAGCCTCGGTTGGCCGCAAGCCTGGTTCCCGGAAACCGGATGCGCCAAGCCAGGCTGGCACCGGCACAACCATTTCCAACTTCTACGCTTCCTATATGACCGCCGCGCTGCGCCAGATCTCCCGGCTCCTGCCTGGACTACTGATACTGACATTGCTGCTGGTAGGCACCGCATGGCTGGTGCTACGCGGCAGCCTGCCTCAATACGACGGAACAGTGGACATGACGGCGCTGACCGCGCCCGTAACCGTCGAGCGAGATGCGCTTGGCAGCGTGACACTACGCGCGCAGGATCGTCACGATCTGGTTCGGGCACTCGGTTATGTCCATGCGCAGGAGCGCTTTTTCGAAATGGATCTGATGCGGCGCAAGGCAGCCGGAGAACTGGCCGAATTGTTCGGGCCTGTCGCGTTGCCGGCGGACCGCAAAGCACGGATGCATCGCATGCGCGCACGTGCGTCGGCAATACTGGAAGGGTTACCAGCCATACAGCGCGAATTGCTCGATGTCTATCGCGATGGCGTAAATGAGGGTCTCGATGCCCTGATGGTGCGGCCATTTCCGTATCTACTGACGCGTGCACGCCCGCTCGCATGGCGCAGCGAGGACAGCATACTGGTTGTCAAGGCAATGTACTTCATGCTGAGTGGTGGCGATAATCGTCGCGAGCTCGCGTTCTCCACCATGCGCGCAGCTCTCCCGGAAGCCGCCTATCGGTTTCTTACCGCCGGTGGCGGCGCATGGGATGCGCCGCTCATCGGCACGGCGCTTGAGTGGCCACGGCTTCCCTCCGCTGACGAGCTGGATCTGCACAAGCTTGACCCTGGCCTCATGCACGACGATGAGTACAGCGACGACTTTCTTCCCGGCAGTAACAGCTTTGCGGTCGCTGGCTCATTGGCTGCTGGTGCCGCACTGATCGCCAATGACATGCATCTGGTTCTTCGTGTACCGAATATCTGGTTCCGGGCGCGCCTGATCTATCCGAACACGCACCAAACCGGGCTCATGAACGATATCATCGGTGCCAGTCTGCCCGGTACACCCGCCATCGTCGTCGGCTCAAATCGCAAGATCGCCTGGAGCTTTACCAACAGTTATGGTGATTACGCCGATTGGGTTCGCGTTATCCATCATCCGGAGGATGCTTCCCGTTATCGCAGCGCGACGGGATGGAGTTCCGTTACCATTCACCGCGAAATCCTGCGTGCACGGGGCGGGGATGATGAGACGCTGGATGTGTACGAGACGGAATGGGGTCCTGTCCTGGCTACCGACCATGACGGTACGCCGCTCGCGCTGGCGTGGGCCGCGCACCGATCTGGCGCGGTAAATATGGAGCTTACTCTTTTGGAGCAAGCGAAAACCGTGAATGAGGCAATCACGATTGCGCAGAATGCGGGCATTCCGGCCCAGAACTTTATCGTCGGCGATCGGGATGGCAAAATTGCCTGGACCATCGCAGGCCGGATTCCCGCGCGGACCAGCGGCTATGATCCAACACTTCCCGCGGACTGGAGCAAACCGGATACCGGATGGAATGGCTGGCTCATGCCCACACAGTACCCGCTGATTGTCGATCCACCGGAGCGGCGTCTTTGGACCGCCAATGCACGTACCGTCGACGGTTTGCTGCTCGACCGGCTCGGCGATGGCGGCTACGACCTTGGCGCGCGCGCAATGCAAATTCGCGACGGCTTGCGCGAACATGGCCACTTCTCGCCAGCCAGCATGCTGGCGATTCAGCTTGATGATCGCGCATTATTCCTCACGCGCTGGAAAAAATTTCTCGAGCTCACCTTGAATCGAATGGAACCAGCGCCCTGGCACACCGAAATGCAGCAGGCGCTCCTCGATTGGAACGGACATGCTTCTACGGATTCCGTGGCTTATCGCTTGGTGCGCGCATTCCGCCAGGAAGTCATCGACAGTGTGCTCAGCGGCTTTGCCGCTGCCATCCGGCGCAACGACCCGAACTTTGTGCTGCCAAAGCTGAATCAGGCCGAATATGTGGTGTGGACATTGATCGAGCATCGTCCACAGCACTTGTTGCCGCCGGTTTACGCTGGCTGGGATGACTTGCTCGTCAGCTGTGCCAAACGCGTAGCCATACGCATGCAAAGTCTGCCGGGTGGCATCGCCGAACGCCGCTGGGGCGAGCGTAACACCGCGCGCATCCGGCATCCGCTTAGCAGCATTCTGCCGGAATTTGTCGCAAACTGGCTGGACATGCGGAAAGACGCTCTACCTGGTGACATCCATATGCCACGCGTGCAAACGCCGGATTTCGGTGCTTCACAGCGTTTCGCGGTCGCACCAGGCGATGAAGAGCACGGCTATTTCGAAATGCCCGGCGGACAGAGCGGCCACCCGCTCTCGCCATACTATGGTAGCGGTCATGCCGATTGGGTTGCCGGCAAACCAACGCCATTTCTGCCGGGTCCACCCCGGCAGACCCTGCGACTTCATCCCGTCACACATCGTGCCACCAATACGCCATGATGATTAAGATCCAAGCAAAAGCCAGTTTGGCATGATGAACCACACTATTGGGCAAGAAACCAATATCATCGATTTCCCATTGCTCCATTACAGAGGCTCACCCCGGTCTCGGCTCGATGGCCTGGACTCCCTTCTCGTAATGAGTATAGATATAGATGGGCAACGCCAACTCACCAAGATGATGCGCAACCAGCGGCCGCACCACATCCCAATCCAGTCCACCTGCGCCGGTGGCAAGACGCGGTAACGCCAGGCTGGTGAATTTGTCATTCTCCAATAGATAACGCAATTCACGCAGTGCCTCATTGACATACTTGGTTGTGGCACGCCCTGATCCGCTACCTGGACCATGCAGCGCTTCGTGAGTAAGCAAATTGACAATGCGTTTACTCATCGCACCGGACCACACCCACGCATTACCAGATTTCGGCTGTGCAGTGTGGCAGTAATGCCGGAAATCCTTGACCATGGCCGGCCATTGCTCACCCAGGCTCAAGGCCAATCCGTGATTGAAATGATCATCAGGAGCAACCCCATGAGCGATGACCTGAGCATGACTCAACAGAATATCGCCCCTTACTTCATGAATCATGCGGCCTCCAGTAATGGGGACAATTAAAAATTAAGTATAGCAACTTAATTTTTATTTGCTGGCGCACCGAATTTGTAAAAAGATAAAACGAAATGCGCAATAACCTGCGGTACTAAAACAGTATTCTGCGCACGCACCCTGATGCTTGCTCATAAGAATTACAAGCTTGACCAATAAATTGACGAACGTAATTTTTCATATTTGGATTGACAAGCAGCTTTGAGTTTTCTATATAAAAAGAGATACTATTTTTAGTGAGATCCCATCGTCTATTGGAAGTTTGGTGAGAATACCGTGCCAGTATTACTTCGCCATGGGTTCTGATTCCGAGGAGCTATCATGATTAAAATATTCTCCGCCCTATTCGCTACAGTATTTGCCGGTGTCGCATTTGCACAAACGGTTCCCGCCCTGCAAACCCGGATTGTCGCGACAGGCCTTGACCAGCCGTTGTTCGCGACTGCGCCCGAGGGAGATTCACGCCTGTTCATTGTCGAGAAAGGCGGTTTGATCAAGATCCTTGAGAACGGGACGGTGCTGCCAACGCCTTTTCTCGACTTATCCGGCTCGGTCGATACCAGGGGCGAGCGCGGTCTGCTTGGCATGACGTTCGATCCGAACTTCGGGGATAATCGGCGCTTCTATGTCAACTATATCGACAAGACCACTCTCAATACGGTGGTTGCCACCTATCAAGCCAGCATCGCACAGCCTAATGTAGCGGATGCCGCCAGCTCGCAGACTGTGATCACCATTGCGCAGACCGGATTCAGCAACCACAAGGCGGGCTGGATTGGTTTTCGCCCCGGCGAGGCTGGCAATCTTTATATCGGCACCGGAGATGGCGGATCTCGTGACGATCCCAATAATCGCGCGCAAAACCTCAAGGATAATCTTGGCAAAATGCTGCGTGTCGACGTAGCGGCAGACCGCTTCCCCAATGACACCACACAATATGGCTACGCGATTCCCGACGGCAATCTGGCGAATGGCAACCCCGGAATCAACCCTGAAATCTATGCTTACGGACTGCGTAATCCATACCGCGACAGCTTCGACCGGGAAACAGGCACTCTCTATATCGCGGATGCCGGGCAGGATAATCGAGAAGAAATCAACATCGGCAGCGCTGGTGCCAACTATGGCTGGCGCGTGTTCGAGGGAACCCGGTTGAATTTTCCCAACGATATACAACCTTCAAATCACACACCACCAATCTTCGAATATGATCATAATGGTTTAGGCGCTTCAATCACCGGCGGCTATGTATACCGCGGATCGCTGATCGATGGCCTGCAAGGTACTTACTTCTTCGCCGACTTTGTTACCGACCACGTGATGTCTTTCCGTTTCATCGGCTCCGGCATTACGGAACTCACTGACCGAACCGCCGAACTGCTGTCTCCAACCGGCATTTCCGGACGAGTTTCTTCATTCGGCGAAGATGGCTTTGGTAATTTGTATCTGGTGAGCCTTAACGGCCAGATTGGAATGATTACCGCCATACCGGAGCCGGAAAGTTACGCGATGATGCTGGCGGGAATGATTCTGATAGCGCTATGGGTCAGACGTAGAGAGAATATGCCGGGATTAATATTATCTTGATATGCTTGCATCACGACGCGTGATGCCCAAATGCTGTCAGTCAACGCTAGATCACCACGCCTAAATACAGCACCATGAAGCTTAAAGCGATGTCCAGGAAGTCGCCCACCTGGCGGTGAAGCATGTCACAGTCTCCGGTAGTTTTACGACAATTTTCGGCTCACTCGAAACGGTCAAAGCGGTAGTGAAGACGTACGCATCCTCTATCCATTTGTTGCGCACTAATCAGCTTTGGACTATCGCGATGACCTGTAGCGGGAAACAGCGGGCGTCCACCGCCCAACAACTCGGGAATGAGGTAGATTTCGATCTCATCCAGGGCGCCTTTTTCCAGAAATGTCATTTGCAATTGCCCGCCTCCGAGCATCCATACGTCACCATCTTCCAATGCACGTAACTCGGCGATGAGAGCGTCGACGTCGCTGCGCACCTCGAGTTCCCCTTTCGGGCGATCGATGGGGCTTGAAGTAACAACCAAAACCCTTTGGTCTCCATAATTCCATGGAGCCGGATCGTTGGCGATAAAATCGTAGGTGCCGCGCCCCATAACAACCGTACGGATACGCTTGATAAACAATTTGTAGTCATGTTCTCCCAAATCCATATCGTTGTATTGGAAGAGCCAGTCCAGGTTGTTATCGTCGGTCGCAATGACGCCGTCAAGGCTTGAGGCAATATAGCCGAGAATTCTCGCCATTCGTTCCAATCTCCTATTGATTTATAAATGAATATACGTTTACAAATTATCCATGGCAAGATCCAAAAGCATATCTGACGAGGCTCTCCTTGACGCCGTGCTGGATCAAACCAAATGTTGCCCATCAGTCCGTCCAATCTGACCCTCGCCTAGGCTGGCTTGAATCATTTTGCGGAGGATCTTTCGATGAGTTACGCTACGCTCCACCCATCCTACGCGAGCAGCATAAACGATGAATCTGCCCTGATTTTACTTGGGCTCCAAGTTATCGTTTTAATTGCGGCTTCATTAACGCCACCCGCTCAAAATCTGAAGTTTCTCTTCCTAAATACCAACCTTGAAGAACGCAATATCTTGACGTTCAGGTTCGGCACCATGTAATGTTCGGCCCTGATTGAACGTCTTGGAATTCCTATCTTTGAGCACCGATCCCGCTACACACGAGCTTCTGCATGACATTCTCAAGCAGGTCTCCCGGTCGTTTTACCTCACGCTTAACGTGTTGCCGGCAGGGGTGCGCGATCAGATGGGACTGTCGTATCTGTTTGCACGCGCGGCCGATACCATCGCCGATACGGATCTTATCGACCGTGGGCAACGCCTGAAATACCTGAATCAGTTTCGTGCGCAATTTCAAACTCATGAGATTGACTGGAAGGCCATCCGGGAGATTCAAGCCGCACTTATTCCTCATCAGAAAGACTCCGCTGAAAGCATCCTTCTCCAGCGGCTGGAGGACTGTTTGAAATTGTATGAAACATACTCCGCTGGAGATCGGGAGCGCATTCAATGGCTGATGGAGGTCCTGCCCAATGGAATGGAAATGGATCTGACCCGGTTTCCCGGTGAATCAGCCGGGCAGCTTACTGCATTATCCACGCTGGACGAGCTGGATCAGTACACTTACTATGTCGCGGGTTGTGTCGGAGAATTCTGGACCAGGATGGTCTGTGCGCATAGCCCGGAAATGGCCTGGTGGGATGTCACGAAAATGTCCACCATGGGTGTGAGATTTGGAAAAGGGTTGCAACTTACCAATATTGTAAAGGACATCGCCCGCGACCTGCATAATGGCCGCTGCTATGTGCCGGAGCCGCTCCTGCAAGAAGCCGGATTGCGGCCTGCTGATTTGCTGGATGAAGACAATCTGCCGAAATTCAGGCCCGTTTTGAATCGGCTCATCCAGCTTGCCATGGCACATCTGGATGAGGGTTGGCGGTACACCCTGGCTATTCCTCGATCCGAGATTCGCCAGCGATTAGCCTGCATGTGGCCAATTTTATTGGCTGGCGAGACGTTGAAACGCGTCTTGGTTGCTCCTGATTTACTCAACCCCGCCGTCAATGTGAAGGCGCCCCGCGGCACTGTGTATCGTGTAATGGCAATAACAATACTTACCTGCGCCAATGAATACGTAGCGACCGCCTACTGGAACCGTCTCAAAGGTATCTTGTCTGAGCCGTAGACCCGCGGGCGCGTCGGCGCAACCTAACCCGGTAATTTTTCCGGAGAATTCACGAGAGCCCAGGCGGGGCAAAGCACTCAATCCGAAGATAATGCCGGCAAAGCAGCGTTAGGACGCAGCATCCGGGTAACAATCATTAAAAAAATATTCTTATGACAACCCCACCCCCCTCCATTGGATTCATTGCTGCTGTGGGCCGCTGGCTCGATGCCAATATTTTCGCATTGGGACGGGAAATGCGTTTGTCGTATCTGCCGCCGCTCATGGTCTATGCCGCCGCCGGCATTTCCGGCCTGACAGGGATCGTGGGCACATTTTACGTCAAGGAGCGACTGGGTCTTTCCGCCGAGTTTCTGGCGGCACTCGGGTTCTGGATGATGCTGCCGTGGGCGTTGAAAATGCCGCTCGGCCATCTGGTCGACCTGGTATGGCGCTGGAAGGGGCTGCTCGTATATCTGGGTGCAGGCCTCATTACGGTAAGCCTGCTGATCATGATCGGGCTGCTTAGCCACACGGACGCAATGCGCGCCATAGCCACGGTGGAAGCCTGGTACGTTACCGCAGCATTGCTCGCACCCATCGGCTATGTGCTGCAGGACGTGGTTGCGGATGCCATGACAGTCGAAGCGGTGCCGCGTACGGACGAATATGGGCAACCGCTGGCGCTGGATAATCGCAAGTCCATGCATGTCACCATGCAAACCCTGGGACGTGTTGCCATTATCAGCGGCGGAGTGCTGGTTTCGGTAATGAATGTCTTCCTGTTGCAGGGTGTCGGTGAGCTGCCCGAAGCGGAGAAGGCGGCCACTTATCTGTCCGTCTATGAGCTCGCCCTGATAATCCCCCTGGTTTCGGTTTTCGGGGTTTTATTCGCTACCTGGCTACGGCGGCGTGATATGGCGCGGTTTGCGGCATTAGGGCATAGCCGCGAAGAATGCGAGGCATTGCTTGGTGTCGACAGCGAGCCACCTCCAGTCAACTGGTGGATTCTCGGCGGCGGACTGGCCTTTACCGCGGTCTCCCTAAGCGTTGGTCTCAATCGCGTTGCCGGCGGGGAAGAAATCGTCTTCTGCGTTTCCATGGCAATCGTGCTATTTCTGATGTGGCGGCTAACCGGAGAACTCGAACCCCAGGCACGCAACGTGCTGGTGGGTACCGCGATTTTGATATTTGTATTCCGCGCCATGCCGGGGCCGGGCGCTGGTTCGACATGGTGGATGATCGACGACTTGGGTTTCGATCAACAGTTTCTTGCCGCATTGTCGCTGATTGGCGCGACGCTGACGCTCGCTGGAATGTTCATTTTTCGCCGCTTCATGGCTGAGCGCTCGATTGCCTATATCATAGGCGCACTTACCATCGCCGGAACCTTCCTGTCATTACCGGTAATCGGCATGTATTTCGGCTTGCATGAGTGGACCGCTTCCCTTACCGGCGGCGTCGTGGACGCCCGGTTTATCGCCGTTATCGATACCGCGCTGGAGTCGCCTCTAGGCCAGATCGCCATGATCCCGATGCTGGCATGGATCGCCAACTCGGCGCCGGAAAAGCTCAAGGCGACCTTTTTTGCGGTAATGGCCTCATTCACCAATCTTGCTCTGTCCGCTTCGCAGCTTGCAACCAAGTACATGAATCAAATCTTTGTGGTCGCCCGCGAGGTGAAGGACCCTGTCACCGCCGAGATCACGGTACCCGCTGATTACAGTGAACTGGGTCTGCTCCTGATCACCGTAACCGCCATTGGCTTTGCACTGCCGCTACTGGCTATTTTACTCGTCAAACGCACACGCTTTCGTAACGCCTGAATCGGTTATCCCGATTAAAAATGCAGACGTGGTATCAAGAATCAGCTCTCCGAATTCCCCATCACTTGACAACGTTTCACCCGGAGTACATCATTCGACAGGGTGAGGGATTGAGCTTCCAGGAAAGAAAATATTAGCTCGATCGGATTTCCCGCCCATCCGACACTTGGCTCGAACAAAGCCATTGAATTTCCTGTTCTTCAAATCAAGCCCTCCTTCCGGGGAGCGGAAAGAAATGCAACCAATCTCGCGACAAAGAGGCGGTGTAACGCTGTTTACACTGTTGCTGATCATTTTTGCGGCATCCATGGCATATTGGCTCTGGCGCGCCCATGCCCAGGTATCCTTGGAGATCGAGCTTGCCTGCCGCCTGCCCGCCGCAGAGGCCTGCGTTTCGGCCAAGGCTCGCTATATGAACAGCTTCTATGCCGCATGGCTTGCACAGATGTTTCCATGGATTCTTCCTTTCGTACCAGCCTTCATTTACGTATTCTTTTTCCGCTGGCTGCGCAAAGACCGGAAGCCTTGAGGGCTCGCTGCTTCCTATTGCTTTTCGATGGATGCGGTCAGCGGCAGCTCTCTTTGGCGGGATATGCCGGCACTCTGCGCAGCGCCCCCTGAAGATAGCGCGCTGGCTCGCACGCCCAACAACCGCAACTTCCGATTCAGCGGCACGCGCCGCAGGCATTCCTCGGCCGCCCGGCGAATGATAACGGGATCGGCGGTAGGAAGGGATAGCGTCAGGTCGCGGGTTACGGTGCGAAAGTCGGCATACCGCAGCTTGATACCGATGGTACGGCCGAGGTAACCCTTACGCTGCAGGTCATGTGCCACACCGGTGCATAGCGCCGTGAAAATTTCCGTGAGAATGGAACGATCCCGGCGGGCATGGAGGTCCCGTTCGAAAGTGGTCTCCCGGCTGATCGACTTGGGCTCCGCATGCGTGATCACCGGACGGTCATCAATCCCGTGAGAAACGTCATGCAGCCAGCGAGCATAGGCAGGGCTGAAGTGCATCTGCAGAAATGAGGGCTCTGCTCCCGCCAGCTCGGCAATGGTGGTGATGCCAAGCGCCGCGAGCTTCGCGGTCGCCTTGGGGCCGATACCATTGATTTTCTTGACCGGTAAGGGCCAGATCCGGCTGGGAATATCCGGCAGGCCCAGAATGGTGAGACCATCCGGTTTTTCAAGATCCGAAGCGATTTTCGATAACAGTTTGTTGGGCGTCACGCCGATGGAACAAGAGAGTCCAGTGGCTTCATATACCGCCTGTTTGATGCGCCGGGCAAGCGTCATCGTATCGCTTGGCAGCTCGCTCAGATCGATGTAGATCTCGTCAATGCCATGATCTTCGATCCGGGGAGTGATCCCGGCTACGGCGGATTTAAAAAGCCGTGAATAATGGCGATAGGCGTGAAAGTCTGCGGGCAGCAGGATCGCATCCGGTGCCAGTTTCGCAGCTTTCATGAGCCCCATGCCGGAGAAGATGCCGAAAACGCGGGCCTCGTAAGTGGCTGTAGTCACTACGCCGCGTCCGGCGTAATCGCGCAGCCGTGCGAAAAGCCGGTTACCATTCTTGAGGAGCGCCGGTTGCCGATCACTCTGTCCACCAATCACGACAGGGGATCCACGTAACTCGGGGTAGCGCAGCAATTCAACCGACGCGTAGAAAGCATCCATATCAAGATGAGCTATGCGCCGAACCATTTACCCATCCATTGGCTCAAAATGTAAGCAATGAATTCCCGTGATGTTTAAACCAAATCCGGTAATTAACCGCTTATGTTTCAGTTTAGCAATGATCCACAAAGATCATGCTACTTGACTTCCACCTTTGTAGAGAGTTCGCTACAGGGCGGATTCAGGTTAATCAAACTTTCCGTAGTGTCATGAGTGGTGGAGTTGAAAGCGCGGAGCGAGTCCCCATCAGCCCCGCCACGGTGACGCCTATCATTCCCGAAAGCAAGCCGGTCAGCCATATCGATGGGTCGAAAGTGTAGGTCAGATTCAACGCATATTCACCGATGACATAACCCAGCGCACTGGCCCCTGCCGCGGCGAAAAGTCCGGCCAGCCCGCCGAGTATGGCAAATTCGGCGGCCCAGGCGCGTGCCAATTGGCTACGCTTGGCCCCCAACGTACGAAATATGGCGGCCTCGTGAATGCGTTCGTCCTGGGTGGAAGCAATCGCGGCATACAGTACCGCCAGTCCCGCCAGCAGCGTGAACAGGAAAACAAATTCGACCGCTTTGGTCACTTGTTCAATCACCTTGTGGACCTGACTGATAATAGTCGCCACATCGATCACAAGCAGATTGGGAAAGGCTTTGATCAGCTTGTTTGTCACTTCCATACGCTCCGGCGGCAGATGAAAGCTGGTGATGTAGGTCGCCGGATATTTTTCCAATACACCGGGCGGTGTAACCACGAAAAAATTAACGTGAAACGTATCCCAGTCCACCTTTCTCAGGCTGGTGATCGTGGCGGAAAACGTGCTGCCCGCCACGTCGTATGTCAATGTGTCGCCGAGACCGACACCGACCGTTTTTGCGATGCTCTCCTCCAGGGACATCATCGCCTTTCCCTTATCTCCCTTTTTCCACCACTGGCCCTCGATAATCTGGTTATCGCTCTGCATTTCCTCTGCCCACGAAAGATTGAACTCGCGCTCAACCAGCCGTCTGGCGCGGATGTCGGCATAATCCCCGGCCGCTATGGTCTTGCCGTTGATCGCTGTCAGGCGCCCGCGAACCATGGGAAAAACCGGCGGCCGCTTGAGACCATGCTGGTCAAAGAATGCGGCCAGCGGCTCCAGTTGATCGTCCTGGATATTTACCAGAAAATGATCGGGTGCGTCCGGGGGCAGGCTGGTGCGCCAGTTTTGCAGCAAATCATCTCGAATCAGTGTCAGCGCCAGCAACGCCATCAATCCCAATCCCAGCGCCACTGCCTGCACCACGCTGGCGGTGGCGCGCCGCCGGATACTTGCCAATCCATAGCGCAGCGCACCGCCTGTTTGACCCCGCATATGCGCCAAGGCTTTTACCAGCAAGAATCCCAGGGAACCGAAAACCGCTATTGCCGCGGCGAATCCGCCCATGACGGAAGCACCCAGACGCACGTCGCCAGCTTTCCACATGAATAGTGCCGCTAGCGCTATCAGCCCCAATGCGTAACCCGTCAGACTATGAGTGTTTGTCATCCCGATATCCCGGCGCAATACGCGCAATGCGGACACGCTGCGCAAATTGAGTAGAGGCGGCAGTGCAAAGCCAAGCAATAACACCATGCCGGTCAGCAATCCGTGCACGCCAGGCCACACGCTGGGATAGGGCAATTCCGCCTTCACCAGCCCCGAGAGCCAAAAAGTCAACGCTTCCTGTGCGAAAAAACCGAGTAGACAGCCGGCCCCGCTGGCGATCAATCCCAGTGCGGCGAAATGCCACAGATAGAGGCGTAGCATTGCCGCCTGGCTGGCACCCAGACAACGCATCACGGCACAACCATCGAGATGACGCTGCGTAAAACGGCGCACGGCAAGCGACGCTGCCGCCGCCGCCAGCACCACGCTTGCGAGGGCGGCCAAACTGAGAAATTTCTCCGCCCGCTCCAACGCCGACTTGATTTCAGGGCGGGCATCGCGGATGCCTTCGATTCTTTCTCCCAGTGTCAAATGCGACTGAGCCCAACTCCGAAAATTTTCCACCACGCCATCTTCTCCCGAAACCAGAAGACGATAGCCAACCCGGCTCCCCTGCTGCACCAACCCGGTCGCAGGCAGATCAACCTTGTTGATCAATACACGCGGCCGCAAATTAATGAAACCAATCGAATAGTCCGGCTCCTGCGTTATCAACGCAGTCACAGTTAAGTGTGCTGCGCCCAGCTCAATCGTGTCGCCACGATTGAGCCCAAGACGAATCATGAGCTTCTCATCTACCCATGCCGATCCGGGTGCGGGAATTGCATTGGCGATATGCGTAGGCCGAGGAGATGACACATCGCTGAAATCTTCACTGATGCGCAATTCGCCTCGCAGGGGATAGCCGGCGGTAACCGCCTTGATCTCGGTCAGCAGACTGGTCTCCCCCTTCGCGGCCATGCTGGGGAATTTAATCGCGGTGGAAACAGCCAGTCCGCGCCGTTTCGCTTCATCCGCATAATGCGGGGACAGGGGATGGTCGGCAAAAATTATCAGATCCGCGCCAAGCAGCTGATTGCCTTGGCGGGAAAGCGCCAGTTGCACCCGGTCGGCGAAAAATCCCACCGTGGTCATACCACCCACGGCGATTACCAGTGCAAAGGCCAGCACGCGCAATTCGCCTGCGCGCCAGTCACGGCGAAGCATTCGGAAGGAAAGCTTAATGATGTTCATAAGGGCATTCTATAGATACAAATGCCAGTCCGATACGGGTTACTCAAAAATTCCACCATTTATATATTCATCATATATACGCTTTACTATTTCTTTGAACCTTTCCTTATTTAACGAACCTCTGAATTCATTGCCGATTTTTCAGACTTAGTTGTCAACTAAGTTGCCAAAAAAACACTCCGCGGAGAATTTTTACGGGGAGTATCAAACTTAAATCAGCGTGGCTACTATCATTAAATAGGTGCGGCAATATGACACATGCGACAACTTGCCGCGTGTGACAATATGCCACATTCCTAATTTTATCGATTTCCATTATATTTTCCGCCAGCAGTCATACGAGCGCTTGCAATAAGCTCACAAGCTTTCGTCATAAGATTAGAGAAAATAATATGCCACTGGCACGATCTGGCTTTGTCTTCACTGACACCGGCCACTCAAATGAAAATAAGGAAAATGAAAAGAAAAAAAACCGCAGTCACCGTAATATCCACCGTCGTAATAATGATCTTCTCAGGATTTTCAATGGCACAGAGTACAACTCCAGTTCCGGGCACTACACTATCTCCGGTTGTCGTGACGGCTAATCCGATTATTGATCGAGTTCGCATCGACCCGTTTTCGAGCACATCTGCAGTGGTCAGCGAAAGCCAGTTACGCGACCAGAATGCATTCGATCTGGCCACGGCACTGCGCCGCACCCCCGGGGTGCAAATATCACGCTATAACCCGGTGGGCGGTTTTGGCGGCGATCAGGGCGGCGCCGTCTATATTCGCGGAATGGGCGTAAGCCGTCCAGGCAGTGAAATCAAGACTTACATTGATGGCATCCCGTTTTACATGGGAGTATGGAATCATCCATTGCTCGACCTGTTACCGGTCAATGGCATGCAGTCCATCACTGTCTACAAAAGTCCGCAGCCGCAAATCAACGGTAACAACTTTGCCTCGATCAACCTGGAAACCAAACGCGCAATCGAGGATGGTATTCAGGCCAACGGAAGAATATCCGGGGGCTACTTTAGCACCTTCATCGAGCAGGTGGATCTGGTCGGCCGCCGGGGTAACGTGGATTTCATGCTGGCACAGGGTCATGCCCAGTCGAATGGTCACCGGCCCAATGCAAGCGGCGAATTGAATAATGTAATGGGACGCATTGGTTTGCGGCTGAATGCCAATTGGTCGATTGGCACGAGCTTTCTTTATGTCAACAACCAGGCACGCGATCCGGGTGACAATCGTCTCCCAGTACCTGCTGTGGCGCCACAATACAATACCCAGGCAGGAATGGTCTCTGTTTTTGCATCGCATCGTCATGGCAACTGGCGTGGCGACCTTCGTGTTTACCACAACAGAGGAGAAGGCAACTGGTTGCACCAACCCGGACTGGAAGGGAATCAGTTCAATAATTTCCAGATGACTGGCGTTCGCTGGAAAGAAGAGTTCTCCTTATGGAAAGGTGGGGCTATTATTGCCGGACTGGATAGCGACTGGGTCTCGGGTGATTCGCGATTCAATCGCGTGGCGCCAGCACCGCAGGGCAGCTTTAATTCGCCGACTTTTCGCGTTACTTCGCCCTACATTGCACTGAGCCAAACGATCGATCTAGGCAAAGGCTGGTCACTCGTGCCGGCAATCGGCATGCGCGTTTATGACCATAGCGAATTTCGAACCAGAACCTCGCCACACGCCGGCCTGTCTCTGATATCCGAGAGGATTACGGTATTTGGTAATGTGTCGCGCGGTATCAATTATCCGGGTTTGGATGCGCCGATTCTCTCCTCCCTGATTCCTCCGCTGGGACAAAGTTGGAAGCAACTCTCCGCGGAAGAGCTCAATCACGCCGAGGTCGGCGTGAAGTTGACTCCCATGGAATCAACGCAGATCGACATCAGCCTGTTTATCGATCAGGTGAAAAATCGCTATATCTTTGGCTTCCCACCCAATGTTCCGCCCCCTCCCCAGTTTTTGAATCTCGGTACCTATGTAATGCGCGGCGCCGAAATTGCAATCAGACAAAATATCACGCCGAATTGGACCATATTTGGCGGCCTGACCCTGCTCGACCCCAGCATCGACAATTTGCCCTATACACCCAAGCGGGCGGTCACAGCGGGTATAAACGGGCAGATGGGGCCCATCCGCCTGACAGTCGATACTCAGTATCAGTCCAGTATTTTGGCGCTGAGCCGCCCGCGCACGGCGGGAGCCATCAACACCGAGGAAGTCGATTCATTTGTAATCATGAATGCGCGTGTATCTCACCGGGTGCCGATGCTGGGTAAAAGAGGTGAAATTTTCGTGGCCATGGAAAATCTTTTGGATGCCAACTATGCCTATCGCCCAGGGTATCCCATGCCGGGACGCTGGGGTCAAATCGGCTTATCCGCGAGCTTCTGAATACGAAGGCACGGTTATAAAGCAAGGCGTGGGTAATGGATCTCTGTTGAGACCGGTGAGTATTGATGACGAGTTTTATGTTTTAAACATGGAGGTTTTTGATGCAGTTGCTACCACTAGTACACCCTTCTGAAGACTTGACCAACGATGAAATTTCTCGGTACAGCCGTCATCTGTTGATTCCCGACGTTGGTCTGGAAGGACAACAACGTTTCAAGAACAGCAGAGTCCTGGTGATAGGCGCCGGGGGTCTGGGGTCCCCGGTGCTCCTGTATCTCGCGGCAGCCGGAGTGGGGACTTTGGGAATCATTGACTTCGATATTGTCGATGAATCCAATCTGCAAAGACAGATCATTCACGGACAATCGGATATTGGCAGATTCAAATCCAGGAGCGCGAAAGACTCGGTCAACGAGTTAAATCCCTATGTTCACGTCCAGCTTCATAACGAACGCCTCGAAGCAACCAATGCCGTAGAAATAATCTCGGGTTATGACCTGATTGTGGACGGAACGGATAATTTCTCCACGCGCTATCTTGTCAATGATGCCTGTGTGCTTGCGGAAAAGCCCTATGTCTGGGGATCCATCTTCCGATTCGAAGGGCAGGCTTCCGTCTTTTGGGAAAATGCGCCGGGTGGAGGTGGTCTGAACTATCGTGATCTGTACCCCGAACCGCCGCCATCCGAAATGGCGCCCTCATGCGCGGAGGGCGGAGTATTAGGCATCCTCTGTGCTTCGATCGGAGCAATCATGGCAACAGAGGCTATTAAGTTAATTACCGGGCTGGGTGATACCCTGCTTGGCCGGCTTGCTGTCTATGATGCGCTGGATATGACCTATCGATTTATTCCGATACGGCGGGCGCCCGTAAGAACTCCCATAACCGGATTGATCGATTATCAGGAATTTTGCGGACAAAAGCGGGCGGTAACTGATAGTAAAACGGATGTTCCGGTAATCAGCGCATTGGAGCTAAAAAAAATGCGGGAAAGCGGCACAGACTTGCAGTTGATCGATGTGCGCGGAATCGAAGAATGGAACATTGTTCATATCAAAGGCGCCAATCATATCCCCAAAAACAAAATAATGTCCGAGGATGTCTTATCCCAATTCAATAAAGAGGATTTCATTGTACTTCATTGCAAGATGGGCATTCGTTCCAAGGATGTTCTCTTTGAGATGCGCAAGCAAGGCTTTACAAACGTTAAAAGCCTGGATGGCGGGATTTTAGCGTGGATTAGAGATGTGGATCGGTCTCTACCTCGTTATTAGTCGAGACGTGTAAGCAAATCACCGTTTCTATTTTTTCATCGTAACCGTTTACTCTGCCACCGCGGACCTGCTCTACCCGGCGCGTTGACCGGTTACCCATCATTCACCAGATTTTGAAAAATTGCTTTTTTTGGCAGGACAGAGATTCTTTGTCGTTTCGATCAACATACTTATATCAGGAGTTGAAAAAATATGCTGACCATACACGCTAAGCTTGTTGAGGCAATGATTGCTCAAGCACGCAAAGATCATCCCATCGAGACCTGTGGCGTCATCGCCGGCCTCGAAGGATCCAATCTTCCATTACGTCTGATCCCCATGCGGAATGTGGCCCGCTCAGAGACTTTCTTTGAGTTCGACCCGCAGCAGCAGCTGCAGGTCTGGAGAACGATGGAGGCGCGAGGTGAAGAGCCGATCGTCATCTATCACTCGCACACCGGTACGCAAGCCTATCCGAGCCGTACCGACGTCAAGCATGCGACCGAGCCCCGCTCCCATTACGTCATTATTCCAACAGACGCCAGGCATGGAGAAGAGATTCGCAGTTTCCGCATCGCGGACGGGATGGTTACCGAAGAGCGGGTGAGAATACTGGAGTCATACAAAACAGAATGGGAATTGGCAATGGTGGCTTAAGAAACCCGGATTCCATAGCGAGCTTTGACGTTAACCAAAGTCAAATCTTTATCAGCCTTACTATCTTATCCACGATTTCGGGTTTCTCTCAAGAATGAATTTCCAAAGGAATAAATATGCCAATCACCGTGAATATCCCAACCATACTCAGACCGCTCACCAACAATCACAAGCGTATCGAAATTTCCGGTTTCAATGTTCTTGAAGTCATCGAACAGATGGAACAGCAGTATCCGGGCGTCAAGGAAAAACTGATCACCGAAGGAAAAGCGCACCGCTTTATCAATATATACGTGAATGATGATGACATTCGTTTCGGTAACGGTCTTTCTACAAGCCTGCGAGATGGCGATTCGTTAACCATTCTGCCTGCCGTCGCCGGAGGATAAACGGAATCCAACCCTTTTTCATATATAAGAAATATGAGCATGAATCGAACATTAACGGGTTGTGTGATAGCGGGCGCATTAAAAAACCCGGCGCCTGATTTTACCGCCATCGCATCTTCGCTGATTTACCAGTCTACCGCACTGGGCATGGAAATCGCTCCAAACGAGAATTCGGTGGACAATGCCGTACTCTCGTTTGAATTCAAGACTCCTCATACCACGCCTGTCATATGCGGCGTGACGAGATGGGATGACACCTCCAGGCAAGCTTCTGTGACTGAAAATATCATGCAGGCGGCTTGCGGGCTTATGTCGGTGCATGGGCGAGCCAGCGGCAAGTCTCGGCCCCTGGGGTTGAATTATATTTCAACCCTGACTGCCGTATTGGCACTCCAGGGAGGAGTGGCTGCCTCGATAGGTCAGCTACGAGGCCTTTCGGTGTCCAATAGCAGTGTTTCGATGGCATCCGCAGCCCTGTTGAGCGTGGGGCAGTATATAGCGGGGGCCACCGCTTCAGAATCTCCCGAAACGCTATTGCCGGACCAGATTTCACATCCTGCCTGCCTTCCTTTTGTTTCCTTGGATGGTGTCATCTTTGAACTCGAAACACTTGACGTCGGACCATGGCAAAAATTCTGGACCGAGATCGGTGTGAGTTCAACAGTGGCCGGCAAGGGATGGATGGCCTTTTTGCTGAGATATGCCAAAGCTGTATCTCCTCTGCCTGAGGAATTGGTTAGCGCAATATCGAAATTTTCTTACTCCCATATTGCACAAATATGTATCCGCACTGGCATGGCTATTTGTCCGGTGCGCTCGATCGACGATAGGGCCAAAGACAATGACAGTAAATACGTATGGCTTCAGGGTCCGTGGGAATTCGTTTTCGAGACAAACCTCAACGGCAGGGCGTCAAGTCGTGTCACCAATGACTTACCGTTGAGTGGACTTACCATCATCGAATCCTGCCGGCGGATTCAAGGCCCCCTTGCGGGACACCTGCTCGCACTTCTGGGTGCGACGGTTATCAGGATAGAACCACCGGGTGGTGACCCTCTGCGAGGTATGCCACCGATGGCCAAAGGCTGCTCTGCACGATTCGATGCGCTCAATCGCCTTAAAACCATTCGGGAAGTGGACATCAAATCTCCAGCCGGGCAAGCGGAAATCAAGGAGTTGGCGCGCCATGCCGATGTATTCCTGCATAACTGGGCACCCGGTAAAGCGGTGCTGTTAAATCTCGACCATGATGATTTGGCTACAATCAATCCTTCCCTGATTTATGCCTATGCCGCCGGTTGGGCGACAGACAGCGCCGCACATTCCCCTTCAAGCCCAATGCCCGGCACGGACTTTATGGCTCAAGCCTACTCCGGCATCGCCAAAAGAGTCGCTGAGGCTTCCGGCACGCTTGGCGGATCGTTATTTACGGTACTTGATGTACTAGGAGGCGTTGTCGCGGCACAGGGAATCACTATCGCACTGCTCAATCGATGTATGAATAATGCAGGCGGGAAAGTCACCTCATCGCTGATGAGCGCGTCAACACTTTTGTGTGTGGATGATTTTCAGAACTTATACAGTTTGCCGGGCACCGGTGCCATCCCCAAAAGCATTATCGACAATGTCTATGACACCAAGCAGGGGAAAATTGCGATCGAGTGCTGTGACCTGGGGGCACTGGTGCGATTAGCCGAAGTGCTGGAAGTCGCCATCGATGTCGAAGATGACCTTGAGCAATACCTGAGTGACCTGTTCCTATCAAGAACGGCGTATGAGTGGGCTGATATCTTTGAACAGGCACGCGTACCTTCAGCCGTTGTTATTGAAGATCTCGCTGACTTGCAGACCACAGCGCATCTGCAACCAGGCTTAAGTCCTGGCTCTTATACAAGAGTTAATTCTCCCTGGAGTTTCAAATGAATCATTCCGGCGTCATAGATATGGTTCCCGCTGAAATTCGCAAGCAGTGGGCCAAAAATGGAATTTATCCTGATAAATCCGTATATGAATTGTTTTGCGAGCATGTGCGGCAGCACCCTGACAGTCCGGCAGTCATGTCCCTTGATCAAACCATCACTTACATAGAACTATTGGACAAGATTCATCGCCTGGCCAGTAGCCTCAAAGCGCTGGGAATTGTTTCCGGAGACGTTGTGGCATACCAGCTCCCTAACAGTTGGCGTAGCTGCGTAATCGATCTCGCGGCGGCCGCATTGGGCGCGATTGTGGCGCCTTTTCCCCCAGGGCGCGGCCGTCTTGATATCCAGTCCTTGCTGAGACGGTGTGACGCGCGTTTAATTGTTGTCGAGCAGGAATACGCCGGAACCGATCTATGTAAGATGATTGAAACAATACGGCCGACTGTGCTGTCACTCCGTATTCTCGTTGTTGATGGAAGAAGCCGAAAAGGCTGGCACACAATGGATGACCTGTTTCAAGCCGAGCCAGTTGAATTAAGTCAATTACCGGAAGTCTCTCCCGAATCACCCGTTCGCCTCCTGATCTCGTCCGGAACCGAATCCGAGCCGAAATGGGTTGCCTATTCGCATAATGCGCTGGCTGGTGGACGGGGACGCTTTCTGCAACGAATACATCCTGACGGAGGTACTTTCAGGGGACTTTATTTAATGCCGCTTGGCACGGCATTTGGCTCAACCGCGACATTCGGCATTTTGTCCTGGCTCGGCGGATCGGTTATTGTTCTGCCGCAATTCGATGTCGCGGCTGCCATTCAGGCCATCGCGGAGCTGAAACCTACCTATATCTTTGGCGTCCCCACCATGTTTCAACGCATCGCCGCGGACCCGGCATTATCTAAAATCGATACCTCCAGTCTGATGGCTATTATCAGTGGCGGAGCGAAAATCGATGAAGCCTCAATCCGCCGATGTACCGATGCATTCAGATGCGGGTTTATCAGCTTATACGGATCGGCGGACGGTGTTAACTGCCACACTACCCTTGATGATGATTTGGAGACTGTTTTTCGTAAAGCGGGCCGGCCTAATCCGGACGTCTGCTCCATCCGCATAGTCGATGACCAGAAGCAGGAGGTACCGCAAGGTTGCATCGGTGAAATTACCGCCAGAGGCCCGATAAGCCCGATGCAATATGTCAATGCTCCAGACCTGGATGCGCTATACCGAGATGAGGAAGGCTGGGTTTATACCGGAGACCTTGGTCTTATTGATAATGACGGATATCTGGTGCTGTCCGGTCGAAAAAAAGACATCATTATTCGTGGCGGGGTCAATATCAGTCCCGCCCAAATCGAGAATATCGCAGTCTCTCATCCAGCCGTTGTCAGCGCCGCCTGTGTACCGGTTGCCGATCCGGATCTGGGGCATCGCGTTTGTCTCTGCCTGGTATTACGCGACGAGGTCGAGCGCCCATCGCTCTCCCAATTCGCCCGCTACCTGCGTGAACAGGGTCTGGAAACCAACAAGCTTCCGGAATATTTACGCTACTACCGGCAACTGCCACTCAGTCCGGCGGGAAAGATCGATAAAAAGCAGTTAACCGCGGAAATCGAATTTGTCCAGCGCATGACTGAACCCGGCTTTGCTCAATGGGCACATTGATGCCGGAAATACACGAAAAATCGGCACACACGGAACTAGCCAGAGTACTTGCGAGCGAAGTGAGAAAGTTTGTCGATGAAATGATCATTCCAAACGAATCGCGGTTGGCTCAAGAGGGAAATGCATCATTTCGCCTGCAATCGGAATTGGCCGAGAAAGCCCGCTATGCCGGACTATGGGGTTTGTTTTATCCACTCTCCCACGGTGGAAGAATAGCGTCTCTGGAAGACTATCTGATCGTCGCTGAACAGGAGGGGCACTCGGAATTCTCCCCGGCCATCCTTGGCAGCCACTCTGCACTCGATGCGCATATGCTGCTGAAATTTGGTACCGATGAAATCCGCCAGAATTTCCTGCAACCCATGGTGGCCGGGAAAGCCATTCCAAGCTACGGCATGACGGAGCCGGAGCATGGCGGATCGTTTCCCGCTCTGATAACGACCTCCGCATATCTGTCGAATGGCAACTGGACTATCAATGGCAGAAAATGGTTTGTCGGCAATACGGACCGGGCGACTTTTGTCACTGTCCTGGCGCGCACGGCCGAAGAAAACATAGCACCCGGCAAGGCCCTTTCCATGATTGTCGTTCCGGCTGATTCGCCTGGATTCAGGGTTGAGCGTCAGATTACCGTGATGGACCGCTCCCTGGGTCAGGGCGAGATCTCTTTTAGTGAGGTGCGGGTCCCTTCGCATAATCTGCTGGGTACCCGCGGCAGCGGTATTGATTTAATGAGCTGGCGGCTCGGAATGGGCCGCTTGCTTCGCTCAATGAACTGGGTGGGATTGGCGCAACGATGTTTCGATTTAATGGGCGCCCGAATTAATTCTGATCGTGGCAGATCCGCCCGGCTGCCAGAGAAGCAGCTGGTGCGCCAACATGTTGCCAAGGCGTACCAGGCTATTGCAAGTGCGCGTGCACTCATCCGGGTAGCCGCAAGGGGTGTCGATGCCCGGCGTTCAAATGATATCGAGATCAATATCGCAAAAATAGCTGCATCACAAGCTTTATGCATCGCCTCGGACTCCGCGATACAACTATATGGCGCCGAAGGCATCAGCGATCTTACTCCGCTTTCCGGTATCTACAGAATAGCGCGCACGTCGCGCATCCTTGACGGTTCGGATGAGTCGCTTATCAGTTCGGTGGGCCGCCGGCTCATCAATTTCTATAAAGAAGAGGACGTCTATTACTTTGACTGATTCAATTCTTGCGAGCTTTCCGAATATTTCCCGTGACTTGCCTGGATACAGTGTACTGGCGGTGTGCTTTTACTCGCTTGCATCATGGTACCGGCGCCAGTACCTGCTCATCGGCGGAGGGTACGGACAATGCCGATAATGACCGTTACCACCCGGCACACAGTGATTGTAGACATCGGGTTCCGGATTGTCCTGGTATTTGCCATGGCCTTGCCTATGCTGATCTTATATGCCATCAGCACCCTTGGGCCGCTCCTTGGCCGCGACTTACGCTTTGAACCCGCACTACTGGGTTACCTGGTAATGAGTTCATTTGGCCTGGCGGCCATCTTATCACTCTGGGCGGGTGCTATCGTGGATCGCATGGGTTCACGTTATGCGTTGATGGTGCTTTTCTCTGCCATCGCATTGGCTTTCACCCTGATGGCAACAGTAAAAGATTTTTATGGATTAGTGGCGGCGACTGCTATCTGCGGTATCGCCCAGGCACTCGCGAACCCTGTCACAAATTTGCTGATCGCGCAGCAGGTTCCGCCTGATAAGAAAGCAAAAGTCGTGGGGCTCAAGCAATCCGGTGTTCAGGTAGCGGCCCTCTTCGCCGGCCTGGTACTCCCCGGTATCGCATTTCAATATGGCTGGCGTGCCGCATTGGGCATGATTGTTCCGGTCGCGCTGTTATTCGCAATCTCGACGCCTTTGTTCACTCCCGGGAAGCGCGGCGGAACAGTTAAGGGTTTCATGTTCTCGCTGCCAAATTCGCTCCTGCTGCGGTTGATGGGCATTCAGTTTTGCGTCGGGATATCGCTCTCTGCCTTCGTCACATTCCTGCCCAGCTTTGCCATCCGGCAAGGCATGCCGTTATCCCTGGCCGGCACCTTGATTGCGGTTTTTGGCGTGATGGGAATCATCTCCAGGATAGTGTTGACGCCTATAGGAGCGAAACTCAAGGACGAATCGCTGCTTCTGCTCATACTGATAACGATTGCAGCTTGCACGATAGCAGTGACGATGCTAGCGAGTCCGGAAACCCACTGGCGGCTATGGATCGGCGCGATTGGCATGGGACTTACCGCGGTAGGCACCAATGCAATAGCAATGAGCATGTTGATACGAGATCCGGCTTTTGGTCCGGTGACTGCCGCATCCGGCTTTGTTTCGGTTGCCTTCTTCGGCGGCTTCGCGCTGGGCCCGCCGCTGTATGGCGCCTTGTCCAGCTATTCCGAAGGGTTGCTGGGCTGGAGTACGCTGATTGGTGTGCTTCTATGCGCCTGCATCATGTCGTTGGCGTTGGCCTCCACGCGCCGGAGCAAGACACAGGCATCAACCATGATGGTCTGCGCCGCTCAGCGTACGAAGGCTGCGGACATTTAAAAACTTTACAACTTCATGAGCGAATAAATCGGGAGCGGTTCTCATCGCACTATGCTGCTGTCCCGGGAGGATCTTGATCGCACTGCAAGCCAGAGCTTGATGAAGCGTTTCGGCAATAAGATGGCGACGTGAGGGACTTTCGCCACCGAGCAGGAGCAAAACAGGAATTCGCAGGGCATGAAACCGGAAAGGTTCGAAGACGTAGCGGTCAATACTCTGCAATTCGCGGTGAATCGTGTGAGCTGCGGCGATTCGTTCTGGCCAGTGCAATCCAGCCTGCATGGCAGCAATCTCATGGGATGGTGTTTTGACGATGTCTCGAAAAAAGAGCAGCAGTGCTCCCTCTCGATTTCCCGCATCCAGCAACGTTTGCATGGATCTGTCAAGTTCCGCCGACCAACCGCTCCCAGCCAGCGAAATGGATGGCTCATAGAGGACAAGTCCGCCGATGTTTGAAGTCAGGTTTGCAGCTTCCAGGGCACAGAGCCCTCCGAAGGAATGTCCGAGGAGATGCACGGTACCCCCTATGGCATCAATGACCGCGGCGATATCTTCGCACTCGCGTTCGAGTGCATAACGGTTGGCGTCGCCGCTGTGGCCACGTCCCCGCCGATCGATGGTCCACACATTGAAGTGGCGTTCAAGTGTGGCCAATACCGGTGCCCATGCGAAGTGATCGCCAGAGGTGCCGTGCACAAGTAACAAGGGCTCCCCTGCGCCGCCATGCCAGCATGCGATGGGTACTCCATCCTTGGAAATCAATTCCATGATTTTTCTGATTGTGAATTTTTTTGACTGTGGATTTTTTAAACGAGAAACAAAATTGAGCAAGCGGAAGAATTTAAGCCCGTGCCTGTAAATAAACAAGTCAATCCACACAGTATGCGGCTAAAACTGTTAATTCCATGGATTGTTATGGGGTCCATGTTACAAATCAGCAGCGCATTGGGTGCTGAAGAACCCAAATCCCTGGGTCAGATCAATCCCTCCCTGCGCATCGCCGGCGAATTTTATGGCAGCTACGAGACATGGAACTATTTTCGGCCCAGCCCAGCAATGAATAATAACAATTCATATGATTTATGGGCACTGCGCGCCAGGCTCGGGGCGTTGCTCACGACTTCATACGTTGATGGCTATGCACAAGCCCAATACGTTGGTTTATATGGGTTGCCCAATGATGCGGTTGCGTCACCCGGTGGCCCTTTAGGGCTGGGTGCCGCTTATTTCCTGGCAAATCAGTCCACTAATGCCAGCAATATTTTTCTGAAACAAGCTTATCTGAATTTCAAGTTCAATTCACTGGGCCTGCCCGGGACATTCTTGAAGATTGGCCGATTCGAGTTTATGGATGGCATGGAATACAGATCTGGCAATGACAAGTTCGATGGACTCAAAAGGACACGTGTCGCGCAACGCCTCGTGGCGTCGAATATTGTCCATGTGGGGCGAAGCTTCGATGGCTTTAACGCTGTTTATGACCGGCCGGCTTTCAATATCACGGCAAGTGGCATGCGCCCAACCCAGGGTGGATTTACCGTCCAGGGGCAAGATGAAATTAGCGACATCAATCTGTTTTATGGGGCGCTCACCAGCAAGAAGGATACGCTGCTGCCGGGAACCGAGGGTCGACTCTTCTATATCAATTACGATGACAAGCGTAACACTCAAGTGGTGGACAACCGCCCCGCTGCTGATCGACCGAGGCTTGATAGCCAGAACCTGAATATTCATACCATAGGCGCTCACCTGTTGACCTTTCATCAACTGAACTCGGGCAGTGTCGACGCTTTATTGTGGGGAGCTTATCAGTTTGGCGATTGGACCAGCCAGGACCATCAGGCTTGGGCTATCGCTGCCGAGGCCGGTTACCAATGGACCAACCTTGACTTTAAGCCATGGTTGCGTGCCCATTATTTTCTAAGCTCGGGCGATGATGATGCAAGCGATGGCAAGCACAAAACTTTCTTTTCGGTGCTTCCCAATGGGCGCGGCTATGCCAAGTTCCCATTCTACAACCTGATGAATATGCAAGATGCGTTCATCCAGATGACCGTCTCACCCACTCCACAGACCCGGGTAACCATTGACTTGCATCATCTGTCACTCAACAACTCGGCCGATCTGTTCTACGGTGGGTTGGGACCGACGTCGAGCTCGGGAGCATTCGGCTATTCGGGAAAGCCTTCAAGCGGCAAAAGCGACGTGGGTCAATTGGTGGATATCAGTTTCACGCATACGCTTACCAAGGAACTGTCATGGAGATTCTATTATGGGCACGCCTTCGGCGGCAGCGTCACCCGGAATATTCATAACGGAAAGAAAGATGCCGACATGGTCTACGTAGATTTCAACTTTATTTTCTGAAAAAGGATGACTCATGCACCTGTTGGAAAGGAAGTTCTGGAACACTGACGAACAGCTGTTGAGCCAGGAAGAGATGACGAATGCGCTTGCGTTGATGATTCATCGCATGGAGGTCATTGATTCCCGTTGTGCAGATGGTTTTCCTCTCTATTCACCAGGAACTGCAGATCAATGGGTCATCTCGCCGGGAGGTTCCTGGGTGGGAGGATTCTGGAGCGGATGGTGGTGGCTGCGATCACGGATAACGGGATCAGCACTGGATCTACGCAAGGCCTCAGATATCTGTCAGCGTTTATCCTCGAAAATTAACGTCGACACAATTAACCGCAGCCTGATTTTTTGGCACGGCGCATCCCTTGGCGATGTCTGGTTTGGTAATAGCGCTGCACGCGAGCTCACGAAAGAATCCATTGCCGCAATTGCGGGTTCCTATGACCCGGAAATTAATTGTATTCCCCTTGGCACCGGAATGGGTGGCGGAAAGGAAGGGAATCAACGAATCACGATAGACACTCTTGCCGCCCTGATCCAACTTCTCAACCGCAGTGAACATAGCGTTTATCATCAAATCTCACGTTGTCATGCGGATACCCTGTTGACTGCATGCCGTAACGATGACGGCGCATTTCACCCAGGCGCCTACTTTAGCCACGGGAGTTTTCGAGCCGCTGATCACGCCGGCAGGTGGTCTCGCGGCCAAGCCTGGGCCATGTTGGGATTAAGCCGGGCGGCAGCACAATGGGGGGAACCTTACTTGACCCATACCCATTCCGCTTGCGAATATTGGAGGCGTTCACGTCCGGAGCCCTTGCCGCCGGATCGACTGAGCCATCCATCACGACTTTGCGACCCCTCGTCCTCCGTAATCGCGTCGCTGGCAATGCTCTCCCTCGCGGACCTGATGCCTGATGGAGAACAATGGCGTGCTCATGCCCATCAACAAGTTACTGCGATCATTCGCAGCCAATACTTTACCGGGCTTCACGGAAATAGCCATCATCAGAAAAATGGAGACCGGGTGGCTTCGGGAATATTCTGGGGTTGCTGCTACAAAACCAGTCAGGGAAAGAACGAACTGATTGAGTCGGCCTGGGGCAGTTATTTTCTCATGGCGACGCTATGCGTTCTCGTTGATGTCATCCAGCCACGCCATTGTTAATAATATCTGTTACGCAATGATTGCTAAATTCCAAAACATCTATAAATGAAGGATATGAAATAATGAACTGTATACCTCTCGGATTGATCAACCGGCTCACCTCCTGCTTATGTTTGATTCCGGCAATTTTTACTTCCTCCTTGGTAATCGCTCAGGAAACCGGGCACGGATCTATTCTCCTGCATGCCGCGCGGGTTTTCGACGGCAACAGCATCAGAACGGATACTTCTGTGTTGGTGATAAACGGGCAAGTGGCTCAAATCGGGACGCGCGAATCATTCAAGTCCAGTAATGCCAAAATCATTGATCTGGGTGACGCAACCATACTACCCGGTTTTATCGAATTACATGCTCATCTTTCATTCCAGAATGTTCCGGCTGATACCGTTCTGAAACATGGCGTTACGACGATTCGGGATGTGGGTGGACCGGTGCACAAACCATATGGCGGAGACGGAAGCTTGCGTGTACTCACCTCTGGACCGATTATTACCGCACCGAATGGTTATCCCATTCCGATGCTGGGAAAAACAAACATCGCAACGGCCGTTTCCACCGAGAAAGAAGCGCGGGAAACTGTCCGTAATCTTATAAGTGGTGGTGCGGTCGTAATCAAGGTCGCGCTGGAACCCGGCGGCGAGGCGGGCGCCCCCTGGTCATCCGGCCATGGTCATGGTCATCATGATCAACGGAGTGTAGAACATGCGCACGCTCATCCCAAGCCTGCCCATAACGCTTTGAAGCAAGCATGGCCACTATTGTCGGAAAATGTCGTAAAAGCGATTGTGGATGAAGCACATAGAAATAATCGTAAGGTGACAGCGCATATTGCCGAAGCAACAGGTGCGCGCATTGCCATCAACGCGGGTATCGACGAATGGGCTCACGTGCCTTGTGACATTATTCCTGAATCGTTATTAAAAAAGGCGGTAGAGCAGAATGTAAAAATAGTTACTACCCTGGATACCTTGTCCAAATGTTCGGGCGTTGCCCACAATGCCGGCATTTGGGCAGCGCTGGGCGGCGAATTTTTATACGGGGCTGAAATTGCGCATCCGGACATTCCTAGGGGAATCGATGCGCAGGAGTTGATTTACATGAGGCAAATGGCAAAAATGGGACTGATCGATGTGCTGCGCGCGGCGACATCGAAAGCGGGACAGCATCTGAATTTTCCGCTGCTGGGTACCTTACAGCCTGGCGCACCTGCCGATATTATTGCGGTGAGAGGCGACCCCGCTCATAATCTGAAAATTCTGGAATACCCCGATCTTGTTATCTCGGGGGGTAAAATCGTAATAAATAATTTTTAAGATTAATTGTTGGTTCGCCATTGGCATACAAGTCATCTTATGGCAATTCTTGCCGCGGCCAGGATTCCCGATCCGTCTCGAATTTGAGCGGCCCCTTGCCGGAAAAGCGATCCAGATAAAGATAGATCACCGGTGTAATGAAAAGCGTAATGATCTGTGAGAACAATAGCCCCCCGACCACGGCGAGACCCAGCGGTTGGCGCAACTCGGCACCTGCACCCAGTCCAAGCGCGATCGGAAGCGCCCCCATCAGCGCCGCCAGGGTGGTCATCATGATGGGGCGGAAACGCAGCAGACAGGCTGTCCGGATCGCTTCGCGCTGCGGCATGCCGGCATTGCGCTGCGCGTCGAGCGCGAAATCGATCATCATGATGGCATTCTTCTTGACAATACCGATCAGCATCAGGATACCGATCATGGCGATGATGGATAGCTCCATATTGAATAACCACAGCGTCGCCAACGCACCCACCGCCGCGGAAGGCAGCCCGGAAAGAATCGTGAGAGGATGGATGTAGCTCTCATACAGCACGCCAAGCAGCACGTAGATTACCAGCAATGCAGCAACAATCAATACCACCTGGCTCGCTTGTGAAGACTGGAACGCCGCGGCATCGCCCGCATAGTTGGTCAGAACACTCACCGGCATATTCAGTTCGCGCTTGAACTGGTCGATACGGGCCGAGGCATCCCCCAGCGCCGCGCCGGGAGCAAGGTTGAAGGAGATGGTCAAGGCCTCCAGTTGCCCCGCATGATTGATCGCGACCGGTCCTACCTCGCGTTTGACCGATGCAACACTCGATAACGGAACCAGCACACCATTTTTGGCGCGTAAATAGATTTTGTTGAAAGCACTTTCGTCAGCACGATCTTCGGCGGTGACCTGCAAGATAACCTGATATTTGTCGGTTGAGGTAAAGATCGTGGAAACCTGGCGCTCGCCGAAGGCGCTATAAAGTGCGGAACGAATATCGGCCATTTGCACACCTAACAGGTTGACTTTATCGCGATCGATATCGAGTACTGCTTGCAGCCCTTTTAGTTGAGAGTCGCTGGTAACATCCCGAAAGATGGCATCTTCACGCATACGTGACATGAGGCTATCCGCCGCAGTACGCAACTCGCCGGCACGTACGCTACGCATGACATATTGATAGCGGCTCTTGCTGGTGCGGCCGCCAAGCCTGAGATTCTGAATGGGGTTTATGAAGACATTCACGCCAGGAATGGTACTCACGTCCCGACGCAGGTTCTCAATGATTTTATCAAGGGACGCTCGCTCTCCACGCGGCTTGAGGGTCATGAATAGCCGGCCGCTATTGCTATCGGTAGCGTTGACAATTAATGTATCTACCGCGGGATTGGCACGAATGACGTCGCCGGTACGCTGCAATAGCTCAGACATGGCGGGAAACGAAATATCCTCCACAGCCTCCACTGTGATCAGGGCCTGACCGATATCCTCGGTAGGGAAAAAACCTTTGGGCAGCACCATGAACAACAGGCCCGTCGCAACGAAGGTGCCGACGGCAATACCCAACACCACCCGGTGATGATGGAGCGCCAAATCAAGCATGCGTTCATAGACGCCCAGTAGTTTAATAAACCCGCGCTCGAACCATTCGGTCCATCTCAGGCTGCGTCCTTCGCTTTCATGCCCGGTAATATAGCGGCTGGTCATTACCGGAACCAGCGTGAGCGATACGACAGCGGACATCAGGACGGCGATCCCCACGACGGCGGCAAACTCATGAAAAAGCAGCCCGATCACACCGGGCATGAAAAAAATCGGAATGAAAACGGCAACCAGGGAGAGGGAAATCGAGATAATGGTAAAACTTACTTCCCTGGATCCCTGCAAGGCGGCCTGCAGAGGCGACATGCCCTTCTCGATGTGGCGTACGATATTCTCCAGCATCACGATGGCATCATCCACTACCAACCCGACCGCGAGCGTGATGGCGAGCAATGAAATGTTGTCCAGGCTGTAATCAAAAACGCGCATCAGCGCCACCGTTCCCAATAGCGAAATCGGCAATGACAGCGCCGGAATCAGCGTGGCGGAGGCCTTGCGCAGGAACAGGAAAATCACCAGCAAGACGAGGATAATGGTTATCCCCAGCGTGACCTGCACATCGTGGATGGATTCACGGATCGAAACCGAACGGTCGCTGGTCAGTGTGAGCTGAACCGAGGACGGCATCTGCGCGACCAGTTCCGGAATGACCGCCTTGATGGCATCAACCGTGGCAACGGTATTTGCGCCTGGCTGGCGCTGCACCGACAGCGTGATGGCTCGTTCGCCGTTGACCCAGCTCGCGGTCTTAACAGATTCCACGCTGTCTTCAACTTCCGCCACCTCCGACAGCCGTACTGGATTGCCGCTGGGGGAGGTGGCGATTATCAGTTTCGCAAATTCGGCGGCATTGTTGAGCTGGCGATTGGCTTCGATGGTGAGGCTCTGACGCGGACCTTCGAGCGTGCCAATGGGAGAGTTGGCATTTGCGGTGCGCAGGGCGTCAGCGACGTCGTCAAGCGTCAAATCACGAACCGCAAGCGCTTCCGCGTTCACACGCACACGCACAGCATATTTCTTCTGGCCATTGATCTGTACCTGTGCCACGCCGGTAATTGTCGATAGCGTTGGCGAGATAAGATCTTCGGCGAAACTGTTCAGATCCGATAGCGACATCGAGGGCGACGTCAGGGCAAGATGAATAATGGGAGCATCGGCGGGGTTGATCTTGCGGTAGGATGGAGGCGCGGTCATTTCGATTGGCAACGATCGCTGGGCACGCAACAATGCCGCCTGCACATCAATGGAAGCACTGTCGATATCACGATCCTGGTCGAACTCCAGTGTTATCGTGGTATTGCTCAGCGTGCTGGTCGAACTGATGACCGAGAGGCCGGAGATGGTGGAAAATTGCCGCTCGAGTTGGGTCGCCACCGATGAGGCCATCGTCTCGGGACTTGCACCCGGAAGCACCGCGCTTACCGTGATGGTGGGCGAATCGTAACTTGGCAGCGCGGCAATCGGTAAGCCGCCGTAGGCAATGATCCCGGCAATGACGGCAGAAGCCGATAGCAGTATCGTCATTACCGGACGGCGAATACACAGTTCGGAGAGATTCATCCTAAATCCGGTGGTTGAACAGGGTGAAGTGTGCGATTTTTGGGGTGCGGGGCAAGGCGCAACGATGCGGAATGCGACCGCATAGGGCGGAGTCGCACCTTCCGCAGGAAGGTGCGACTCCGAAGTGGGATGAGCGGTCAACTATCGAATTCAGGTGCAATTGCCGATCCGTTGATTGACTCATCACCTAGCTGCCAACTCCAGCCTCACCACTACGGGGCTTGACCTCTGTTACCACGCTGCCCGGCCTGAGATTCTGCGCCCCTTCAACCACCACACGCGTACCCGGCGCGACGCCTTCTCCCTCTATTACGGCAAGCCCGTCCTGAATCAAACGTACCTCAATGGTTAGAGAGTTCGCTTTGCCATCTTCTCCAATTACGTAAACAAATTTCCTATCCGGACCATTCTGCACTGCCTGCACGGGAACCGTAAGGGCGCCAGCCAGTGTGCGCGGCGTCAGCGTTACGGGAACAAACATGCCCGGCCACAGATGCCTGTCCGCGTTGGGAAATTCCGCTTTGAGACCAATGGTGCCACTCGCCGTATCTACCATGTTATCGACAAATATCAACCGGCCCTGGCGTGTTTGCTTTCCGGCCGCATCCAGCACTACATTAACGGGTACTTCACCTTTGGCAAGCGCTTGTTGCAAAGAGACAAACTCGCGCTCCGGCAAGGTAAAACTGACATTGATCGGATCGATCTGTGTGATGCTTACCAAGGCATCATTCGGTTGTACCAGGCTGCCCTGATACACTGGAATGGCACCTGTGCGCCCGGCAATAGGCGCGGTGATTTCGCTGAAACCGCGAGTGACGCGATTTGCCTGCACCGTCGCTTGATCCACCGAAAGTAGGGCGCGGAGCCCGTCTACCTGGCTCTCCGCCACCTCGAGCGCAGCCTGCGAAATAAAGTTTTGCCGAAACAATTCGCGCTGGCGCTCGAGATTACGCTCGGCATTCGTCAAATCAACCCGGGATTTGGCCAATTGTCCTTCAGTCCGGCTGAGATTGGCGTCCTCGGTGCGCGCGTCAAGCGTGAACATCTTCTCGCCCTTTTGCACAAATTGCCCTTCCTTGATGTGCACGGCTCTAATCATGGCGCTAAGCTGTGGCCGCACCGCCACCATCTGCTGTGCGGTCACCGTACCATTGGCCGTCAACCTGACCGCCATATTACTTCGGGTAGCCAAGGCGGTGGCGACATGAATCGCGCTATTGCCCCTGTCACGCTTACTCTTCACATCCGCCGCACCACTCTGGTTGCGCCAGATCCAGGTAGCGGCAATCAACGCAACGAACAAAATCCCGGCCATTGTGACCCATGCACGCCGCCTGGTACCCGGCACCGGTTTTGTTTGGGACTTGCCTTCCATCGAGCCGGTCAATTTATAACCCTTCCCCCAGCCAACCGTATCCGCCATGCGCAGCGACTGGAAATAGCTTCGTCATGCGTAACCAGAACCAATGTCGTTCCCCGTTCGCGGTTCAGTTCAAACATGAGTTCTATGATTTGTGCACCTGTGGCGGAATCCAGATTGCCGGTAGGTTCATCAGCCAGCAATAATTGCGGCTGCGTGACAAATGCGCGTGCAATGGCAACGCGCTGTTGCTCACCCCCGGACAATTGCCTGGGATAATGCTTTAGACGCATTCCCAACCCAACGCGTTCAAGCAATTCCAGTGCGGCAGTGCTTGCATTGTTTGCACCGGCGAGTTCCAGCGGTAACATTACGTTTTCAACCGCGGTTAACGCGGGCAGCAACTGAAATGACTGGAATACAAAACCCAGCATGCGTCCGCGCAGTGCCGCCCGCGCATCTTCATCCAGCAAAAAAATATCTTCTCCATCAAGATGAACCTTGCCGCTTGAGGGAGTATCTAATCCTGCCAGCAATCCCAGCAACGTCGATTTACCCGAACCCGACGCGCCCACCACGGCAACGGAATCGCCCGCATTTACTTTAAGGTTAATGTCCTCCAGAATGGTGAGCTGATCGTCGCCAGTGCTGACTCGTTTGGTCAAGGCGATTGCCTGCACAATAGGCTTTTCAACAAGGTTATCTGTCATGAAATATTTCCTGATTATCCTCTATACGCTATTTACTTTTATCTCCACCAACTCGGGCGCCACAGCCGTGCCCGGAGCCGCGTCCACCCCAGCGGACACTACCATTATGGTGTTCGGCGACAGCTTGTCTGCCGGCTACGGCCTGCCGCAGGAAGCTGGATGGGTCAGTCTGCTGAAAAAACGGCTTCAAACGCAATCGCAGATTCACCTGATCAACAACAGCATCAGTGGCGAAACCGCGATGGGTGGACGCAATCGTATCGAACAGGCGCTAAAAACCCATCGCCCGGACATCGTCATTCTCGAACTCGGCGGCAATGACGGATTGCGCGGCGCATCCATCGATTCCATTCGTGACAACCTTGAAGCCATTATTGAAGCCTGCCAGAGAAATAACGCTACGGTGCTGTTGGCGGGGATGCAACTACCGCCCAATTATGGTATAGCATACACACAAAAATTTCAGGATATTTACACGCAGCTGACAAAACGCCACCGGCTCAAACTGGTACCCTTTCTGTTGGATGGTTTTGGCGACAAGCGTGAATTCTTTCAGGCGGATGGAATACATCCGAATGGGCACGCACAACAAAAAATCATGGAAAATGTGTGGAAAGTATTACGAACAATGCTTAAATCACAGCCGACCATTGCTGATGGACGCCCCTGAAACTTTACATTGACCCGGTGTGCTGTTGAGCTATACTAATAATGTGAGTATGGTTTTTATCCCTGATCCCAATTTAGCGCTTCACTTAAAAAGATGACACCTTTTTTCGGCGAATTGATAGGTACCTGCCTGCTGGTTGTACTTGGGAACGGTGTGGTAGCCAATGTCGTATTGAGTAAAACAAAGGGCAATAATAGCGGCTGGATTGCCATTACTTTGGGATGGGGAGTTGCTGTATTCGTCGGCGTGTATGCGGTGTCCACTGTAAGCGGTGCACATATCAACCCGGCCGCATCCATTGCTTTGGCTGCCGCGGGTAAATTCGCGTGGGGCGACGTACCCACTTATATCGCCGGACAAATGCTGGGTGCGATGATCGGTGCGCTGATCGTATGGGTGACCTATCGTCAACATTTTGAACAAACGCAAGATGCAAACGCAAAACTTTCCGCATTTTGTACCGGACCCGCGATAAGAAGTCCTTTCAATAACCTTGTCTCCGAGATTGTCGGAACATTTATATTGATTTTTGGCATTTTGCATATGGTTGCCCCGCAGAGCAGTCTTGGATCACTGGACGCCCTGCCAGCTGCTTTGCTGGTATTCGGCATCGGTTTATCACTGGGTGGGACGACGGGTTTTGCGATTAACCCGGCTCGTGACCTGGGGCCGCGCATTATGCATGCCATTCTGCCAATACCCAATAAAAGGGACAGCGATTGGAGCTACGCGTACATTCCAGTGATCGGCCCCATAGTTGGAGGCCTTCTTGCTGTTTCTATTTTTAAATTGTTGTGATCAAGTTTCTTGCGAGAGTCAAAAAAGGGAATAGAATTGCTCGATGTGGATTATGTTAACACTTTGACCCATCTGAATTTTTATCCACCTTTTTAATCTCTCCATTCGCGCAAGAGTTAAATCCCCGGTACCTTGATATTGCCGGAATTGTCTCTGCCGTTACCGGTACCCAGGCGGCCAGCATGCCTGCTGGCTTGCATTAGTGATGCGAATGCAGCCTCTCTTCACCATGATATGACCCGATTGGCGTCGCCATTGAATACCCATGATTCAGAGCCTAGTGAGATATTGAAATGGTAAATTCACATCTGGCAGAATCAGGGACACGCTTAAAATAGCATGTCCGGATATTGGAAAAACAATCTGGCATCAGTAAACACACAGGAAAACCATGGATAGCTATCAGCATATCTTACTGGCGGTGGACCTTTCCGCACATGGCGATTATGTGATCCAAAAAGCACAGCATCTCGCAAACATTTTTCATGCGAAACTGAGCATTATTCATGTACTGGATAATATTCCGATGCCGGATACGGCCTATGGCACAATTATTCCGCTGTACAGAGATTCATCATACGAATTGCTGGAAGCGGAGAAATCTAGGTTGATGCAACTCGGTGACCAGCTGAATGTCGACCCTGGCTGCCGCTGGATGGTCTGGGGGGTCCCAGGGCAGGAAATCGTGCGGATTGCGGAGCGGGAGCAGGTGGATTTAATTATTGTCGGCTCGCATGGGCGTCATGGCCTCGCTCTGTTGCTGGGATCAACGGCAAACAGTGTCCTGCATCATGCCACATGCGATGTCATGGCAATCCGCTTGCAGGACGAAACCACACACAAGCAATCTGCCGGGAAAGATAGCGCACACTCCATCACATTGAATCCGAAGACTGCCTGACGCCCGCAATCTGCCAGACCTGAAGAATCGATGTGACAAGCGGTCAGATCCTTGTTATGCCGCTTACGATAATTTGGAGAGGGTCCCGGTGGAAGTTTCAGGCCAGGACCCGCGCTACCAGAATTTCCACCAGGAATCGCCGGTCGCCGCGGTCGAGTCAGGGAAGAATCGACTGTTAGGGAAATTTTTTGTCATCACGCGCGCGGCGTCATCACGCAAATCGGTCATTCCCAGCGCATCATAGGCTTTTATCATAATGAATAGCGCCTCCTCCGTGGCCGGCGTCTGCGGGTATTCCTTAAGGGTAAATTGCGCACGATTGAGAGCGGCGACATAGCCGCCTCGTCTCATGTAATAACGCGCTACCTGCACCTCATTTAGCGCCACTACATTCACCAGATGCTTCATGCGTTGTACTGCATCGGGCGTGTATTTGCTATCGGGAAAACGGGTAACCAATTCCCTGAAATTATCGAATGACTCACGTGACGCCTTCGGGTCGCGCTCGCTCATATCCTGGCCGAGAATCTTTTCCGATACGATGCCCATCAGCCCCAGGTCATCGTTAAAATTTGCCAACCCTTTGAGATAATAAGCATAGTCCACGTTCGCATGATTCGGGTGCAGTTTGATGAAACGGTCGGCGGCGGCAATAGCCGTGGCCTGTTCGCCGTCTTTGTAATGCGCATAGCCAATCTCAAGCTGCGCCTGCTGCGCATAGCGTCCGTAGGGATAACGGGCTTCCAGCTGCTCGAATAGTTTAATTGCGGCCGAGTAATTTCCACTGGACATCTCCGATTTCGCCTCGGAATAGAACTTGCTGGCAGACCAATTCTTGGAATCGTCCGGGTTGTTCTGTTTTGGCAGCAGGCCACACGCTGATAGCAGCAATACCAGAAATAAAGCTACACTACGCGACATGGCAAATTCACCGGAAAGTAAGGACGAATATCATTATAGCGCAAAGCCCCTATTGTCTGAATCGGCTGACAGCATCACCGAATTGACCATCCCCCCGGATTACGCGGGAATGCGGCTTGACCAGGCGCTGGCGCGCCTGCTGCCCGATTGGTCCCGCAGCCGGCTACAGGGTTGGATATTGGAAAAGCGGATTAGCGTGGATGAGGGGGAAGCCATTCCCAAACAAAAATTATGGGGTGGAGAAAAGATACAGGTCAGGCAACCCCTAAGCGGTCACATCGAAACCGCTTATGCCGCCGAAGCCATCCCACTTGATATTATTTACGAAGATGATGTGCTCATGGTTATCAACAAGCCGGCCGGATTGGTTGTACACCCCGGCAGCGGCAACTGGCGAGGCACCCTGCTGAACGCGCTGCTGCACCACGCGGCGCAACTGAGCGCCGTGCCGCGTGCGGGCATCGTACACCGGCTGGATAAAGAAACCAGCGGGCTGCTGGTGGTGGCGAAAACCCTGGAAGCACAAACCAGTCTGGTGCGGCAATTGCAAAAACATACCGTGAAACGTGATTACCTGGCGTTGGTGCTCGGCCACGTTTCCGTCGAAGGGTGGATTGACGCACCGGTGGGACGGCACCCGGTACAGCGTACAAAAATGACCGTTACCGCGAGCGGCAAGGAGGCACGTACCCACTATCGGGTGGTGGAAAAATTCGATGGCTGCACCCTGCTTCAGTGCAGCCTGGAAACCGGCCGCACGCATCAGATTCGTGTGCACATGCACTCCATTGGTCATCCGCTGGTGGGCGATCCGGTTTATGGCGGCAAGCCGAAAAAAATCTCGCGAGAAACGGGACAACTGATTGCCGGTTTTCCAAGACAAGCGTTGCATGCACAAAAACTGGAGTTATCCCATCCGCAACACAGCAGAAGAATGATGTGGGAGGCGGCATTACCCGAGGATATGAACCGATTGCTGCTGATGCTGCGACAACATCGCGAACGTAATTCCACGCTCGTCAATTCACCTGCATGAACGACTGGATCGTTCCGGACTGGCCCGCACCCGGCAATGTCAAGGCGCTGTTTACCACGCGAAATGGTGGAGTCAGCAGTGGACCTTACGCCAGTTTTAACCTGGGAGATCATGTTGGCGACGATCCTGCAGCGGTCGAACAAAACCGCTCTCTACTGTGTCAAATTTTGCCGGGCGAACCCCGGTGGCTGAAACAGATACACGGCACGACGTCTGTCAGGATCGACGATTATGATTGTTCCGCCCCCTGCGATGGTGACGCCGCGTTCAGCCGATGCGCCGGCAACATCTGTGCGGTGCTTGTCGCCGATTGCCTGCCTATACTATTGTGCAACCATGCGGGCACCCTGGCCGGCGTGATCCATGCGGGCTGGCGGGGAATGGTGGGAGGAGTTATCGAACGCACGCTATCGGAGATAAGCCGGGCAGACGGGATAGACCTCCGGATCATGGCATGGCTCGGGCCTGCAATCGGCCCTCGCCATTTTGAGGTGGGTGAGGAAGTGCGCCAGGCATTTATCGAGCATGACAGGGAATCCGCTATCGCTTTCCGGCCCCACCACGCTCACAACGGCAAATGGTTCGCCGATCTTTTTCTGCTGGCGCGACAGCGATTGACGGAAGCCGGCGTCACCGAAGTTTACGGCGGAGGCGAATGCACCTTCAGCAACCCGGGGAAATTCTTTTCCTATCGCCGGGACGGCAGTACCGGACGAATGGCAGGATTGATCTGGCTGGATAGGTGAATATGCGGCGAAGCCCTGCCACCATTGCCCCTTTTGCTTCGGTTTTACATCCTGCAAAAGCGTATAATCCCGCATTTTCCGAAAATCATCTTTAAGCCTGAATCCAGCGGTAGACCGCTCATTTTTCAGCTCGTTTCCAGTTAAGCGCCATGACCCGTAATGATGTACTGCATCACTCCACCTTCACTTTCTTGGTGAATTCGCTACAACTGCCGGATTTAGATTAATGTCTGTTCTCACGTGGATCATCATCACGACTCTGTTTGGCGGCGCATTAAGCGTATTGTTCGCTGCCGCGTTGACACTCAATACCCGCGTCTCGTGGGTACAAATGCTGGTTTCATACGCGATAGGGGCGCTGCTGGGAGCCGCATTTCTCAACGCGTTGCCGGAAGCGCTCGAATTATCAAAAGATCCCGCCCAAATGACCGGCACGGTGCTGTTTGGCATCCTGCTATTCTTCATTCTGGAAAAACTGGTGTTGTGGCGCCACTGTCACCTGGAAGAATGCGAGGTACATGATCCACTGCACGGGACCGCCGATATCGTGGCCGCACCTGCGAACGATCACGATCATGGTCGCAGCGGCATGTTGATCATGCTGGGCGACACGTTTCACAATTTTGTCGATGGCATACTCATTGCGGCGGCGTTCATGGCCGACATACAACTGGGTATTGTCACCTCTATCGCCATTATTGCGCATGAGATTCCGCAGGAAGCCGGTGACTTTCTGATTCTGCTCAATTCCGGTTATACTCGCCGGCAGGCGCTGCTTTTTAACCTGTTATCCAGCTTTGCCACGCTGATCGGCGCCATGTTGACCTACTTCATGTTGCAAGACATGAATCATCTTCTCCCATCGCTGCTGGGATTGGCCGCGGCCAGTATGATCTATGTGGCAATGTCCGATTTGATTCCCGGCCTGCACAAACGCCCTGAAATCGATGCGACCATACAGCAGGTTGCACTTATCACACTGGGCATCAGTTCCATCTGGCTGGCCGGCAGCCTTTTCTCTCATCATGCCTGAACCATTGAATCGCCAGATCAGTCAACCGGTCGAATCAGTCGAGGCTCTCATAGGCTGAGTAGGCCCTGTTCCGATACTTTATTTCTTCCATAGCCAATATTTCAGTAGCCATGTCCTCTCCCAAACCCTTATCACCCAAAGTCGGTTTTGTCTCGCTCGGTTGCCCCAAGGCGCTGGTCGATTCCGAGCAGATTCTTACCCAGTTGCGTGCCGAAGGCTATGATATCTCCTCCACCTACGAGGACGCGGACCTGGTAGTCATCAACACCTGCGGTTTCATCGACAGCGCGGTGGAGGAATCACTGGATGCCATTGGCGAAGCGCTGGCGGAGAACGGCAAGGTTATCGTCACCGGGTGCCTCGGCGCCAAAGGCGGCGGCGAAGTGGTCAAACAAGCGCATCCACAGGTGCTGGCGGTCACCGGCCCGCATGCGTTGCCGGAGGTCATGGCGGCGGTACACATGCATCTGCCGCAGCCGCATGACCCTTATACCAGCCTGATCCCTCCGCAGGGGATACGTCTCACCCCCAGGCATTATGCCTATGTCAAGATCTCCGAAGGCTGCAATCATCGTTGCACTTTCTGCATTATCCCCTCCATGCGCGGTGATCTGGTCAGCCGTCCCGTTAATCAGGTCATGCAGGAGGCGGAGAATCTGGTTAACGCCGGTGTCAAGGAGTTGCTCATCATTTCTCAGGACACGAGCGCCTATGGCGTTGACGTGAAATATCGCACTGGCTTCTGGCAAGGCAGGCCGCTCAAAACCCGCATGACCGAGCTGGTACGTGCCCTGGGGGAATTCGGCGTGTGGGTGCGATTGCACTACGTCTATCCCTATCCTCATGTCGATGAAGTGATTCCACTGATGGCCGAAGGGAAAATCCTGCCCTATCTCGACGTGCCGTTTCAGCACGCCAGCCCGCGCATCCTGAAGGCGATGAAACGCCCCGCCAGTTCCGAAAACAATCTGGCACGCATCAGACAATGGCGGGAGGTTTGCCCGGATATTACGCTGCGCAGTACTTTCATTGTTGGTTTTCCCGGCGAAACGGAAGCGGAGTTTGAAGAACTTCTGGAATTCCTGCAGGAAGCGCAACTGAACCGCGTCGGCTGCTTCGCCTACTCGCCAGTGCAGGGTGCCGCTGCAAACGCGCTGCCCGATCACATCCCCGAAGAGGTAAAGGAAGAACGCCGCGCCCGCTTCATGGCGGTGCAGGAAGAAATCAGTGCCACGCTGCTTACCCGAAAAATCGGCAAACACATGACCGTGCTGGTGGACGAAATACAGAAAAACAAAGCCATCGCTCGTAGCAGCGCCGACGCACCTGAAATCGATGGCGTGGTTTACATCGGTAACGCAAAAACGATGAAACCCGGCGAGTTTATCGAGGTCGAAATTACCAGCTCTGATGCGCATGATTTATGGGCCAAGGGGATGGTTGCATAATACAGCCAGCGTAGCGCCGCATGAGTTTCCTAAACACCGGAAGCAATGGTATGCCATTGCACTCCAAAGCATGTACAGCGAATCAAGGGACTATGACTTGAATATCGAGCAAAAAAATTAAATCAATTCATGCGGGAGATTAATTTGAAAAAGATTCTTGCTATTGCGCTGGGCTTAATTGCCACGACGACGGTGGCGGCAAACGAGGTCGATAAACGCCAGATACTGCCATTTAATGAAATGCAACGCGATCATGTGCTTACCGAAATGCGAGCCCTGCTAACCGGAACGCAGAATATTCTGGATGCACTTCTAAGGGAAGATATGATAGCGGTCGCGCGTTACGCGAGACCACTAGGCATGGGGATGACGCACAAAGCCGAAGACCATCTCAAGGCGATACTACCGAAGGAGTTCATGCAGCTTGGCATGTCGGTACATAAGGATTTCGACCAGATCGCCATGGATGCTGAATCCTTGAAAGATCCCAAGCATACGCTACGGCAATTGAGCGAATCCATGAAAAAGTGCAATGCCTGTCACGCCGGCTATCAGATTCGCGTCAAGGAGCAATCCGCTCAACCGGGAATGCATTCTTCCCATCATCAGCATTGACATTAGCATTACCAACACAAAATACCAGCAGGTATTTGACGCAACGGGGGGAGAGGGCGGAACGGCTGCCGGTGAGTTTGTGTCAGCAACTACTCAGCAGGCATAATTTTAGCCGAATATTTCATAAATCCACGCGTCCTCACTGGTCTTTTGTTTCGTAGGGAAATTTTATGAAAGAGTGGCGTAGTTATTCATACCATACACCCGACTAAACAAAATTTCCCTACGAAACAAAACCCCGCTCAATCATCACACGAATTTATGAAATACCTGGGTTAAGACGATACAAAAAAATAATCAGGGTCAGGGTAACATTTCATATCTTAAAAATATTACCCCGATCCTGATTTTGCCATTATTATTATTATTCTTCCTGCATTATTATTATTGTTGCCTCTTCCGTACCCCCTGTTTCTTTTCCCTGAGCTAAACTAAAAAAATCGGGTCAGGATTACCGCTCCCTTACGATCAATTTTCTCCATGGTCAGTCGCGTTGAAACTTTATACAATTGCTCTACTAGTCTACAAGCAAATCTTATGCCAGGTATTAATAACTAATATATAACAGCTATCTACCTATATGCTTGGAAATGAGAAAGACGGGGGTGTAAGAAGTTTCGACACTCGCGCGGGACAGCATTATGCTGGAGTCCGCAGGATGAACGTTACGAATAAAAAGGCGATGGGGCTGACGCGGTCAACTCATGTATAAAATTGTAACGGAATTTGATAGGCTGAATTGTGGTCAAAGGGGATGTGGCGCGTGCTCTACTTCTTGATATCAGCGCTTAAGGCACTCAAACGCTTGATCCCAAAACCTTGAATGAGTTCTACTAAGAAAATGACCTGGATTGCGATTTGATGCTCATGGAATACCCAGGCCCTATTCGGGCGAGTAAAGCCACCTTTGCCAAAAGGGTGGGTAGAAAATGGGTGAGAGTGGCTATGAAGCCCAAATGCCGTATTATGGTTCGTTAATACTGATCGGGTTCAAGCATAATGCCGGAGAATCAAGGTGATTCATTAATGGTATTGCATCGTGTCACCGGCGAGGATGGCGCACTCCGGTTAGTACTTGCCGGTAACTACACGCTGGCTAACCTTGGGCAACGGTTGCATACGCTGCCCGCCGAATTGGTTGCGTATGCGGCCGACACCGAATTACGGTGGGATTTGACCGGAATCGAGCAAATGGACGACGCCGGAGCGGTGCTGCTGTGGCGAGCTTGGGGCTCGCGCCGTCCATCCCATTTATTGTTGCGGCCGGAGCACGAGAGGTTATTTAACCGCATGAAGGAGGCGCCGGCCCCGTCCGCACCCGTTCCACGTGATTTGCTGTGGCCCATCACAAATCTCGGGAAGGCATTTTTTTTGCTGTGGGAACATTTGACCGGTCTCGTTATGCTGATTGGTCAAATGCTGCTGGATGTAATATATCTGGCCGGTCACCCCGCCCATATTCCGTGGCGTGAGATTTCGGCAAATCTATACCGTACCGGCGCACAGGCGCTGGGTATCACCGCGCTGGTGGGATTTCTCATTGGGATCGTGCTGAGCTTCCTCTCCGCCAGGCAGTTGCAGACATTTGGCGCCGACATATTCATCATCAATATCCTTGGCGTCAGCATTATTCGTGAACTCGGCCCCATGCTTGCCGCAATATTGGTGGCCGGACGGTCCGGTTCTTCCATGACCGCACAACTGGGCGTGATGAGGGTAACCGAAGAGCTGGATGCGTTGACCGTAATGGGAATACCTCACAGTCTACGGCTGATCCTGCCAAAAGTGATGGCATTAGGGATAGCGATGCCGCTGGTCGTATTGTGGACCAGCGCCGTCGCGCTGGTGGGCGGAATGGTTGTTGCAGAAATTCAACTGGGACTCAGTTATCAATTTTTCCTGAATAAACTGCAGGACGTGGTGCCGGTTGCCAACTTATGGCTGGGGCTGGGCAAGGGTGTGGTGTGCGGTATGATGATTGCGCTGGTTTCGTGCCATTTCGGCTTGAGAATCAAATCCAATACCGAGAGCCTGGGCGAAGGCACCACAAATTCAGTCGTAACGGCGATCACTGTCGTGATTATTATTGATGCGATTTTCGCCGTTGTTTTTTCCAATGTTGGATTAAAGTAAGGCGATCTAATGACGAACGGCGAGTGCCTTATTGAGGTGGAAGGATTGCATACCCGCTTCGGTGACCACGTAGTACACGAAGATATTAATCTTTGCGTATATCGCGGGGAAGTGCTCGCACTGGTAGGAGGCTCCGGCAGTGGCAAGACTACTCTGATGCGGCAAATGCTGGGTCTGGAGATGCCGACGGAAGGCATTATTCGGGTTTGTGGCGAACCCCTGCATAGCCATGACCGTGAGAAATTGCAATCCATGCGCAACCGCTGTGGAGTGTTGTTTCAAAAAGGCGCATTATTCAGCGCACTATCGGTGTTTGACAATATCGCGCTGCCGATGCGCGAGCTGCGCACAATGGACGAGAGCATGATATGCGATCTGGTCATGCTCAAACTGAAAATGGTGGATATCGCACCGGAGCATGCGAATAAGATGCCCGCTGAGCTTTCCGGGGGCATGATCAAACGCATAGCGCTGGCGCGGGCCATAGCCCTGGATCCGGACCTGCTGTTCCTGGACGAACCTACCGCCGGACTGGACCCGGAGCTTAGCGAGGGATTCGTCGAACTGATCCGGACAATGCGCACCGAGTTGACGCTCACCATTGTCATGGCGACGCATGATCTGGATACACTGGTGGCGCTTTCCGATCGCGTAGCCGTCCTGGCGGAACAGCGTATCGTGGCGCTGGGCAGTCTGCCGGAGGTTGTGGGTACAAATCATCCATTCGTTACAAACTTTTTCCGCGGTGAGCGTGGCCGGAAAGCGCTGGGATGTACCGGCGATGAGCCCAAAAACATTTGCGACGTTTTATAGGGAGTTGTTATGGAAAACCGTGCCCATGCCCTTGCGGCGGGTTTATTCGTAATTCTTCTGAGTGTGGCCATCGCAGTGGCTACGATGTGGTTCAGCGGAGGGACTGCCACGCGTGACAAATATCTGCTGGTATCGGAATTTCCCGTTAACGGACTTAACCCCCAGGCGGTGGTGCGTTATCGCGGAGTGAGCATCGGCAAGGTGGAGAGCATCCGTCTGGATCCGAAAACTCCGCATTTGATTTTAATTCGCATTGCTGTGGACCCAGACCTGGAGCTAACCAAAAATGTATACGCGCAGCTTGGCTACCAGGGCTTGACGGGGCTTGCATTTGTGCAATTGAATGACGACGGCAAACAAGCTGAACGATTGCAGACCGACTCGGACAATCCCGCTCAGATTCCCTTTCGCCCCTCCGCACTGGATAGCATAGCCGAGTCAGGGCAACTCCTGCTCAGTAATGCAAATGGATTGATGGAGCGTCTGAATCTGCTGCTTAGCGATCAAAACCAGACCCGGTTTTCACACATACTGGAGAATACCGAGGGTGTAACCGGCCGTTTGCGCGGCGCCGTCAGCCAACTGGAACCTGGTCTCAAGTCCCTGCCTGGCCTGGCAGCCGACGCAAGTTCGGTACTGAAACACACCGATCAGTTGATAATCGATCTTAACCAGATCACGGCAAAGATCAATCAGCAGGGAGGACCTGTCGACAGTCTGTCTCATACGGCAGGAGAACTGACCGACACCATGCATAAACTGCGTGAAGCTACTGAAGGCATCACGCGAAATTCCCGCAGCGTGGATCGCGTTCTACTGCAACTGGAAGAGCAACCCCGAAGTTTGCTGTTCGGCAGATCGCCACCGCCGCCGGGTCCGGGAGAGGATGGCTTTGTATCACCCCAGGCATCACCTCAGGGAATTTCCAAATGACGATATTTTTATTTCCGGTTCTTGCAGTTCTGCTGCTTGCGGGATGCGCGACTCCCCGAGCTCAGGTACCCACGGCGGTATATGACTTCGGCTTGGAACAGCCATTCATTGCATCCGGTGCCACCGATAAATCATCCAACCCGCCACACCTATTCACGAGCCTGCTGGTGGCGGCGACCTCTCCCGCGTGGCTGGATAACCCTACGATCCAGTATCGGCTGGTATATCACGATCCTGCACGATCATATACCTATGCAAACAGTCGCTGGGCGGCGGCACCCGCGACTTTGCTCACGCAGCGGGTCAAGGGTTACATTGCCGGTGTCAGTAATGAGAGGGTGGTAAGCGCCGGTGATGGCGTGCGGGCAGACTATATATTGCGCCTTGAACTGGAAGAATTCACCCAGATATTCGATACGCCCCATCAAAGCCGCGCTGTAATCAGATTGCGTGCCAGCCTTATCGAGCGTAGTACTCGTTCATTACTGGCACAGCGCAGCTTCAGTACGGAGCAGGCGGCGCCCACGGCCAACGCCGCAGGTGCGGTGCGCGGCCTGACCGAAGCGAGCGACAAACTGATCGAAAATCTGATTAGCTGGCTTGCCGAGAAATTACCGGAGGAGGCGAAAGAACTGGCGGAGAATCCTTGACCTTGACGATTTTTTATTTCAATGATCCAAATACTTTCTGCAGAACCTTGTTATCCTGACCCATCGGTTCATTACGAATGAGGCGTTCCTCTTCCGCCATCATCAGATATAGCCCATCCAGCGTTTTTTGTGTAACGTAGCCTTCGATGTTTGCATATTTTTCCGCTATCAGGCCAAATTTCCCGCCTTTTCGGGCGAAATCATTATATTTCTTGGCCAGATCCACTTGGTTTGTGGCGTTTTTCACAATAGGCAGGAATTCTTGAGCGAGTTCCTCCGAAGCAGTGGCGCGAAAATACCGGGTGGCCGCATCGTCACCTCCGGTAAGAATTTTCCTGGCATTCTCCACCGGCAGCTTTTCCACTGTATCCAACATCAGTGTCCTGGCTTCAGCCGCTGCCACTTCTGCTACGCGATTCATGGTGACGATCAAACCATCAACATGCTTGCTCGCGCCTAAAGTTCGCATAACCCCTTCCACTTTTTGTAGCGTGCCGGGTAAGGGAATTTTGACTTTGGGATTATCAAGAAATCCGTTTGCGACGCCTAATCTGTCTACCGCTGCATTGACACCTTGAGTAAGCGCCTGCTTCAAGCCATCAGCCGCATCGTCATCGGATAGCGCTTCAATTCCGGTGGCGAAGGCAGGCATGGAAACCAGAAACCAGGCAAAAATGACGGTAATGGTGCGCATGGTGCAACTCCTGTTGGACGCTTGGCTGATTAAGTGAACCGCCATCCTTGAATGAATCGCTATGCTACGCCCGCTTCATGCGCCTGCTGATCGGCATGATAACTCGAGCGCACCATTGGACCACAGGCAGCGTTGCTATAACCCATCTCGATCGCCGCACGCTCGAATTCCTTGAATCCTTCCGGCGGCACATAGCGCAAAACAGGTAAATGTCCAATGCTGGGTTGCAGGTATTGGCCAATGGTGAGCATCTCGACATCATGTTTGCGCAAATCGCGCATCACTTCAAGAATTTCCTCGTCAGTCTCTCCCAAGCCCAGCATTAACCCGGATTTAGTGGGAATTTCCGGGAAACGTGCCTTGAAGTCTTTCAGCAATTTGAGCGAATGCGCGTAATCAGCGCCGGGGCGGCACTGTTTGTAGAGGCGCGGCACTGTTTCGAGATTATGATTCAACACGTCAGGCGGGCAGGCGAATAATTTATTCAGTGCGACTTCCAGCCGTCCACGGAAATCCGGTACAAGAATTTCTATTTTTGTCCGCGGCGAGTGGGTGCGGACTTCACGTATGCAGTCCACGAAATGCTGCGCACCGCCATCACGCAGATCATCGCGGTCCACGCTGGTTATGACGACGTATTTTAACTTCATGGCTGCAATGGATTGCGCCAAATGCAAGGGTTCCTCGGCATCCGGTGGCGAGGGCTTGCCATGTGCCACATCGCAGAAAGGACAACGGCGTGTGCAAAGATCGCCCAATATCATGAAGGTGGCGGTACCTTTGCCAAAGCACTCGCCGATATTGGGACAGGAGGCTTCTTCGCACACGGTGTGCAGCTTCTGCTCCCGCAAAATTCTTTTGACTTCGTGGAATTCCTGACTATTGGACGAGCGTACCCGGATCCATGACGGTTTACGCAGCAACTCACTGTGTAATTGTGGTGCAATTTTGATGGGATTCCGTGCGGTTTTAGCCGCACCTTTCTGGCGGGTTTCAATTGTCATGGCAAAATAATCTCATTCCTCAATAACGATACATTTAAATGATTATTTGTGTTGCAATATATGCTGTACCAATACTTTCCATTTGTACTGCATCGGACTTTCCATTTTTCAAATCCTGAAAAGTCTCATTTGCAATTTACCGGCAAGTTCTCCGCTCAACGTTTCCAGTCCGGCTGCCACCCCAAGATCTCTGGTCTGCGTTACCTGCAAGCCCGAATAGCCGCAAGGATTAATTGCGGCAAACGGACTCAAATCCATGTCCACATTGAGAGCCAGACCATGGTAGCAATAGCCGTTCTTTATTTTCAATCCCAACGCCGCAATTTTTGCACCGTCTACATATACCCCTGGGGCATCCACACGGCCTTCGGCACCGATGCAATAATCTCGCAGCAAGTCTACCACGGCACCCTCCATTCTTCTGACCAGCTCGCGTACGCCGAGTTTAAGGCGGCGCATGTCAAGCAGCAGATACGCGACAATTTGACCGGGACCGTGATACGTAATCTGTCCGCCGCGATCTGTCCGGATCACGGTAATACCGTTGTTATGGAGCAGATGCTCCGGCTTGCCCGCAATGCCCTGGGTGTAAACCGGCGTATGCTGCAACAGCCAGATCTCATCAGGCGTATTCTCCGTGCGAGATGCTGTAAAGTCTTTCATCGCCTGCCAGGTGGAAAGATAGTCCGCCAAGCCGGAGTATCGTTGAACCTTCAATTCCGATCCCTGGCTTAATTCCACTGGCCTGATTCCAGGCATAAGATATCCATGCTCCAAAAGCATATCCGGAAAATTACTCAGAGTCCAAATCTCAGGATGCTCAAAGCGCCATGACCACCATGGGGTGAGCGCACAATTCTTGATATAACGCATCCAGTTGCTCACGGGAAATGGCGCGGACTGTGCAGGTTAGACTCAGATACGTATTCTTTCTGCTGAACTTGACCTCCAGGCTTGCCTCATCGAAATCCGGGGCGTGGCGCTTCACAATCATCAGCACCGCTCGGGTAAAATCTTGCCCGCCATGCTCCACCGGAATAGCGGTAATGGAATCATCCGCAGAAGGCAGGATGGCATCGCTTTTCTGGTAAACGGCCGGCTTAACCGGTAAACCATCCACGCGCCCCATGATCTTGATGGGAAAATCACAGGGGTATTCGATTAAGGAGGGCTGCACTGAAGTCTCCATAGACTGAGAATACTAATGGTTTCCTTCGAATGTTGAAGTACCGCCCCGCATTACGGTGCTCTTGTAATTCTGATAGAGCTGGTGCAGCAGGGCGAACATCGCTCCCGGTCTACCGTCGCCCACTGATTTTCCGTCGAGACGAGTAATGGGCATGATCTCCTTGGTTGAGGATGTCAACAGGATTTCCTGGGCAGTACGCACCTCGTACTCGGACACCTCCCTCACTTCGTGCGGGATCTCATTGGCGAACGCAAGTTCAAGTACCACGTCATAAGTAATGCCAGGCAGCATCAAATGATTTTTTGGCGGAGCCAACAGTATTCCATCTTTTATCACAAAAATATTGCTCGCCGCGCCCTCAGTCATAAAGCCTTCCCGCAGCAGCACTGTTTCTATCGCGCCTACATCAACTGCCATCTGTCGTAATAACACATTGGGCAATAAGGAAATTGCCTTGATATCGCAGCGGAGCCATCGGTTGTCGCTGGCTGTTATGGCGGCAACGCCGGTAGCGAGCCACTCTGCCGGCGGCGCCAGCAGCGGATTACTCATGATGAATACCGTAGGCATAACACCCTTCGGAAAAGCATGATCGCGCTTGGCCACACCACGAGTAACGTGCAAGTATAGAGACTGATCATCGCTCTCGTTGCCAGCGATGATTCGTTCCAGCAAATGACTCCATTCCTTGTTGGAATGTGGATTTGACAGGCGAATGCCATCGAGGCTGTGCTGCAAGCGATGCAGGTGCTCAGCCAGACGAAAGGGCTTGCGGGAATATACAGGGATCACTTCGTACACGCCGTCACCAAAAATGAAACCCCTGTCCAGCACGGGAACACGGGCTTCCTCGATAGGCATAAAATCACCGTTGAGATAAATCATGACGATCCTTGTATATAAAATCGGTAAGGGGGCGCATACAGTCTAATTAAATAACAACTGCATACTATCCCAGGTACGGCCAAAAAAATTTGCCGCACTCACAGTCTCCAATGCTACCAAAGGATGTTCTGCCATAGGCCTGTCATTGAGCGTGAATTTCACCACCCCCACTTTTTGTCCCGCACTGATGGGAGCAATCAAAGGCTGCTTGTATTCCATCCTGGCTTTCAGTTTATCGGCCTGGCCCTTGGGGAGCGAAAAATAAACGTCATAGCCAAACCCGGTCTTCAGCTTGTTCTGCGAACCCTTCCATAGCGGAATGGTAGTCACCTCGCGTTCTTTGTGATACAGATGCACGGTATCGTAGAACTGGAAACCGTGATTCAACAGGCGCTGACTTTCCATGGTACGCGTATTATCGGAGGCGGTTCCCATCACCACGGAAATCAACCTCCGATCGCCGCGTTTTGCGGAAGTAATCAGGCAATAGCCGGCGGCGTCAGTATGGCCCGTCTTGATACCGTCCACATTGGGATCAAGCCACAACAGACGATTGCGATTGGGCTGCGTGATCTTGTTATACGTATACTCCCGCAACGAATAAAGCGGGTAGTATTCCGGAAAATTACGGATCATGGCCGCCGCCAGCAAAGCAAGATCTTCAGCAGTAGTGTAGTGATCAGGATGCGGCAGCCCGGTGGAATTGGCGAAGCGTGTGTTCTTCATGCCCAAACGTACCGCCTCCTTATTCATCAGTTGCACGAAAGCGCTCTCTGAACCGGCGATAGCTTCCGCCAGCGCTATGCAGGCGTCATTACCTGACTGCACAATCATGCCGCGCATTAATTCGTCAACCGTTACCGGCCTGTTGGGCTCAATGAACATGCGCGAACCTTGCGCGCGCCAGGCACGGTCGGACACCGTCACGGCTTGCGTCAACGTGATACGCTTCTGCTGCAGGGCTGAAAAGACGACGTGCGCCGTCATCAATTTGGTGAGCGACGCGGGTTCCACGCGCTCACGCACATTCAGGCTGGCTAAAGTCTGCCCGCTCTGAAAATCGGTGAGAATGTAGGATTTGGCGGCTACCGATAAAGGAGGTTGCGGCACCACATCATACTTGGTTTGCTGGGCGGCTACCGGGAACACTGGGAGCGCTACAAAGCACAGCAATAACGAGAATAAGCGTTTCATGGCAAACTGCAAAAAACGTTATTATATCCCAGCCACGTGGAACACGTACCGACTGCAACAGCTATCTGCGTTACTGTTTGCCGCGGCACACGCTCAATCCGTCATTCCAACCCATTCGATACTGGGTGTCGGTGGAGAAGCGGCGTGCGTCCTTGAATCCGTAGGGAGTTTTCTTGGCGGTTTCGCAGCCATCAATATAGCCATCCTTGAAGGCGGGTGAGTAGCCTGTAAGATTATAGGCGGGCCGTGTGCTTGGCGGCGGAGGTCCTGAAGGACGCTGACCCTGCCCTGTCGTTGCACAGCCCGTAATGATCATAACCAAAAAGATCGCCGTAATTAAACGCATCACTATCTCCCCCGCTTCCTGGAATTCGCCTGCGGCTCACCACGGTAAACTAACGGTCAGCCCATCAATCAAGGTTGTTCCGCGAAACAAATACCGCCGGTTGAAACTGTCAGCGCCTGCGTCCCCCTCCGAAGATGCCTCCTAAAACGCCCCGGAAGATCTCGCGGCCAACCTGCGAGCCGATTGAGCGCGCCGCGCTTTTGGCAGCCGCATCGAAAATCCCCGGGTGTTGACCGCCCCGCGGTCCGGTTTTGCCGAGAAGCATACCACCCAGCATGTCCATCATGCCGCCGCCCTGCTCAGTCTGAGTCTGTGTTCCACTACTTGCCTGTGGCGCTGCCTTACCCTCATCTTTAGTGGTTGCGGTGCGGCTTTTGATTATTTCATAAGCCGATTCGCGATCCACTATCTGTTCATAATGTCCAAAAATAATAGACGATTTGATAATGGCCGCACGTTCCGCATCGGTGAGCGGGCCTATTCGCGAAGCTGGTGGATAAATGAATGCCCGCTCAACAATACAAGGGCGGCCCTTCTCGTCCAATAACGACACAAGTGCCTCGCCAACCGAGAGTTCCGTAATGGCCTTCTCGGTGTCGAAATCAGGATTGGCGCGCATGGTTTGCGCCGCCGACCTGACTGCTTTCTGGTCGCGCGGCGTAAACGCGCGCAAGGCATGTTGTACACGATTGCCAAGCTGACCCAAAACACTCTCGGGCACATCAAGCGGATTCTGTGTCACAAAATACACCCCGACCCCTTTGGAGCGTATCAATCGCACTACCTGCTCGATTTTCTCCAGCAGTGGGCGGGGTGCTTCGTTGAATAACAGATGGGCTTCATCAAAGAAGAATACCAGTTTAGGCTTCTCAGGATCGCCAATTTCCGGCAGGTGCTCGAATAGTTCGGACAATATCCATAGTAAGAACGTCGAGTACAATTTAGGCGAATTCATGAGCTTATCGGCGGCGAGAATATTGATCATTCCCCGGCCCTGGCTGTCAGTTTGCATCAAATCGTTGATGTCGAGCATCGATTCACCGAAAAACTGACCGCCTCCCTGTTGGTCGATCTCAAGCAGCGAGCGCTGAATCGCACCTATCGAGGCAGCAGAGATATTGCCATATTCAACGGTAAAATTTTTCGCGTTCTCACCGATGAACTGCAACATCGCACGAAGATCTTTCATGTCAAGCAGCAAGAGGCCGTTATCGTCCGCGATCTTGAATACGAGCGCCAGCACACCTTGCTGTGTATCGTTCAGATTGAATAGCCGCCCGAGTAGCAGCGGTCCCATATCGGATATTGTTGCGCGTACCGGATGTCCGGATTTGCCATATATATCCCAGAACGTGGCTGGACACGCCGTCCACCGCGGTTCATCGAGTTTGAGTTGCGCCAGCCGCTCCTCCATTTTTGGGGAACTCTTGCCCGGTGCGGCGAGGCCCGACAGGTCGCCCTTGATATCAGCCATAAATACCGGCACACCGATGGAGGAGAATTGTTCAGCCAATACCTGTAGCGTAACGGTCTTGCCGGTACCGGTCGCGCCGGTGATAAGTCCATGTCGATTGGCGAAACCAGGCAGCAACGCGATTGGATGACCGGAAGTTGCGATCAGTAGTGGTTCTGGCATAAATACCCCGTAGATCGTAGGTGGTTTAATGAAGCTTCACGATTGCATCAGCATGCCTGATTTGGCCTGACTTAGCGAATTCACCATAAAGAGGCTACGATGCAAAAAGTCCTTGTTGATCATAGCACCAAGCTGAAAAATGAAGGAAAAATAAGCGGTCAACTGCCAGATTCAGATTCAATATTTACTTTCCTTACCCAGCCCAACTCGCAATCTCCAGCAGCAAGAGCAGCAGAAGCCACAGCACCAGCGTACGCCAGATCAAGCCGACGGTACTTTGCAGAAAATCCATGTCAGCTTCTTCGCCCACGCCTAATTCCGGGCGGTGGTACTGCCCGGCGTGCTCCTGCAGCGAATCTCCCAGGCGAACTCCGAGCGCACCGGCGCCACTGGCGAGAATAATGCCTTCGGCTTGGTCAATCCACGAAGCGGCTTGTGCGCGCCAGCAATAAACCGCATCCTCAAAATTGCCGGCAATGGCGAAACTCACGGCGGTTGACCTTGCCGGTATCCAGTCTATAACCTCGAACGCCTTGGTCGCAAAATGTCCAAATGTGTCCGGTGCTTGCTCCGCCCGGCTGCCCCAACGCTCACTCAATAATTCCGCGAGACGATACAGCACCGGACCCAGTGGCCCTGGCAGAACAACAAAGCAGACAATGATAGCGAATACATAACGATGCGCATGAATCAGCCCCAATTCAATCGTGTTCCGCGCGATTTCCTGGCTATCGAGTTCATCCGCCGGTACGCCGCGCCATCCCCTCAACAACCTGCGGGCCAGAAGTAGATCCCCATTCCTGAGCGCATCTTTGATCTCAGTGAATAAATCACCAAATTGACGAAATCCGATGGTGAGATAAAGTATTACCACATTCCATGCCAACGCCAGTAGCGGGCTGAGGTTATACAAGAGATAATAGATCCATCCCGTGAGTATCAGTAACGGAACCACCGCGACGATCCAGGCGGCAACGCCATGACGGCGCGCCCCGGTATTGAAGTAGCGCTCCAGCGCGTCAGCATAGGAGAGAAACAGTAAGACGATGCGGTTTCGATCTCCGCTGGGACGCCATTGCTCCAGCAGAAGAGCAAAAATTAGCGAAGATAAGGTCATTGCGAAAGGGCCATGATTGTCTTTGTCAACCCGATTTCAGCACCGATTTCAGCAGCTTGCCCATTTCCGCCGGATTGCGTGTCGTCCTAATCCCGCACGCTTCCATTACGGCAAGCTTTTCCTGCGCCGTACCCCTGCCGCCGGAGATAACTGCTCCCGCGTGTCCCATGCGCCTGCCTGGTGGCGCGGTTACGCCTGCGATGAAACCCACCACTGGCTTCTTCATATTGTCCTTGACCCAACGGGCGCAATCCTCCTCATCGGAACCACCGATTTCACCCACCATTAAAACCGCGTCCGTTTCATCATCGTCGTTGAATAGCTTCATGACATCCAGATGCTTCAATCCGTTCACGGGGTCGCCGCCAATGCCAATACAAGTGGATTGTCCCAGTCCCTGCTCCATCAATTGCGCCACTGCTTCATATGTCAGGGTGCCGGAGCGCGACACCACGCCGATACGTCCCTTCTTGTGAATATAGCCAGGCATGATACCAATCTTGATTTCGTCGGGCGTGATAATGCCGGGACAATTAGGGCCGATCAGCCGGGTTTTTCGCTCCCGCATGTTGTGGCAGGTGCGCAGCATGTCGCGAACCGGGATGCCCTCGGTAATACAGACAACCAGATCCAGTTCTGCATCCACTGCCTCGTCAATCGCGGCAGCGGCAAATGGCGGTGGCACATAGATCACCGAGACCGTCGCCCCGGTCGCCTGCTTCGCTTCTCTCACGGTGGCATAAACCGGGATACCTTCGAAATCCTCACCCGCCTTCTTCGGATTTACCCCGGCAACAAAACAATTCTTTCCATTGGCGTAGTCGCGGCACATGCGGGTATGAAATTGCCCGGTCTTGCCGGTAATGCCCTGCGTCATTACCCGGGTGTTCCGGTTAATCAGGATCGCCATAACTATACTCCCCCTTTCGCCGGTGCCGATACCCTGGTTGATGCCTCGGTCAATTGGGTCGTCTCTGATACCAAACCGGCCGCTCTCACGGCCTTCTCCGCAGCATCCGCCATATTACCCGCCGAAATGATCGGCAGGCCGGATTCGGCGAGAATCCTTTTGCCCAGATCCGCATTGGTGCCTTCAAGGCGCACCACCAGCGGAACATTCAGCTTCACTTCCCGCGCCGCGGCAACCACACCCTCGGCGATCACATCACATTTCATGATGCCACCAAATATATTGACCAGTATGGCCTTCAATTGCGGGTTACGCAGCATCAACTTGAACGCCTCTGTCACCTTCTCGGCGGTGGCGCCCCCGCCCACATCGAGAAAGTTGGCAGGGCTTCCGCCATAGAGTTTGATGATATCCATGGTTGCCATCGCCAGGCCCGCGCCATTCACCAGGCAGCCGATATTGCCATCCAGCGAAATATAGGAGAGATCATATTTAGACGCCTCGATCTCCGCCGGGTCTTCCTCGTCAAGATCACGCAAGGCGGCAATCTCAGGATGACGGAACAGTGCGTTGTCGTCAAAGTTCATTTTTGCATCGAGCGCAACGACATGATTATCAGCGGTGAGTATCAGCGGATTGATTTCGACCAGGGACGCATCGGTGCTGTCAAATGCCTGGTATAAACCCTGCAAAAGGGTGCGCGCTTCCGCAGCGGCGGATTCCGGAAAACCGATCTTGCGTACGATGTCGTCAGCATCATACGCACTGAGCCCAGTCATGGGGTCGATAAACACCTTGTGAATTTTTTCAGGCGTCCTGGTGGCGACTTCCTCGATATCCATACCACCTTCCGAACTCGCCATCAGACAAACGCGCCGGCTGCCCCGATCCACCACCAGGCCGACGTAAAGCTCGTTTCTGATCTCGGCGCCCCGCTCGATAAAAAGCCGTCGCACAACCTGACCCTGAGGGCCGGTCTGATGCGTAACAAGCGTCATTCCCAGTATTTTCCCGGCAAATTGCTTCACTTCATCGAGTGACTTTGCCACTTTCACGCCACCCCCCTTGCCGCGCCCACCGGCATGGATTTGCGCCTTGACCGCCCACACGTCGCCACCCAGCTTTCTGGCGGCATCCATCGCCTCCTCTACGCTGAAACAGGCAATCCCTTCGGGTGTGGCAATGCCGAACTCACGCAAAATCTTTTTAGCCTGATATTCGTGGATTTTCATGGTCCCTCCGGCGATTCGGAAAATGAAGTATAGCGTAATAACTTTACAGCGTTACCGACAGAAGAAATGGTTTCCCAGTTAACCGCATGGGTTCTTGAACGGATGGCACTGAAAGTTGGGACAGCTGGCGTGATATTCGAGTTTATCCACCCATGGTCACTAGGGCCTGTTAACACTTATAGCACACGCGCCCAGCTCGGACACATCGCGTGCGGAATAACAACAGAATCGTTGGCTTACTGGCTATCGCCTTCATTCATGAGTTTAAAGTCAATAGGCGTGCAATCACCTACCATCACGCTGCTTTTATATATTGACGGGCCACCTTTGCTGACAAGTATAGAAAACCTGGCTGCCCCGCTGTTTTCTTTAAAAAACGAATAGATTTGAGACTCTCCGGAGTCATGATAATGAATCAGAAAGGCTGCCTCTGTTTCGTTACGGCGAAGCGGAAACACCTTTGCGCCATCCTGAGTTGTCGAATGATTCCGCGCGGTGGAATCAATGAAAATAATATCGAAATCATCCTTTCCAAACTTCCGCAGGGTAAAAGCGCCTTTCGGTACAGTATCTATCTTCCAGTCGCTGTCTTCCTTAGACAACACGCCCATGTGCGCAAAATAGGCATGGCCCACGGGGTTTATGCATGTCGTTACCTGTTGAGCAAAGAGGATGGCGGGTAACATTGATAACGGGAAAAATAGTAACGCTTGAATGGTTAAAAGGGTGCGCATAAATTTAACTGGACAGACCGAGCCTTCCCCATCAAGCAGATGGTTCAAAAATAGGGATTCTAAAGCAATAATTATATTTGGCCCTATTTCTCATAACGGTTATTTTTGCGCTTTTTTGGATGCAGGGTCTTTTCTTTCGGCTCCCAATTTTTCGCGCGGCCCAGCGCCTCGTTCCAGCGTCCGCGGAGTTCGGTCACGCGGGCGCGCGGCATCTTGGGTTCGAAAACTCTCTCGACCTGCCAATGCGCGGCGATCGAGGCAGTGTTTTGCCAAAAGCCGACCGCGAGTCCCGCGAAATAAGCAGCACCCAGCGCAGTCGTCTCAACCACGGCAGGGCGCACCACGGGTACACCAAGCAGGTCAGCCTGGAATTGCATCATCGGTTCGCTGCGCGACGCGCCACCGTCGACGCGCAGCTCCGTAAAGGGCTTACCGGTGTCCGCGTGCATCGCATCGATCAGATCCGCGACCTGGAAAGCAACACCTTCAAGTGCGGCGCGCGCGATATGCGCGGCACGAGTGTCACGCGTGAGGCCGATTATCAACCCGCGCGCGTAGGGGTCCCAATGAGGGGCGCCAAGTCCGGTGAAGGCCGGGACAAGAACTACGCCACCGCTATCCGGTACCGATGCCGCCAGCATGTCCGCCTCCTGCGCGGAACGCACGAGTTGCAGCCCGTCGCGCAGCCATTGCACAATCGCGCCACCGATGAAGACACCACCTTCCAGCGCAAACTCCTGTTTTTCACCGATTTTCCACGCTGCCGTGGTAAGCAGGCGCTGCTTGGACGCGACCGGCTTGGCACCGATATTCTGTAACAGGAAACAACCGGTACCGTAGGTGTTCTTCGCCAGCCCGGGCTGTACGCATAGCTGCCCGAAAAGAGCCGCCTGCTGGTCACCCGCCGCGCCCGCTACCGCGATATGTGCAAGGCCGGGCACAGCGTTGATTGCGCCATACACTTCGCTCGAGGAGCGCACCTCGGGCAGCATGCTCTCCGGGATGCGGAAAAGCTTGAGCAGATCCTTATCCCACGCGCTGGTGTGGAGGTTGAACAGCATCGTTCGCGACGCGTTGCTCACGTCGGTGACGTGCACCTTACCGCTAGTCAGTTTCCAGATGAGCCACGTTTCCACCGTGCCGCAGATGAGCTTACCCGCCTCCGCTTGAGTGCGCGCATCGGGGACATTATCGAGAATCCAGGCAATTTTTGTCGCGGAAAAGTACGGGTCGAGGATCAATCCGGTGAGTTTCTGAATCGTTCCATCGTGACCCGCGGCGCGCAACTCATCGCACATCCCGGCAGTGCGGCGGTCCTGCCAGACGATAGCATTGTACACGGGGTGGCCGGTTTCCCGATCCCACACGATGCTGGTCTCACGCTGATTGGCAATACCGGCACCAACGACGTCGCGTGGCTTAACACGCGCGCGATCTAGCGCTTCTATGGCCACAGCTATTTGTGTACGCCAAATCTCCTGAGGATCGTGTTCGACCCAGCCGGGCTGGGGAAAAATCTGACGTATTTCCTTTTGCGCGACGGCGCGGATCTGACCATCGTGATCGAAGATAATGGCGCGCACACTGGTCGTACCGGCATCGAGGGCGAGGATGTAGCGCATGCTATTGAGACTCTGACCAGATTCAGGTTACGCTGACAGACAAGTTCTGTCAGAACAACAAGGAGTGGCTTATTATGCCGCTAAAAGAGATGATCGATCCCACCCTTTTTAATCAAACCAAATAATATCCCTTTCTTTAGCCTAATATCACCCTGATCGTAACCCAGCACAACAAAAGGTTAGCTAACCTTTTTTAAATTGGCGGATTCGGTTGGACTCGAACCAACGACCAAGGAATAATGAATCCTGAGAAGTTATGAACAGTCAGTTATCCGAATAAACGTAGTTCGCGCACTTGCTGTCCACTTTACCGCGTTCGCAGTGAGTGGGGTGAATAGCCCCTACCGCCGCATCTGGACGCCTCAAAGACCACGTATAGCCCCTGATAACCTACATACATGGGTTGCGCCGAAGCTTTCCCAGCGTAGATTGGAGCAAGCCGGGATTGAATTTTTGCCGGTGCAAGCGGGTTATACGTGACAAATCGAGCATGGTCGTTTGCTAATCCCCCCAAGACGGGGAAGTCTTGGAAGGTGATTTTCCATTGATCAACTCGAATCCCCTTTCATGCATGCAGGCCAATACATAATCATCAACATAACTCAACCAAACGGCAGTCCAGGCGTCTGCGTAATTATCCTTATCGGCCTTATTCTTTGCCACAACTCGACATTCGTTTAGCGCCGTCATGTAACCTACCTTCTCTCCTCCACGAGTATATTCTCCGTAGTAAGGGGATGGAGTCGTCGAGCATCCATATAGCCCCACGAGCAACAGAACTACAACTATTCTCACCTTTTTGGCTCCTATTGAATAACAGACTGTAGTGGTCAAGTAATTTCAGACACCAGGATAGGTGGTATTGCTGCCATTTCTCGTTCGTAAGCGGCGGACGTTGAATAGCCCAGTTTTGAGTGCAATCGGACGCAACTATAAAAACCAACGATGTATTCGGTAATATCGCGTTGGCCTTCGCCGTGATTGGCATAATCACGTTGCCATACACGCTCCATTTTCAAATTCAGAAAGAAGCGTTCCATCACGGCATTGACGCTCCTAATACCTGGTATTCCAGACTGGCATATTGACTGCCGCGATCCGAATGGAGCAGCAACCCAGGCACAGGCTCGTGCGAATTCCGGCTCAAACTGGACACGCGTTCGACGGCAAACTGGACGGTAAAATAAAGATGTAGTGGTACGCGGGATAACCGTGACAACCTCGGAGATTTCTCCGGAGAGCCACAGGCCAACAACAGGTTAGCCATGCGCAAGATTACAGAAACACTCCGGCTGCATCACGAATGCGGTCGCTCCAACCGGGATATTTCCCACGCTACCGGAGCGTCGCTGACCACAGGTTGCGATTATCTTCGCCGCGCCAAGGTGGCTGGCCTAGTTCTCCCGATTTTATAGCCAAACCATCATGCCCATTTCGAAGGGGTGCGTCAGCAATGGATGAGAAGGATAAACACGCATGTAATATTCCAGTTTTCCGCATAAATCCGGGGTAAGATTCAACGTAAACTGATGCTCACCCGATTCTTCGATACCGGAAAACTCAAACTTGAAGTGCTTGAAGTCGCATAACTTGGTCTTTTTGAACTGGCGGCAAATCAGCAGTTCCACCACCACATCCTCAGGCTGCAAGCCGTTCAGCCTCACCGCGACATCGAAGTACAACGCCTCGCCAAAACTAATACGCTTGCCTGGTGTATCCAGGCGGCGTATCGATACGCCACGCCACGCCTTTCTCACAAAAGCCTTCCAGGCGGCGATTTTTTTTGCGCCGCTGAAATCTTTATCGGCGTAAAGCGCACCCTGCTTGCTGGCCGGCACATAAAAATTTTTGGCGTACTCACCCACCATGCGTGCAGCGTTGTATCGCGGCAGCAACGACATCATCGAGTTTTTGGCCATTTTCACCCACTCTGGCGAGTAACCGAATTTATCGCGGCTGTAATAAAGCGGCACTACGTGATCTTGTAGCGTTTCGTAGAAATCCCTGCTCTCTTCCTTGTCGCGTAACGATGGAGCCATATTCTCCGGCCCCGGCTTGATAGCCCAGCCATTCTTGCCGTTATAGCCTTCTCCCCACCAGCCGTCGAGGACACTCAGGTTAATCGTCCCGTTTATACCCGCTTTCATTCCCGAGGTACCGCTGGCTTCCAGAGGATATACGGGGCTGTTAAGCCACACATCCACTCCCGCCACCAGCCGGCGGGCAAGGCGGAGATCATAGCCCTCGACCAGCAGAAGCTGCCCCTCGAATTCGGGACGCTGTGCAATCTGGCTGACGCGCCGGATCAAATCCTGCCCCGGTACATCGGCAGGATGTGCTTTACCCGCAAAAATCATCAACACTGGCCGTTCTTGATGAATCACAATTCTCCGCAACCAGTCAAGATCTTCGAACAACAGCGCGGCGCGTTTATAAGTAGCGAAGCGGCGGGCAAAGCCGAGTGTCAGAATATTTGGATTAATGGGATCAGTGAATCTGAGCAAGCGATCAAGATGCGCTTCAGAGCCATGATTGCGCGAATTCTGTACGGCAAGACGGGCGCGTATGCCGTAGAGCATTTGCGATTTCAACGTTTGCCGCACGCTCCAGAACAAATGATCAGGGATAGTCTCTATACGCGACCAATATTCAGGATCGGTTATATTGGTGCGCCACTCATAGCCGAGATAGCGATCGAATAAATCAGACCATTCCTGCGCCAGAAAAGTTGGCACATGAACACCGTTCGTGATGTACGCCATCGGATTCTCTTCCGGCTCGATCTGAGCCCATAAATCTTTGCAGATACGCGCAGATACGTTGCCATGTATCTTGCTTACGCCATTGTGGAAGCGCGAACCGTGAATGGCGAGGGCTGTCATGTTGAAGTCGTTGCTGCCTGGTACACGGCCCAATGAAATAAGTTCCTCGCGAGTGATCTTCAGGTCTTGGCAGAATCCCTCAAAGTATGCCGATATCATATCATCGCCAAAATAATCATGTCCCGCCGGGACTGCGGTATGAGTGGTAAATACGGTATTTGCCGCAACCGCCTCCAGCGCACCGGCGAAATCCAGACCGTGCTGCACCAGATTACGCATGCGCTCCAGCATCATGAATGCCGCATGCCCCTCGTTGATATGCCATACCGTCGGTGTTATCCCGATATCTCGTAGTGCACGGGCACCACCAACGCCGAGTATTATTTCCTGCTCGATGCGCATGATCCTGTCGCCGCCATAGAGTTGATGAGTGATATCACGATCGCCCATTGAGTTTTCCGGCAGATCAGTATCAAGCAAATAGAGCGTAACGTGACCGATTTTAGCCCGCCAGACCTTCACCACCACCTTGCGGTGCGGCAATTCCACCTCGATGCGTACTTCTGAACCGTTCTCATGCAATACGGGTATTACCGGCAGATCCTCGAAATCCGAGTCGGTATAGGTGACCTGCTGGTTCCCATGATTATCGATAGTCTGGAAAAAATATCCTTGACGATAGAGTAACCCGACACCAATCAATGGCAAGCGCAAATCACTCGCTGCCTTGCAATGGTCGCCGGCCAGAATGCCAAGACCTCCGGAATAAATTGGAAAACTCTCGTGGAATCCAAATTCGAAACAAAAATAGGCTACTTGATCATTTGGCCGAAAACCTCCGCCGCTATCAGGGTGCGCCGGCCCCGACTGATAGGAATCATAGGCAGATATTATGCTGTTGTAATTAGCCATGAACACCGGATCTTCTGCCGCTTTCAGCAGTATCGATTCGTCCACACGCTTGAGAAAAGCCTTCGGATTATGCCCCACTGCTCCCCAGAGTCCGGGATGCAGGCGCGAAAACAGCGAGCGCGTGGAGCGATCCCAGCTGTACCAGAGGTCATTGGCAAGCTCCTCAAGGCGCGCCAGACGAAGGGGGATTTTTGGATTGACAGCAATAGTGAAAACGGTGCCGGAAGACATGCGTGATTTCCTTGAAAGAGTTGGAAAAAGGTTATCTCGATCCAGAGATCCCGTTTATCCTAAATCCGATAGTTGGATAGGGTGAAGTATGCTGTTTCTGGAGTGCAGGGCAAGGCGCAATGACACGGAATAGCCGTTCCATTCCGAGAAGTCGCAACGCAGCCATGTGCTGCAAAAACGGGGCGATCAGCTACCGGATTTAAGATTATTCTATGTTTTAATAAAATGTTCGCGATAATATTTCATCTCGGTAATGGAATCGTAAATATCCGCCAGTGCTTCATGCTTGCACTGTTTGGTCAGCCCCGCCGCGATCTCCGGCTTCCAGCGTTTTACCAATTCCTTCAGGGTGCTCACGTCGAGATTACGATAATGGAAATAGGCTTCCAGCTGCGGCATCCAGCGGGCCAGGAAACGCCGGTCCTGGCAGATCGAGTTACCACACATGGGAGAGACCCCGGGTGAAACGTGTTCTTGCAAAAAGGTGGTCATGCGTGTTTCCACCTCGGCCTCATTCAGCCTGGATGCCTTGACCTTGTCTATCAGACCGGATTTGGCATGGGTGGATTTATTCCAGCTATCCATTCCATCCAGCACCGCCTCCGGTTGCGATACCACCAGTACCGGCGCTTCAGCCAGCACATTCAATTGAGAATCAGTGACTACCAGAGCGACTTCGATGATGCGGTCATTTTCCGGGCTCAACCCGCTCATTTCCATATCTATCCAGATGAGGTTATTGCTATCTTGTGCCATAATTGAACCAACTTCCTGAATTTTCAATCTGTAATTGTGTCATATCGATGGAGCCTCGTCACCTTTCGTCAGGCGCATCAATTGGCTAATATATACATGCAAACCTTTACAGCCGTATTTCTCGTTACTCTGCTGCTCACGTTCTGTGCGCGGATGTGGCTGGCAACGCGGCATATTCATCATGTCCTCGCCCATCGTGATAGCGTGCCGGCGAATTTTTCTTCACGCATCAATCTTGAAGCGCACCAGAAGGCAGCAGACTACACCTGTGCGAAAACTCGCCTGGGTTACGTCAGCATATTGCTGGAAACAATACTTTTGCTGATATTTACCTTGGGAGGCGGACTGAATGTCCTGACCGCATTCTGGTCAGACTGGTTGAACGATCCATTGGCTCACGGCATGGCGCTCATCATCAGCGCCATGTTGCTGATGAGTCTGGCCGGAATTCCCATCAGCTATTATCGGACCTTTGTTATCGAACAACAATTCGGCTTCAACAAAATGACGCCCCGCATGTTCCTGAAGGATCTCGCCAGCCGGACTGTGCTGGGAATGCTGTTGGGCATACCCCTGCTATTTTCCGTTCTATGGTTAATGGAGAAAATGGGCACAAACTGGTGGGTATATGTCTGGCTCGCATGGATGGGCTTCAACCTGGCGGTTCTGGCTATTTACCCCACCTGGATTGCCCCCCTGTTCAATAAATTCACGCCACTGGAAGATGCTCCGCTGAAGGTGCGTATTGAGCAGTTAATGCAGAAATGCGGCTTCAAGTCCAGCGGGCTTTTCGTGATGGATGGCTCGCGTCGAAGCAATCACGGCAATGCATACTTTACCGGCTTCGGTAAAACCAAACGGATCGTTTTCTTTGATACCCTGCTCTCTCGTCTGGATGGATCCGAGATTGAAGCAGTATTGGCCCATGAATTGGGACATTTCAAGCGTCGTCACGTTATCAAACGCATCCTGTGGACGTTTGCCATGAGTCTGGTATTTTTGTGGATGCTGGGTTATTTGATGCAACAGGACTGGTTTTACCGGGGATTGGGCGTCTCCGTTTCCGCCATCCCTTCAACCGCAATGGCGCTACTTTTGTTTTTTTTGATCATGCCCGCATTTACTTTCCTATTCCAGCCGATGGCAAGCCTATACTCACGCAAACACGAGTTCGAAGCGGACGAGTATGCGGCGCACAATGCGTCCGCCAACGATCTCATACGGGCGCTGGTCAAACTCTACCAGGACAATGCCGCAACGCTTACTCCCGATCCCTTGCATTCGGCGTTTTATGATACGCATCCGCCGGCAGCAATGAGAATAGCGCGACTACAAAACCTGGCGCATAATTGATGCTCACCTGATATTTACGCAGCCCTGAAAATTCAAAATCCCCGATAACGATACTGATCAATCGGAAGCGTGGCTAAATATGCTGCCCTATTGCTGATATTTTTAGAGATATTTTCAGCATCAGCAAAGCGTCGCGATAAAACAGCGCAAGCGGGCACTCGCGATCAATGGTCGCAAATTTAAAGCTTCGGGGATTCTTTCTTTTTTAGGATGCTCTTTCTTATACCCGGATATCGGCTTGATTAATCACTAACCAGCAGGAGCGCTAATGGATACTATTGTCAATGATCTGGCCACTAAACAATGCAAGCCCTGTGAAGGCGGGATGCCGCCGCTTTCACCTGCAGAAGTTGCCATATTGAAGGAGCAGCTTGATGGGTGGGAGTTTTCCGATAAGCTTATTGCGAAGACCTACAATTTTAATAATTATTATCAGACAATGGCTTTTGTCAACGCAATTGCATGGATCTCGCATCGCGAAGACCACCATCCAGACATTGTGGTCGGTTACAATAAGTGCCACGTGGAGTACACCACACACGCCATCAATGGATTGTCCGAGAATGATTTCATTTGTGCCGCAAAAATAGACACGCTGTTCAAGATTTGAGCTCAACTCGCCGCGTCTCTACTTCATCATCAATTTCGGGACAGATAGTTGCCGCATTCGGGAGGCATTTTCTTGTTAAAACCGCGAGCCATACTTCGCTTTCCTGCGTGATGCGCGGAAAAAAAGGAGGTGCAGCGTGCGGTGATCGAGTGGAAATCAAGCTCACTACGGCAGGACAGGGTGTCATAGAAACGATTCTGCCCCGCAGCGCCTTACTGTATCGGAGCGACGTTTACCGTGAAAAGATCATCGCCGCCAATGTTACGCAGATGGTCATCGTGGTGGCAGCCGTGCCGAGCTTTAGCGAAGAACTTATCAACCGTTGTCTCGCGGCCGCCGAGAATCAACGTATTAGGGGGCTGATTGTACTCAACAAGGCGGATCTTATAGAGCCTACGCGCGCTGCCGCTGCCTCACTTTCGCTTTATCGGGAGCTCGGTTACCCGCTGTTGCAAATTAGCGCCAAGACCAGCGTTACGCCTCTTCTACCCTACCTTAAAGGCCAGCTTAGCGTTCTGGTAGGTCAATCCGGCATGGGCAAGTCCACCCTCATCAACACGCTGATTCCGGATGCGGAACGCGCCACCGCCGGTATTTCCATCGCACTTGATAGCGGGTGCCATACGACTACCCATGCCCGGCTTTTTCACCTTGATGAAGATACCCGCATTATTGATTCCCCAGGAATGCAGGAATTTGGTTTGCATCATATTGATGGGAAAGATTTGGCTTGGGAATTTATCGAATTTCGTTCCTATCTTGGACAATGTAAATTCAATAATTGCCGCCACGCCGATGAACCTGGCTGCGCGCTGGGAGAAGCAGCGCGAGAGGGGAAAATCAGCGGGCGGCGTCTTGATTTTTATCGCAAGCTGGCTATATTACCTGGTGCCATGTCGCGAGCTTAAATCTATACCTTGAAAGGCGGATTACATATTTTTTGCTATAGGCAAATAGCCGTTGCGCTTATGACCTTAAGCTCAAATGATGTGGAGCGCCGTCGCTGATTTTTGGCTTTTAATTAAAAGCCACCTGTTACGCTTCGTTAACGGCTGCCTGACGCCTACCCATGTCAAGCTGGAAGCGATGCAGCGGCAAATCACCGAATATCAATGATTCCCTCTCAGTGCGGCGCTTAGCATTTGCATCGGGTTGCGCTTCAAATGTTCGCAGCCATTCAACGTACTCAGTCGGCAAGCCATGCTCGACGGCCCCCGCTATAACGGATGCTTTATACCACTGATATGGCAGGAGAGAAGCTTCCTCGTAGCTAGCTACGTACGTTAACGCTGTATACACACCCGTCGCGGTAACGACCTGAATATTCGCTTCGCTATATCCAGTTCCGAGGCCCTCTGCCTTGTCAAGGCCCGGCTTTTCTTTTACATTTATCTTGAAAAGAACGCCATAAGCCCGATCTTTCAGATTGCCCGTTGCTTCGAGATCACATTTACCGGACCCATCGCGGCTCACCTTGTCAAACGAGAATCTTCGTCCCTGGACGAAACCAATATCTATTGCTACAGCGGACGGCGCTCTATCCGATGCATGAAGTCTCCGGGATAACATATTTGCGCCATATGCAAAATAAAGAAATGTGCTGGTTGATGTAGAAGTTTTTAACATGATTTTATATATATAAAAGGTTAAAAAAATTTAAAATGCCAAGATGCAAAAATAAAATAAATCGTCTAACATTTAACAATTAGGATAAGAATTATGCGTTTACATCGATTGAACGATTACATTATTCATCTTATGTAATGGGACTGATTATTCGGCATACTTTCCTAACATTTTTTCCTACTTTTAACTGAAAAACACCGTGTTCTACTTCGGGCAATTCATTCATCTTTCACGGCTTGCGCAACTACTTTCTGATTCTAGAGATTTGCGTCATAAGTGCTCCCCGTGTTCATTTCGGGAGAGTAGGCGCCCTCACATTCTTTGCGATTATGTTCAAATTTTTTCCATGCACTGACCCGCTCTTTCTTTTTTTGGCTATTTGCATAACGAAGAACTTTGCCATAATCGCTCCACGCCTTTCTTTGAGCTAACCGTCGTTCTTTATAGCCGCGAATATCCCAACTGGCTCTTTCTAAGTCACGCCGTGTTTCAAGCGCACTTTTAACAGACGACGACCAGATATCAACCATAGCCACCAGCGAGTTATCACGTTCGTCAATAGCGTTCTGTATGCACGAAACATCTATCTTGGGCGTGCCCTTACTTGCCGCGTCCTGCGCTAAAACCGGAAATCCAATACACATTACACCTGCGAGCAGAAGTACTTTAGTTAAACCATTTCTCATACAACTTCCAAAAAATGCAAACCCACGGGCGTGGATGAGGCAGATTTGCTATCGATCATAATTAATCTGAAAATCCTGTATTTCAAACCCGCTTTCGCCTGCCCGCCAAATCGAGATGATGCTTCCCGTTATGCAGGAACGCGACTGGTTAATTGCTTCGTGCGGCGCGCTAGGGGACTAAAAAGCTCGGGGCATACAAGCATTAGGTAAGTCCCCATAAACAGGCAAAAGTCGATAGCAAACCGGCCCATATCAAAATCCTTTGATGTCAAAACGGGAAAAGCCCACAGCAGCACAAGAATCGCAGTCAAAATTAAGGCAAAGGTCGTTTTCATGGAAAATACTCCTAAAAAATGCTGTTTAAGAAATACCGCGCTAATCATTTAACTCTAATTAACTTCACAATTACTTAACATAAAGTATACATATTTTTCACAAATTCACAACTTTTTTATGCTTTGTCCACATATTCTTCACATTTTGATTAAATTTTTTTGGGATGCCTGAATTTTTTAGTGGGGGCGGACCAATAAAATCGAAATATCAACGATATTTACCAGTTGTCCGGCCACCGAACCAATGACCAGGCGCTCCAAGCCTCGCCGACCCTTTGTTCCTACCACAAGCAGATCGGCTCCCCACTCTGTGACCGCATTGGCGATGGCTTCTGAAACGCCATTCACACCGTATTCGCCTTCCGCCGGCAATAGACGTGTTTCCGCTGCGAGTGCATTACCGGCGGTAGACTTGGCCCTCTCCAGCAGGCCTACGCCGCTTTGCTGGCCGGTGTTGCCATGGGTGTCACCATTGGAGGATTCCGCCACAGCATGAACGATGCATAGTTTGGCACCATCTGTGACAGCAATATGCAGGGCCTCCTGCAAAGCAATTTGGGACGTTTCATCATCGCCAATAGCTACCATAATCTTTTTGTACATACTGACTCCTATTATTAACTATGACAAAGTGGCGGGCGTTTAATCGCCCGCCATTGCTGCGATAAGACTATCTGGTCAGTCAGCACCGCCATTTGCGTTTGCCGAGAACTTTTCAAAATACTTTTTGACGATGACCTTGCTCGGTATTTTGCCAGCTTGCTTGAAAACCAGATAATTGACCAGACCATGCACTGCCATGGCGATCAGCAGACCTTCGAAAATACCCACTTTATAGACCAGCAACCCGCAAAGGGTAGCAAGTATCATCGCGTATTGGCCGTAATGCGCCACGTGCCACAGTCCCATGATCATTTTCCAGCCGGAGAAAATCATGATGGCCGCCAGCGAAAACTTGGGAAGAAACTCAAGATACTGGGAGTTTAGGACAAAGAAGGTGACCACGACGCCTATGACAAAGACAGAAAATTTGGTCATGGCACCAGCCAGTTTATTGGTGGTGCTTTTTGCCAGACCGTCCAAATTGGTCATGCCGCCAAAGAAGCTGGAACCCATGTTGGCTATCCAGATAGCCAACAAACTATTGTTGGTGTTGCATTTGCGTTTTAGTGGATCTATTTTTTCGATGGCGGCGTTGCTCATGACTTGCTCTATCACATCGATCACCGCCAGCATGGCCGCAAAGCCGATCACATACATCCAGGTCAATCCGCTATCGAAGTGCGGTATCGGCAAGGCCAGTGCAAGATCGACATCATCCACGTGCAACATGGACATGGGCATGAATTGCGCCAGCACTATACTTGCTCCGATCAGCAGGAAGTAAGGAATGGCGGGCTTCGTATCCTTGAATTTCGAAAACAGATACACAAACATGGCAAAACCCGCTAAGGATACCAGCGCCATTTGTATGCGTGCACCATTCCAGAACGCATCAGCCGACTCCTGCTCGGCAGGCAGCTCATAGGTAAATGTCAAAAACTTGAGGGCAATCTTCAAGCCGACCCCCGCCAACAGTCCCTCGACGAGGTAGCTTGGCACCGCCAGCAGAATATATTTTTGCCAATCATATTTCCATATCACCGCTTGCATGGCGGAGGTCAGGAAAATAACGAACGCCATGTTTTCGATACCAAAGCTGTGAACACCCATTGCCAGGACTGGCGCCAGGCCCGCGGCGACGCCAGGTGCACCAATATAGTTGCCTGGCCTGATAAAAGCATTGATCCAGCCAATAAAACAGGCGAACGCAACAGTCGCCAGGGCGACCTTGATGGGATACTCTGACATCAAGGCGATTCCGACAGACAGGGGAATGGCCATGGCTCCCGTTATGATTCCCGCCTGAATATCGCGGGCAACGTATTTGGCCTGAAACCCCGCTGATCCCACAGGGGTAACCAATTCCGGCGTGCCATCGGATTGGTGGTCATCCGATGGCACAAGCGGTTTTTCTGAAGTATATGAACTCATAATACCCATCCTTTTTTAAAAAAATTTAAATATCAAAAAGATTTACATACAAAAAATAAACCGCCACGGTAATGCTTCCCATCTTCCTTACCCTCTGCTGCCTTACAGTCAAGAAGGTTGAGCTGAAGTACATGAACTCATAAACACTGCTTGATCAGCAGCTCGTCGTTCCGGTGACTCCAAGTTTCTTCTAAAGCACACCCATGTCCAGATCCGATAGCACCTCGCGTGGCAGCTTACGCAACCGTCCTTGACATGAATTCTTGTTTAGCCATTTTTGTTATTACATTAAAAGCAACGCTAACATATCACTACATCTGTGAAGAATATGTTCTGTATTTGTCATTTATTTGTGAAGATATCTAATTATTGCAACTGGGCGATATATAAATAAGTACACTAAATAGAATTATTTATGTTTCTTTTCACAATATTATCGTTTATATACAATATATTATAATTTTTTATATAAGAGTCTTTAAATGCCTTGGTATGAGATAAGGGAATAGGATTTATTATGAGAAAACCGATATGTGAAGTTTTTTTCATCTTCGTTATCCTTGTATTATTGCGCCCGACCGGACTCGAATTTTCAGCTACACGAGTGCATCGTTTCGCTTGCCGGGCAGGGGCGGCGCTTTGGCGATCGACGTCCCTATTCTGTTCAAGTGAGAAGGCTATTGCGTTAGCGTCAGGCAGGTCTATCGGCTTTGCCGCCATGCAGGATTGGTAGTGCTCAACCATGTGGGTCGACCTGACAGAAAGAGTGTCACTGCGCTTCCTGGAATACCAACCATGCCTGGTCAATAGATTTCTTGCATGACGACCTAGCTGCGGCAGGCGTATTCGCTGTCCGAATGGGGTGGATGACTGGACGAAGGAAAGCATCGTCATCGAGGTGAGACCTCTATTTTTGGGGAACGTGGGAGCGTGTGGCGCGTGTATTGGATCGCATTACGGGGCTCCGCCCCATCCTTTGCCACGGATGATCAGGGTCGATCATAGGCTGGAATTTATCTGCCCGAGACTTGATAAATGGGCTCATGTCTGGGAGTGGTTGGCATTCATTCGCCCGCTAGGCTAGGAAAATCCCTTCTCCGGCAAGTTAAAGCGCCGGAAATTTCCATTTTAGAACGGTGCTGATTTTGGAGCGGGTCAATGCAAACCAGGATTCAACCGCGGCTATGGCTCATTCTTAGAGGCAGGACCACACCGCCCACTCGCCGGGATTTGATCCGAAATTACTTCCTGTTAGATTGGATGAAAACTGGAAGGAAGCTCAAGTCAGGCGAACCACTTGAAAGGATGATTCAGCTAGCGAGCGTATGAAAGAGAATCTGGAGGACTGGGAGACTAAGCGTTTCTTCGTGCGGAACTTCTTACCGAATCTTATACATCCTCTGAGTATTGAAGAATAGGCATTATCTTGCGACGGTAAACCTAAAACGTACACGCAATGTCACATGATCATCGCTACTTTCTCTCTTGTAGCCATCTACTTTTTTGAACCTATTCTTTTCCATGCATCCATATCCGTTTTTGGATGCTGTACAAGCTTTGACCATCCATGGCGCCTGAGTAGCTGATAAACTGTCGATGTCGACACCGACTTGCCCAGGCATCGTTCAAGTTCCATTTTCAGTTGCTGAATATGAAGGGCGCCTGTATTTTGAGACTCGATAATGAAGGGAGTAAGAAACTTCACTTCTTCATCCAGGCTCATTCGCGCATGGTTACGAAGCCCTTTTTTTGTTTTGACCTGTTCGACACCGATCTCGATACGCTGAAACCGCGTCCTTAGTTTTCCTGTCCGGCTCTTGGATAACCCAATGACGGTGGCCGTCTGTTCCAACGACAGCCCGAACTCCAACGGTAAAAGTAAGGCCTGAGCTGCGCGCAGGGCATCAACTGTTTTAGCCGCCACAATCTTTTCCTTCGCTGCCTTTACAAATTCACGTCCCGTCACAGGTCTCGCCATTGCATGCTCATATCAGATAAGTAAATAAAACCTATGGAATGAACCTTGGATAATCGTACAATGACTCCGCCTCTTCTGCGTAAACAAATGCGTCCAATCACTCGACGCTATGTCAGATAATTACACTGCATAGTCTGCGACGTATTGGCCGGATTTTGATCCCGCAGCCTTGTCATTGCCCGCCATATCCGAGAACTGTTACATTATTAAATGTAAATCGGTCTTGCCGACAAAGATCACCATCGGCTGGGCTGCCAGGAGAATGGACATGCCCAGCCAAATTTTCAGACGTAAGATAGATGAATCAGTATGAAGCAGCAGGTCCAATCACCCATTCGCAATCCGAAATCAGGCACATCCCACCAAACTCCTTTAACCTCGGGCGCAGTGTCGTAACAAGTCTCTCCGCCTGCTTTTCTTCGCAGGCGAGAATAAACATGGCATTCGTCTGCTCAAAAAAGATATCGTCAGGGCGCCGTGTACCACGCGAGCCAAGCCCACCCGCTTGCTTGATGAATGTATAACCGCGTACACCGACTTCATTCAATATATTTATCAGCTCTTCAAGCTTTTCCTCATCAATTACGATCTCCAGCCGTTTCAATGTAATCGTGGCATTCATTGTTTTCTCCTAGAAGTGAAGAGTGTCGTATAACCGCGCCACCCAGTATTGATGTAACTTGCTACCGAAACGTACTATCACCCGGACAACGTGCTTTCCTAATTCATTCCGTAATGATAGTACGTCCATCGTTTTCTGCGCGGATCAGCCGATGCTTTAAAACATTGCCTTGAAGAATTTTGCCATTTCAAAGTAGATCGGTACCCCGATGAATATATTGAACGGGAAGGTCACGCCCAGCGAAGCGCCGATCGATACCGCCGGATCCGCTTCCGGCACCGCGATACGCATGGCTGCAGGAGCCGCGATATAGGAACAACTGGCATACAGCACAGCCAGCATCATGGTACCGCCCAGGGATAAACCGAATATAGCGCCCAGGAATGCGCCGAAGAACGCAGCTGTTAATGGAAACAGTATGCCGAACCCGAGCAGGAACGGGCCTTTTGCCCTGATTGCCGATAACCGCGCTGATGCCAGCAAACCCATTTCCAGCAAGAACAGTGCCAGCACGCCCATGAACAGATCCATGAACATCTTATCCAGCGGCGAGACAAGTTTTACCATTCCAGCGTAGTAACCGACAATGACCCCGCCAACCATCAGAAAAATACTCGTGCCGGTCAGGATCTCATGCATCAGCTTGCCCCACTGGGTAGAACCCCCAGCACCGCGCCGCGCGAGGATCGTGCCGGTCACCAGCGCCGGTATCTCCATCAGCGCCATGATCAGGACCATGTAACCTTCGGACGTCTCCTTGATGCCATCCAGGAAAGCAATCCCCACGGCAAAGGTCACCGCGCTCACCGAACCGTAGTGGGCGGCAATAGCGCCGGAATCGGCCTGATTAAATTTCCCCACCTTCTTCAATATGGGATAGGCCGTCAGTGGTATCAGCGCTGCAAGCACAACCATCGACAGGGCGATTGGCAGCACTTCCATGATCTCGTACTTGGCCATCGACACCCCACCCTTGAAACCGATGGCGATCAACAGGAAGATGCTAAGGCTTTTATATAAAGCCTCAGGGATCTTGAGGTCGGACTTCAGCACGCCGGCTAAAACCCCCAAGACAAAGAATAGCACTACAGGTTGTATGGTCGCCATTGCGTCATCCTCCTATCGTCATTATTAATCTTGGTAAAGATTCGCGCGATTTTCTTAGCGCTGTGTTGCAGCATTTCTTATGTTGCTTCATTTTCTTGTGGCGTTCCATCAATCAACCCCTCCCCGAATTTGCTTTTAAGTGACGTTGCCCTGTTTTATCGTTACGATAAAGATGCCTTACAACCCCCTCCATCCCCTCATAGTGAAAGCTTTGAGTAAATATTTAATCGCTTTGGTCTCGATCTTTCTCATTCCCCCGCATACCCTCTCATCACAACAACGGGCATAACACCCTTCACAGGTCCATCCCCGTTTTAAGAGTTCTGTTTATTTCCAAAGCCACGTTTGTCAGCCATTCCCTACAACAAAAGTGAATGAAAGTTTCTGGAATGAAGCAGAATTAATCGCACCAATAAAATTCAATCCGCATACATCATTTTTTGGATTTATCTCTTAAAGCGCTCTCCATTTGGCTGAATGTACTCCCGTGTACCGAAAAGTTTAACGAAAGTTAGGCTTTGAATTAAATCTTCGATACAAGCTAATCGATCAAACATTATAATTATAAGTATTTGAATGATAACAAATATTTTAATTTATAAAAATAATAGTTTCGTTATAAAGGATGCGAACTACGTTTTGAAAGGAAATTAACACATCAAGTGTGAAGAAAACATTTTGGATGTGTGATTAATTTGTGAATGATGCGGAGTAACCTCCATTTTTCAAAAATATTTGCACTTTTTCGTCGAATCCCTGATACTATTAAATATGAATAACAAATAACCGTCCCGAAATGGGGGTTTTTTAACAGGTAGCAAATGGGAGTTTTTAACAACTAAGAAAATGGGGATTTTGAGTGCAATTCTCTGGACCCCCGCAATTGGTGCCTTGATAGTGGCACTGATCTCCGGCCGGGACGCGGATATAGCGCGTTATTTCGGCAATCTATTTGCCGGCTTCACTTTTTTACTTACCTGCTACCTGCTTCTTCATTACGATCAACACAATGCGGGCCTGCAGTTCAACGAATATTTTGCCATCAACCCCAAAGTCGGCAGCGCGTATGCATTAGGCGTCGACGGCTTATCTATTCCCATGGTGGTTTTGGCCACATTGCTTACGTCCATAGCGCTACTCGCTTCTTCCAGCATTGTCGTCGGCGTCAAAGGGTATCACATCAGCATACTACTGACCGAGTTCGGCATGCTAGGTGTATTTCTGGCCCAGGACTGGTCTCTCTTCTATATTTTCTGGGAAATTACTTTAATCCCGATGTTCTTTTTGATAGACCGCTGGGGTGGCAAGCGGCGGCAGACGGCAAGTCTTAATTTTGTGCTGTATACGATGGGCGGTTCGATTTTCATGTTGGTCGCCCTAATCGCGATTTATCAGTATGTTCCCGAACACGTCTCCCTGATGAGTGCGATGAGTCATGTGTCCGAAAACATGCCCAAGGATCAGCAGGTCTGGGCATTGCTCGGTTTCCTGATCGGCTTCGGTGTCAAGATGCCAATTTTTCCTCTCCACGGCTGGTTGCCGCTGGCTCACGTCGAAGCACCCAGTCCGGTCAGCATTCTGCTCTCTGGTATTTTGCTGAAAATGGGAGCATACGGTTTGCTGCGGGTTGTGGTCATCCTGCCAGCAGCTGCTCAGACTCTACAATCCCTACTGGTCTTTCTGGCGTTGTTTGGCATGATCTATGGTGGTTTGCTGGCCTGGAGGCAAAGTGATCTTAAAGCCATGGTCGCCTATTCTTCGATCAGTCATATGGGCATTGTTTTATTGGGGATCTCTACGCTAAATGAGACGGGCTTTACTGGCGCAGTCTTGCAAATGACTGCTCACGGGCTGATTGCAGGCGCGCTATTTCTGGTGGTGGGCCTGCTTTATGACCGTACCCATACCCGCAATATTCAGGATTACAGCTCGCTGGTTCAGGTAATGCCGCGTTTCGCATTCTTTACCACCATAACGTTGCTGGCCGCGATGGGTATGCCGGGAACGGTCGGAGCGGTGGCGGAGCTACACGCCATGGTCGGTGGTTTTCAGCAATGGGGCAGCTTAATGGTATTCTTCAGCCTGGCTATTCTGATCAGTACCGCTTATGCGATCCGTACCATAGGCCTGCTGTTCACCGGCCCGGTGAAGCCGCAGATGAAACAGATTGAAGACCTGAGACCGCCCGAACTGCTGGCGCTGGGCATTCTGGTTTCTGGAATAGTTCTATTCGGCCTGCTGCCCGCGTCCCTGATTGATCTGTCAACAGCAACCATCTCGCAAATGAACAGCCTGGTCAGGCTAAAAATTCCAGGGGGTTAGCGATGCAAGAAGCGCATTTGAAATCCGGCGATCAGGCAAGCAGCCCGCGCGAGCGCATCACCGCAGCATTAAACCACCTGGATCATGTCTTGCCGGGCCAAGCCCCCATTCTGAATTTTGTACACCATAATACGCTCCACGGCTTCCAGCACCTTCCCTTTGAAGATGCCTTGGCCGCATTCGAAGCATTGACCGGAATTCGCGGCTATCTTCCCGAAACACAAAGCCGCGCTTTTTACTGGCAGGGGCGTATCGATGACAGCGATATCCTCGCGGCACTGGCACATGATCCGCGGTTGGAAGCGGATACGATCATTTGCACAGTGAAGGATAAAACCATCCGGCGTAAAGACCTCTATCGCATTGCTTTGTTATTTGACCTGCAATCACTAAGCGTCAGCCAGCTGAATTGGCAAATAGAAGAATTGCAAGCCCTGGATACCGTGCAAACCGATGTGCCTGAGGAGGCCCGCGAGCAATTGCTGGCCGATAGCGCCCATTCGGATAATATCATCACGCAGCTCTGGGAAAGCATCTTGACGAAGCTTGATATGGAGCATGCGGGGCTGCATCCGGAGAATCTCCTGGATTTGTCAATGGAGCAGGCTGAAGAATGGCTTGAGCACGTTTACGATGGAAACGGGGCATCGATTCATGAGCAAATGCAGCGCCAGGCAAGCAAGGTCCTGGATGATTTGCTGGACCAGCTGGGCGATAGCATCACTTTGCGCGGCTTTATCATGGAATTGAGCGGGATCGATATTCTCGATTCCGTCCGGCCGCAATTGATCCGCATCTGTGCTTCCGCCATGGATGAAGGCATCGCGGCGTGGCAAATACCTGAGCGCAACAGGCTGGGCCTCTATGCCGCGTGGCGGGCAACTGTTCAGTATGATGCCAATCCATTTCTGCACGAGCTACCAGATTGGCAGGAGATAGTCGCGCAGCTCCCCATGGATGCGGTGGATACCATTATTCTCCAACTATCACAGCTTGAAATACCACCGGCAAAATGGGAAGGATATCTGCGCCGATTATCGCTCGAGCTGCCTGGCTGGTCAGGCTTAATCAACTGGCGTCAGCACCATCCTGATTATCATACAGCGAACGATGCCAAACCGACCCTCGCCGACTATCTGGCAATCCGGTTAACGCTGGATCGGCTCTGGTTAAATCAAGTCTGTCAGGAAAATTGGCTGATCGAAGCCAAATTGAGCAGTTTACAGACCTATTTTCGTAAGAACCTATCCGAATTCATGGTGCGCAGGCAGCTGTATAAGAGAGAGTTACCAGAATATCTGACCCAACGGGTAGAGTCCCTGACAACGCTTGCTGTTTCGGAAAGACATGAACGGGCCGCTTGGCAGCAGCTTGCCGATCTGATCCAGACTTGGCAATTCAGCCCGCTGGCTGAACAGCGAGGCAAGAATCATACGATTTATAGCAGCGGCTGGCGATTGTTCCGTCTTTGCCAACACCTGGGACTCAACGCTTCGTCCATACAGGAGCTGCGAAAGGCAGACTTGCTGGAGATGTTGATGCTGCTGGATGAGTTTTCCGAGGTGGAGCGCTGCAAAGCTTGGCTGTACGCTTATGAACGCCATTATCGTGACGACATTTTCCGGGCGATACGTGCAAACCACAATCAGGGAAGATGGGCAAAACGCGATACACGTCCCGAATCTCAAATCATTTTCTGCTTTGATGATCGCGAAGAAAGTTTCCGCAGGCACTTGGAAGAACTCAATCCTGCCGCTGAAACGTTTGGGGCTCCTGGATTTTTTGGCTTGCCCATAAATTATAAAGGTCTGGACGATACCACGGTGACACCGCTATGTCCCATCGTGGTAACACCAGCCAATGAAGTACAGGAAATACCGAGAGCCGGGACCGAGCAAGCCTTAATCCGGCATAATAATGGGCGCAAATGGGTCCGGCAAACCGCTAATCTGCTGCATCAGAGCCTACGTCGCAACCTGGTGTCCTCGCATCCGCTTATTGATGCGATCGCTCCGGTAACATTTCTTGGATTGTTGGCTAAATCGCTATTCCCTAAACCCCAGCAGAAACTTGTGGCGAGTATCCGCCGGTTTGTCTCACCCGCCGTCGACACAGAGCTGATGTTCACATCAACGGATGATACGATAGTCGCCGCGACGCCGGAACACCCCAGGATGGGATTTACTGATAAGGAACAAGCCGACCGGATTGCCGGTTTATTACGCAATATTGGCTTGACTTACGGCTTCGCGGAATTAGTGCTCGTGTCCGCCCATGGCTCCATCAGCCAGAACAATCCACACTTGGCTGCTTACGATTGCGGAGCTTGCAGCGGCCGTCACGGTGGACCGAATGCGAGACTATTCGCGGCGATGGTCAATCGCCCGCAAATACGGAAGCTATTAGCCGAACGTGGTATTAGTATTCCGGACGACACCTGGTTTATTGGCACCGAACACAATACCTGCAATGAAGATATTATCTGGTATGACCTTGACAATATACCCGCGGACCGGCTCAGTGCATTAAAAAAGATACAGCAGGAACTACGCCGTGCGCAGCATATGTCCGCACATGAACGCTGCCGCCGATTGGCGTCCGCCCCGCGCAATCCTACGCCAGAGCAAGCCCTGAAACATATCCAGGAACGCGCTACTGATTTTTCCCAGGCAAGGCCTGAACTGGGGCATGCCACCGTTGCCTGGGCAGCGGTTGGGCGTAGATCCTTTACACGGGGCCTGTTCCTGGATCGGCGTGTGTTTTTGATTTCTTATGATTCGACCCAGGACCCGGAGGGAAAAGTCCTGGAAGGCATCCTCTTGGCTGCCACGCCGGTCGGTGCCGGTATTAATCTGGAATATTATTTTTCCACCGTCAATAATGAACGCTTGGGTTGTGGAACCAAGATTCCGCATAATGTTGCCGGAATGTTTGGTGTCATGGAAGGGGCATCCAGCGATTTGCGTACCGGTCTACCTCGACAAATGATTGAAATTCATGAGGCAATGCGCTTGCAGGTTCTGATCGAAGCAAAAACCTCGGTTCTAGAACAAATTTATGGTCGGCAGGAAAGCTTGCGTGAACTGATTGGAGGCGGCTGGGTACATCTGAATGTTAAAGACCCTGATAGTGGTGAAATTTTCATTTTTGAACGCGGGATCGGTTTTGTCCCTTGGCAAGCCGAAGCGAAAGATTTGCCGGTCTTCCAAAAATCAACAGACTATTACCGGAATCAGACTCTGCCGTTACCACCCGCCTTGATAAGGCAACGCGAACCGCTGGGAATTTGACATAGTGGATACCTTGGTCATTTTAATTCCTTTACTCCCACTACTCGCCGCGGGCGTTATAGGGGCCGGTCATCTATTGGGTGTACTTGATGGCGAAGCCAGTGAAACGACGACGGCACGCATCGCCAGCTGGGCCATTATACTGGCGTGCCTGCTGGCCTTGACGTTGCTGGGCGCTGATTTATTGGGTAAAAATTCCGGCTCCTTCGGTATTGGTCAATGGCTGGAAAGTGGCAATTTGAATATTCAGATGACCTTTATCACCACCGGCTTCAGTGTGAGATTGGCAGCCCTGTTTACCGTTCTGTTGTTTATTATAATCCGTTTTTCCATCAACTACTTACATCGAGAAGCTGGTTTTCACCGGTTCTTTTTTCTCCTGAGTCTATTTGCTTCGGCAATGCTGCTACTAGTATTGTCAGGTAACGCGATAGGTACTTTTATCGGCTGGGAGATCGCCGGCCTCTGTTCTTATTTATTAATAGCCTATGCCTACGACCGTCCTGTTGCCGCCCTCAATGCGACGCGTGTGTTTGTCACGAACCGTATCGGTGATGCTGGTTTTATTCTGGGGATGGGACTTAGTTATACGTGGGCCAAAGGTCTCGACTGGTCCCAGCTTAATGCCCTGTCGACACAACTGACCAGCGCACAGGCAAGCTCAATTGCGCTTTGTTTTGCCGTAGCGGCATTCGCAAAATCAGCGCAGATACCTTTTGCCCCATGGCTGGCTCGTGCGGCGGAAGGACCGACACCCTCCAGCGCGGTATTTTACGGCGCGGTTATGGTGCATGCCGGCGTTTATCTTATGCTTCTGTTACAACCGATTTTTGAACGAGCGCCACTGGTAATGGCGTTGGTGGCCATTGTAGGTTTTTTAACAGCTGTGTATGGTTTTATAGTGGGGCTAACTCAGACCGATGCCAAGAGCTCGCTATTTTTCGCGACAACCGGGCAACTGGGCCTGATGTTCCTGGAATGTGGGTTGGGGTTTTGGCAGTTGGCGAGCTGGCATCTTTGCGCCCATGCCGTGGTTCGTGGTTATCAGGTATTACTCGCGCCATCGCTCATGCATTACATAGTGGGCAACTCCATCAAGCCCGTTGATCCTGACACTGCGAGTTGGCGCTGGGTTTATGTGGCATCTTTACAGCGTTTCTGGCTGGATCAGATTACCGACTGGGCGTTGATAAAACCGGTACGTGGGCTGGCTCACGATCTGGCCTATTTTGATGATCATATCGTTGATCGCGCAATGGGAATTCCCCTCCCTTCAATCCGGACAATATCTACGCTGGCCCAGATGGAAAAACGGAAGATTGCCATGCGGCAATCCTTGTACTCTTCACTGGGCGTTTTCGGTAGCCTGGCACAACTGGAAAAACAGAAAGCTGCCACGCCGCAGGAGAATCAGGACAGTGATTTTGCCCGAGGCAGCGGGTTTGCGGGGGATCTCACCCGCGCGGTCACCGCAATCCTGTATTGGTTTGAAGACCGGTTGGTAATACGTGGCGTTGGCGAAGATCTGATTAACTACGGCCGTCAACTCGGATTAGCTGCCAATAAGATCGAACGGCTGCTGCTCAATCCCGGTTATCTCGCGTTATTTGTATCCGTCATATTGTTGGTTGCACTGTGAGGATCTGATGGTTACCAATGTCACTTTCTGGTCGGAATCGGTGGATTTTCCCCTGCTGACCATACTGACCCTCATTCCCTTGATAGCTATGTGCGCTGTTCTGTTTTCGCGTTCCACAGTCATCGCCATGAGCCTAGGCTTCGCCGGAACGCTATTCAGTTTATTTCTAAGTTTTTATGTGATGTCTGTGTTTGATCCGGAAAAAACCGGGCTTCAACTGGTGGAACAGCAGCGTCTTTTCGACTTTACCTACTACAGCGTCGGCGTTGATGGCCTGAATATCCTGTTTATTTCTCTTACAGCGATTATTGCACTCCTTGTTCTGGTTTATAAGGCAATTACCCGCCGAACAGTTGATTGGAAATTCGTGGCATGCCTGCTTGGCTATGAAACCATCCTGATAGGAGCCTTCTGTGCACTGAATGTGATCCAGTTCTGGTTTTGGACTTTGCTGGAACTGCTACCGGTAATTTTATTGACGATCCATGGCGGTACAGGCCAAAGAATGCGCTGGGTGATCACCCATCTGGTGCAGTATTGGGGCTGGGGACTGCTGATGACCTTGGCCGGCTTCCTGTTGCTGGGCTTTGGATTAATGGATTCAGGTCATGCCCTGAGTTTCGACTGGCCGATACTGAAGCAAAATAAGGCTCTTTTACAAAACGAAACATTAATCTTTATTCTTTTGTTTTGTGGCTTTGCCATACGCATGCCTTTATTTCCGTTTCACGGCTGGTTGCCAGTACTGGCGGAGCGAGGTACCGTGGCCAGTGCGGTAATTTTCCTGGTGGGCCTGAAACTGGGTGTCTATGCAACCGCCCGTTTCGTCCTGCCTCTGGTCACGGAGGCGGCCGAACAGTGGGCAGGATTTGTGGTCACGCTGGGCCTGATCACTATTTTTTACGGTGCACTGCTGGCATTGATGCAAATTAACATTCGCCGGTTATTGGCCTTTTCTGTCATCAGCCATGCGGGAATGCTGGTTATCGGAATCTTCTGTTTTAACGAACATGGATTGAATGGCGGAATATTTTTGTCGCTGGCGTGGGGCTTGGCGTCAGCAGGCATGCTGTTCAGTATCGGCTTGGTTTATGAGCGTACCCATACGGCATTTACTCCCCGTCTGGGTGGTCTTTTTGATACCAACATCGGTATAGCGCTGCTTTTTTTTATTTCCGCGCTCAGCACGATGGTCATGCCCGGTACACCGGGATTTGATGCGGCGCATCTACTTATTGAAGGCACCATTGATGAATATGGCTGGTTGATCGCCATCGCCATTCTGGTAGGTAATGTGCTGGCGGCCGCCTTCCTGCTACTGGCCTTTCAGCAGATATTCATGGCGAGTTCAAAACGCACCATACAACCATTCAGAAATACCCAATACATGGTCAGAATGGAACCTGTTATTGTCATAACGATTTGCTCATTGCTTATCGGCACCGGTTTCAACACAGAACCTTGGCTAAATTATATTGAAAGAGATCCGACTGGGATGAGCGCGTATTACCACAAGTACGACGGAAAACATTCTAATGGGGCGCCGGCTAAACCCGCCGGCAGCGCCGCAGGGGATGTTCAGCATGATTGATGAAGCAAATGTCCCGATATTAAGCCTTGTCATTGTGCTGCCCTTATTGGGTGCTATCACAATCGGCGTGATCCACAACATCAATTCAGCTAAAAAGGTCGCATTATTTATTGCCGGCCTCGAGCTGATTGTGACGCTAATTGTGGTTCAGTGGTTTAATTCCGCCAACGGCAATAATTTCCAGTTGGTCGAAAGGCATGCCTGGATACCGAGTCTGAATATTGAATTCCTGATCGGTATCGATGGTATCTCCGTGTTGTTTTTACCGATGTCGGCATTGTTGACGCTGGTCGCCATTATTGCTTCATGGAACTCGGTACAGCATCTATCCCGTTTTCATTTTGCCCTGCTACTGACTATCGAAGGCGGCACCATGGGTGTATTTGTCGCCCTGGATATGATGTTGTTTTTCTTGTTCTGGGAATTGATACTGCCACCTATTTTCTTTCTGATCGGTTTATGGGGCATCGGTCCGCACCGGCGTGGCGCAGCAATGAAATATATGCTGTATATGTTATTCAGCGGTGTACCCATATTATTTGCGCTCATCATGCTGGGGGTCAATCATGCCATGCAAACGGGTGGCGCTATTCCGCATGATTTATCGTTCAGCTTTCCTGTGCTGCTCAACACGCCTATACCGGATGATTTGCAGGTCATTATTTTTCTGCTCTTGCTTACAGGATTTATGGTTAAGGCTCCGTTGGTACCGTTTCATACCTGGTTGCCCACTACAGCCGTGGAAGCGCCGACGCAACTGACGGCATTATTGATTGGCCTGAAATTGGGAGCGTTTGGCATACTGCGCTTCGCCATGCCGCTAACACCCCATGCATCCGTTGAATATGCCTGGGTCTTGGGTACTCTCGGTGCGATTACTTTTATTTACGCCGCCATGATTGCGCTGCACCAAACGAACTTGCGCCGCCTTCTGGCTTACGCCAGTATCAGTCATGTTGGCCTGGTGATAGTGGGTATTGCGACACTTAACATGCAGGGCATTCAGGGAGCAATTTTTCAATTGCTCAATTTTTCTGTAATTGCGAGTTGTTTGATATTGATTGCCGGTTTTATCCAGCATCGCCTCGGTAGTACGGAAGTTATTCATCTAGGCGGCTTAGCAAAGGTAATGCCCCGTCTGACCAGCTTCTTCTTCTTATTCGCCATAGCCAGTATGGGCATCCCGGGCACCAGCGGCTTCCCTGCGGAGCTACTATTGATTCTTGGCGCGTTAAACGCACATCCTGGGCTGGGGGTGGCCGCATTGCTGGGTGCTATTCTTGGCGCCGCTTATATGTTGTCCTTTATGCGCCGGACATTCTTTGGGCCGGTCGTTCATGACAGGTTAAATCAAATACAGGATCTTCGTTCCCGTGAATTCGGACTGCTATGTGTCCCCGCATTATTGGTATTGTTCTTTGGATTCTTTCCCGACTTCGTGCTGGATATCAATAAAATAGCCGCTGAGTCGTGGCTAAACCGGCTGATCAATTAATCTCAGTCAGTCGAATTGCATGACCCCCTCACCATGTACTTCGCCGATCTTTCCGCACAGTACAACATACAATGCCGCAGTCCGGCTGACCATGTCGGCCATCTCAGATTTCCTCAACTCGCTGTCTACCGCAGAACACAGGCCCGAAGCGATTTATGCCATAGCAGAAACAGCGCTGGAATATCAGAATGAGGCGGCTATCTGGCTGCGATCGCCCTCGGTCAGATTATCGTTTACCGTTTCTAGCGTCCGCGAGTGCCAGTCAAGTACGGCGGTTCGAACGAACATCTTTTCAGAAAGTGCAGGGAACTCATTACGCAGCACCTCTGCAGCGAAACGCGCCAGAAAAATAGATTTCAACTCGGCACGCGCCCGATCCATGCCAATTTCCATATAGGGAACCGAAGCCAGAAGCAGGAATCCATCATCAGGAATACGGCCGCCACGCATGTTGGACTGAATGATGCCACCTGCCTTACCGATGGGCACGTCGAGATTCGGGCTGTATGGACCAATGATCAGTGCCTGATTGGGCGTGTGCAAGAAGTCGAAGCCACGGCCGACGCAGATCATCCACTCGCGGTGCTCGATCTCCAGCTGCCGCTCGTGGCGCCGCGCTTGCTCGCGTACTCGCGCGATATTCTCCAGGTTACCGAGCAGCAGTGGTAACAGGTCGGCGCGCATCTGGGGCGGCATATCAGGCAATAGCGCGGCAAGACGAGGTTCCAGAGTTTCGCTCTCATCCGGTGTGAGCTGCGACAAATCGAGTTTTTCACCGGTGGAGCCATGCACGACTATCGTATCCTCGTCAGTTTCAATACCACAGATAAGAGGGTAAATGGTCGCATGCCCCGCGCCAAAAATCTGTTCCATCTGGCGCCGGATCACCTTGGTGTGAGCAAATGCCGCCTCGGTATCATAATTGAAGCCGGCACATCCGCGATGCGGATCGCCTTTGGAATAGTGATAAGTAACAAGAAACAGCACCCGTCGGCCGGAACTTATCCATCCTTGTACATGATGGGCAAGCACCTCGCCCAAGTGCGGCCAGCCCAGATCAAATGCGCCCCCGAGATTACGGAACGGCATCAGAATGCCTGTTGGTGTATTGGTCATTACGGAAAGATTAATACGCCCGTCCATGCACTTCAGCACAGCAATAGCGGTGGGGTGCTCGGCGAGATAACGCTCGCGTGCCAACCATGCGTCCGGGCTCCGAAAAGTCGCACCGTGACGGTCAGCAAGATTGAATAGCCAATCTATACGCTTTTCTATGGGTAAGCGGGTAACATTCGTGTACATTCTGTGGACTCCGATCGATTATTATAAATAAATGAAAAGGGAAAATATTAACATAGAAAATGTCAGAAATTTGTGAAGCAGAAGTATGGGCATCAGGGAAAGGTGATATGGAAGGTAGCCCCTTTTCCTGGGGTACTTTCAACCTCTATGGTCCAGCCATAGTGATCGCAAATACGCTTGACGATGGCAAGACCGATCCCCAACCCCTCGCCTTGGCTTGATCCGCGGAAAAAGCGTTCATACAGAAGAGGCATATAAAAGGGTTCAATGCCGATGCCGGAATCGGAAATGGAGAGCCGGTTTCGACTGAAATTCACCCGGATAAAACCACGTTCGGTATATTGCACCGCATTGCGAAGCAGATTCACGAGCGCGGTGTGAAGCGCCTGTCGATTTAACGTGAGGACAGCTTTTGGCGCTATCGCCACCTCGAAAATAAGGCGCTTGCGATAAATTTCCGTACATACGGGCTCTACGGCGTCATAAACACATTCGGCGAGTGCGACCGGTTCCATGATGCCCAAGGCCTGTTCACGGGCAAGAAATAATAATGCCTGCAATTGCTCACCCATGCGCGTCGCTGCGGCTTCGATCATCCCAATACGGGAGCGCGTTCGTTCGGAGAGATTGGGCTCCGTAACCAGCAGCTCGCAACTCGTCAGGATCGTGGTAATCGGAGTACGCAATTCATGGCTGACATTGGCGGTGAATTCCTGCTCACGCCGCAGCATGCGCGTAATACGGTTCTGATAGTCGTCCAATGCATGGGCGAGCTGTGCCACTTCCTCATCCTGCCCCGGCTGTATCATGGTTGTACCCTGTACATCGCCGGGTGCAAGGTGCCTTACCCGTTCGGCAAGGTCAGTGACTTGTTTGACAAGCAATCCCGCAAGCAGGTATCCCACCACGAGCGCGACACCCACCACCGAGAGAAGGGATAACACGATAAGCAGCCTGAGTTCCTGTTGCCGCTGGTCATGGAGTCCGATTTCATAGGCAACGAGAAATTTCACACCATCGACATGCCGTACCGCGACACGAACCTCTTCCGGGCCCCGGAAAACCTTGTGGCGCCTGTAATTGAGGCCCTGCAAATAAGATGGAAGCTGGGATTCCTCGATGGAATCATGGACAATGTATTTCTCGAGATTGGATCCGACCTGCGGTACAAAATCTGCACGCTCGCGATAGCGCTGGAGCAGGTAATCCATCTCGGTTTCGATGATCTGTTCGATATGCGCCTCTTCGATATCGTCGGAGGCGATATAAAGACTGATACCGAGGGTCCCAACGACAACTATGCAGAATACCGCAAATGCCAGCGCGACACGCAGGCGAAGGCCGCGCTTAAACCCCGGCACGGGAAATGAGGCGGTAGCCGAGGCCATGCACTGTCTCTATCGGATCATAGCCGCCAGCTCGGGTCAATGCACGACGCAATTCGTGCATATGACTGCGCAAGGTATCGCTGGTTCCCTGCGCATCGCCCCAGACTTCCGACTCCAGTTCCCTCCGGCTGAATACGCGGCCAGGTTCCCCCATCATGAGCGCAAGCAGGCGGATACATTTTGGCGGCAATTTGACGGCTGCGCCGGCAAAACGGACCGACAACGTTTTTGGATCAAACGACAGATCGTCGCTTTCCAGTATGCGACTGGTAACTTTACCTCCATGCCGTTTGTGCATCGCGGACAGACGCGCCTCGACCTCCTTCAGCGCGAATGGCTTGACCAGATAATCGTCCGCTCCGCAATCAAAACCTTTCAGCTTGTCCGCCAGCGTATCGCGCGCTGTCAGCATTAACACGGGCGTATCGAGATTCGCTTCCTGGCGAAGCTTTCGACACAGGGTAATGCCATCCATGCCTGGTAAACCAAGGTCGAGCAGAATACCGTCAAATCGCTGCGTAACCGCGAGATGCAAACCCGTGATGCCGTCCGCGGCGGCATCAACACTGTGGCCGCGGGCTTCCAGGAAGTCGTAAAGATTAGTGGCAATCGCGGGATCGTCTTCAATAATAAGTATGTGCACGAAAGATTCCTATCGAGAATATGAGATAACGAAGGCTCAACCGAACTGACAAACTGCACCAGGAAACTGACGTATCCTGCTTTCTATCAATTATCATTCCACTATTTCATATGAAAGACGAAGTAATCACCCCCCGCGCCCATGCAATATCCCGCATGGCGGGGTATCCCCTTCTGAAAGATATATCATTGTAGTTTATACCCTTTTTTAAAAAACTAGTAGCCTCTCGGACATAAAGAATTGAAACAAAAAAGCGACGGACGAGAACAGATTTTGACGGCTTTGAAGACCAATACGGGTTCTATTGGCTGAAAAAACGGCAAAATATGGGCAGGCCAGACGCTTTTGCAGCCGATTCCCCTTGTCCGACAGACTGCTAGCGCGGACGATATTTTCGACTGATACTGTGAACAGCCTCCACTAACGTCAGGGCACTCTCAGGCGGCGTAAACTGGGAGATGCCGTGCCCGAGGTTGAATACGTGACCGTAGCCGTCACCATAGGCGGCGAGAATCTTTTCCACCTCTGCGGTAATGATTTCCGGTGCGGCAAACAGCACCGCGGGATCGAGATTACCTTGCAGCGCGACTTTGTGACCCACGCGCCTGCGTGCCTCACCAATATCGACGGTCCAGTCCAGACCCACCGCATCACAACCACAGTCGGCAATGCTCTCCAGCCATAAGCCGCCACCCTTGGTAAAAATAATATTGGGAATGCGTCCGCCCCCATGCTCGCGCTTGATTCCGGCCAATATCTGACTCATATAACGCAAAGAAAATTCCTGATAGGCAGCATGCGACAATGCTCCACCCCAGGTATCAAAAATCATCACCGCCTGGGCACCGGATTCGATCTGTGCATTCAGATAGGCGATTACCGCCTGTGCGTTGATATTGAGTATGTGGTGCAGTAAATCCGGCCGCTGGTACAACATGGTTTTGATTTGGCGGAAATCGGTGCCGCCGCATCCTTCTACCATATAGCAGGCAAGCGTAAAGGGGCTGCCTGAAAAACCAATCAGCGGAATACGATTATCCAGCGTCTTGCGAATTTGCGAAACAGCGTCCATCACATAACGCAAGTGTACCGAGGGATCAGGTACCGTAAGCGCACGAATCTCCCATTCCTCGCGCAATGGACGCTCGAACTTGGGTCCCTCCCCCTCGGAGAAGTAGAGTCCCAGTCCCATTGCATCGGGAATAGTAAGAATATCCGAAAACAGTATCGCGGCATCCAGCGGAAACCGTGCCAGGGGTTGCATGGTAACTTCGGTGGCAAAATCGGGATTCTTGCACAGCGCCAGAAAATTACCGGCGCGGGCTCGAGTTTGATTGTATTCAGCCAGGTAACGGCCCGCCTGTCGCATCAACCACACAGGCGTGTACTCGGTAGGTTGCCGCAGCAGGGCTCGCAGCAGGGTATCGTTTTTTAATTTTGTCATCGGGATCTATTTAATTTCTAAATTTCGATAGGGAAGCATTCCCGGCCAAACATGTGTTCACCGGATCGTAGCCCCGCGCGCATGAACCAAATTCCATCGAAGCCCATTTCGCAGAGGGTGATTGCTGCTTTCCCGAACTGTCGATATTACCAGCGATTAGCCTTCGGGTACATTATCCCTGATGGATACAATCGCAATATTGACGATTAATGCTTCACGTTTGGCATTTGTTCCAACGTTGACGTTCGGCTGAAGACCTCATCATTTACCTGGCAGCTTGCCATACTTGAAGCTTGAAGTGAAAAGTGACTGGGGGAGGAAAGATTCTTCTCCATGGGATACGTTGCCGGCAAATTGGGAGTTTATGAGAGATTCCTAGGTCTCATCGATAACGAACAGTCGCCGATACTCCCGAATAGCATAACGATCGGTCATGCCTGCTATGTAGTCGGCAATAGCGTGATGTTTATCCTGGGAGTATTTAGTCTGATACTTAGGCGGGAGTAACTGGATATCGGAGTGGAACGCATTAAATAGCATCTCGATGGTATGACGCGCCTTTGTACTCATGCGCGCGACCCGGTAGTGCCGGTAAAGATTATCGCGCAGGAATTTTTTCAATTCCTGCTGTTCCCTCAGGATTTTATTGCTGAAACCAATCAGTACAGGCGCGGCCCGTACCGCGGATAAATCATCCGGACGCGCATCGGCGATATTGATCGCGCTTTGCCTGATCAGATCCGCTACCAGCGTATTGATCATGCGCCGTACAGTTTCATGAATCAAGCGCCGTCCTGAGATGTCGGGATGCTGTTTTTTAGCCAGCGCCAGGTGCCGGGAAAAAAGCCCGATCTCCTCAAGCTGTCCCTGCGTAATGAGACCTGAACGCAAACCGTCGTCGACATCATGATTATTGTAGGCTATCTCATCGGCAAGATTGGCAAGCTGCGCTTCCAGCGATGGGCGCTGGTCGGTGAGGAAACGTTCACCTACATCGCCAAGTCTTCGGGCATTTTTCCTGGCGCAGTGCTTAAGTATGCCTTCGCGCGTTTCGAAGCACAGGTTCAAACCATCAAATGCCCCGTAACGCTCTTCCAGCACATCTACCACCCGCAGAGACTGTAAATTGTGCTCGAAGCCGCCGTAGTCTTTCATGCAATCATTTAACGCATCCTGCCCCGCGTGACCAAATGGGGTATGGCCTAAATCATGCGCCAGGGCGATAGCCTCAACCAGATCTTCATTAAGACGCAGATTCCGGGCGACGGAGCGGCCGATTTGCGCCACCTCCAGGCTGTGTGTCAAGCGCGTGCGGAAAAGATCTCCCTCGTGATTGACAAAAACCTGGGTCTTGTATTCGAGGCGGCGGAATGCGGTGGAATGAATAATGCGATCACGATCGCGCTGGAATTCCGTACGACCGGGGGACGACTCTTCCTCGATACGCCGGCCGCGCGAATTTATCGAGCATACCGCATAAGGCGCCAGCTCATGCACGGGCAGTACATCCCAGAAGCGTTTCAGTGAGGACTCCAGCGGGCACGTCGGAATGAACCATCGCTTCACCAATCCGCTGGAGCAGGATGAAACGCATTTTCCCGCCCGCTACTTTCTTGTCCAGCCCCATCAAATGCAGATACTTTTCCGGACCCAGATTGGGAGCGGCGACAGGAAGTCCGGCTTGCACGTAGATGTTGCGGATACGCTCGACGTCGATCTGGCTGATCATACCCATGCGCCGCGACAATTCCGCTGCCAGTACCGTACCTGCCGCGACGGCTTCACCATGCAGCCACGTGCCATAGCCCAATGCATTTTCGATGGCATGACCAAAAGTATGCCCCAGGTTGAGCAATGCGCGGACACCGCTTTCATGCTCATCGGCTTCCACAACCTCGGCCTTATTCCTGCAGCTGCGGTATATTGCTTCGATCAGTACCTCAGGATCACGCGCCAGAAGTTTTGTCATGTTCTGTTCGATCCACACCAGAAAAGCGGAATCCCGGATCAGACCATACTTGATCACCTCGGCAATACCTGCGCGTAACTCTCTTTCGGGCAGGGTTTCCAATGTCGTGCTGTCAGCCACCACCACCCTGGGTTGATAAAAAGCACCGATCATATTCTTGCCAAGTGGATGGTTAATACCCGTCTTGCCACCGACCGAAGAGTCAACCTGCGCCAGCAGCGTAGTCGGATATTGAATAAATGGCACGCCACGCAAATAGGTGGCGGCAGCGAACCCGGCCAGATCACCGACAACTCCCCCACCGAGCGCGATAACCGGAGTACCGCGTTCACAGCGGTTTGTCAGCAGCGCATCAAAAATGAGATTGAGTGTTTGCCAATTCTTGTACTCTTCCCCGTCAGGAAGAATGATGGGGACTGACGCCACATCTTGCTTCTCCAGTGCACTACGCAACCGTTCCAGATAAAGCGGCGCCACCGTGGTATTGGTCACGATTGCAACCCGCTGCCGCGGTAGGTGGGTCATGATGAGTTCGATCTGGCTCAAAATGGCGCTGCCGATATGTATCGGATAGCTGCGCTCGCTCGGTGTAGCGTCAAGATCTACCGTGATAGTTTTCATGGATTAGCCGGTTTGGAAGGACTTTGAAGGGTTCCGAAGGATTTGAATACACGATCTTGGCTTTCTTCTCTACCCGCTGATAGAAAGCGTTGTATCCGGAGAATTTCATGGAGAGATAGCAACTCTTAAAACGGTTTCACCACAACCAGTATCACCACCACAATCAGAATCACCACCGGAATTTCATTAAACCAGCGGTAATAAACGTGACTATGATGGTTGCGGTCATATTTGAAATCGGTAAGCAACCTGCCGCAGTAGAGGTGGTATCCAATCAGTACGATCACCAATGCAAGTTTGGCATGCAACCATCCGCCGGAAATACCATAACCCAGCCAAAGCCACAGACCAAAAAGAATCGTCAATACGGCACCTGGTGTCATGATGCCATAATAGAGCTTGCGTTCCATCACCTTGAAACGCTCAATGCCGGACGCATCATCGCTCATCGCATGATAGACGAACAGGCGAGGCAAATAAAAGAGCCCGGCAAACCAGGTCACCATAAAAATAATATGTAGCGATTTTATCCAGAGCATCTGATAACCTAAATCCAGCAGTGACCACTCATTCCCGGTTCATTTGTCAATTAAGCGACATGATCCGCAATGACTCCTCGCATCACTTGACCTTCACCCCTGGCGGGTTCCAATGAGACGAGACCAACTATCGGCTTCAGGATAATACTATAGCCGATCGGCATCATCGAATGGATTAAGCGACCTTCGGAAATAATTATCATGCAAACTACCCCGAAACCAGGAACGAGTTTCTGGAACATGGGTCGAATTATAACCGACCGATAGCAGGCGATATGCCTTGAAATGACGATGAGACTTAGACTTGAACGAGTATACGAGCCACCCCCACACCCGGATGGAATACGCATCCTCGTTGACCGCTTGTGGCCACGCGGTCTTTCGAAGGCTAAGGCCGGGATCGATTTCTGGGCCAAGGAAGTAGCGCCCTCGAATGAGTTACGCGACTGGTATCAACATGAGCTGGAAAAGTGGCCCGAATTCCGGCGCAGATACCAGGAAGAGCTTAAGAACAACGACGCGGCTGTCAAGGAACTCATCGTGAAACTTGGAAACGGAAACGCCACGCTTCTCTTTGGTTCCAGGGAGCTCAATCACAATAACGCCGTCGTGCTAAAGGAATATCTGGAAACATTACGATAAAGGCGCCTTCCTTACACCCGGACAAGCGGTACTACATCGCGACCACTTCCAAATCGGGCTCTATCGACCTCAACAAATTCTGAATGCCTCTGAGCGTGCCCGAAATTGAGCTCGGGCAAGTGCCGCAGGCGCCCTGGTAGTGAACGCTGAGTTTGTTGCCGTCGAGGCCGAGCACATGAAGATCACCGCCGTCATTTTGCAAATAAGGACGTATCTCCTCATCAAGCAGCGTATTGATCGTTTCAAGGCGCTGCTGGTCCTCCGGGCTCAAACCGGCAATGGCGCTGGATGCCGCCGCAACGGTAGCGGCTGACTGCGAAGTCGCTGCGGGCGCGGCCCGGATCGGATCGGCGACTTCGCGGGCCAGATCCTGCCAATCGGCGCCACCATCCTGCGTAATCGTGATCCAGCGATCGACATAAAATACATTGGTCACATGATCAATATCAAACAGCGCGGCGGCAAGGGGATCGTCCTGCGCCTGCTCGGCGTTGTCGTACGAGTGCGTCACGCCCCAGGTCAATGGCTCTTTCAGAATGAATTTCAACGCATTCTTATTTGGTGTACCTTCTATTTCAGATATCTTTGGCATTTTTCCCTTCCTGCCTCCTGTTAAGCATCACCGATTGCGGCATGCATCGGATCGTCTTCAGCCTCCGTCGATGTGGTGGTCACTGAGTTGAGCGCCGCCTGCAAGGTATGCCACGGCAGAATTGCACATTTGACGCGGGTCGGAAGATCGCGTACCCCCGCAAAAACGGTGAGCCGACCCAGATGATGATCACCGTCAAGGTTGAGCTTGCCGATCGCCATATCACGAAATTCCTGAATCAATGTTTCAGCGTCCGCCCGTGTCTTGCCTTTTACGACGGCAGTCATCATTGAGGCCGATGCCTTGCAGATCGCACATGACTCACCATGGAAAGCAATACGATCAATGCGCTCCCCGTCAAGATTGAGTGCAATATCAAGGTGGTCACCGCACAGCGGATTATGACCGACGGCGTGATGACTTGCGTTATCGAGCGTACCGTAATTGCGCGGCTTCTTGTTGTGGTCGAGGATAACCTCTTGATAAAGTGATTTCGTACTCATTACGTGAAAATCTTCTGTACGGTGCGAAGACTCGCGATAAATGAATCCACCTCGGCCAGCGTATTGTAAAATGCAAAAGAGGCGCGTGTCGTTGCCGGCACCTTGAGACGCAGCATCACCGGCTGCACACAATGGTGGCCCGTACGTACCGCGACGCCATCCTGATTCAGGAGCGTGCCGATATCATGCGGATGCACGCCCTTGACCTCAAACGACAGCACCGCGGTTTTCATTGCGGCGGTGCCAATAATACGCACACCCGGTACACGGCTTATCTGTTCGGTCGCATAGTTGAGCAGATCAAGTTCTTGCGAAGCAATGGTATCCATGCCGACCGACAATAAATAATCAACTGCGGCACCCAGTCCGATCGCAGCCGCAATCGGGGGCGTACCCGCTTCAAACTTATGCGGGATAGTATTGTAGGTGGTCTTTTCAAACGTCACCGACAAAATCATATCCCCGCCACCCTTGAACGGCTGCATGCGCTCGAGCAACTCGGCCTTCCCATAAAGAATGCCAATACCCGTCGGGCCGCACATCTTATGACCTGAGAACGCATAGAAATCGCAATCGAGGTCCTGCACATCGACTTTCATATGCGGCACCGCCTGCGCCCCATCGATCAGTACCGGTACCCCGCGCGCATGCGCGAACGCAATCATGGATTTGACCGGATTGATCGTACCCAGCGCGTTCGACACGTGCATCACGCCAACAAATTTCGTGCGCTCGTTAAAAAGTTTCTCGTACTCGTCAATAAGAAGTTCGCCTGCGTCGTTGATGGGCGCAACACGGATTTTTGCTCCTTTCTCTTCCGCCAGCATCTGCCACGGCACTATATTCGAATGGTGTTCCAGCGTAGTCAGAATGATCTCGTCACCAGCGCCGATGAACTTGCGGCCGTAGCCGTGCATCACCAGATTGATCGCATCCGTGGTGCCGCTGGTAAAGATAACCTCCCTGTCTTCGCGCGCATTGATGAAGCGCTGCAACTTGCGGCGTGATTCCTCGTATTCCGCGGTTGCCGTTTCCGACAGGTAATGCACTCCACGATTGATATTGGCATGTTGCGTGGTCTGATAACGCACCAGACGGTCGATGACTGGCTGCGGCATCTGGCAGGATGCCGCATTATCGAAATAGACCAAGGGTTTACCGTCGATCTGGAGCTTGAGAATCGGAAAATCAGCGCGAACTTTCTCAATATCAAACATCAAGTCGAATTGTGACTCCAAAGCGGATTCTATAAGCTGCATATTCAGTTTCTCTGAGTTCAGTTTCTCTGAGTTTGCTCAAGTACCGTCTGCTCAAGTCGGTGTTTCAGCGATGCAATCGATATGCGATCGATGATTTCAGCGCCAAATGCATACGTCAGTAAGTTGCGTGCCGTGGTTTCGGATAGTCCCCGGCTCTTGAGATAAAATACTTCCTCATTATCGAGTTGGCCAACAGTTGCCCCGTGCGCACACTTCACATCATCCGCGAAAATTTCCAGCTGCGGCTTGGTATCCACGCGCGCCTTCGCATTCAGCAGCAAATTACGGCTCGACTGCGAGGAATCGGTGCGCTGCGCACCCGGACGAACCATGATTTTACCGTTGAATACCGCATGCGCAGCCCCATCCACAATGCATTTATGTGACTGGGTACTTGTACCATGAGGTTTCGCATGGTCGATGCAGGTATGCGTATCGGCAAGCTGCCGTCCGGTGATCAACGCCAGTCCGTCAATGGTGCACTCCGCCCCTTCAGCCGCAAGCAGCGTGTTCAGGTTGTAGCGCGAGATGCGTGCGCCAAGCGCGACGCTGACTGATCGATAGCGGCTTGCATGCGCGAGCGACACCGCGCAATTCGCAATGTGAAACGCTTCGGTACTATCGCACTGAACCCGGATGTGATCGACCTGAGCATTGTCGGCAAGCACGATCTCGGTCACCGCATTGGTCACGTAAGCATCTTCCTGCAACGCAACGTAATCCTCGATGACCGTTACCACACTGCCGGATTCGGCTATCAACAGGCAACGTGGATGACTTGCCGCCTCCTTTTGCGTCGCGATAAACAAAAGGTGCACCGGCTCATCAACCACTCCATTGCGCGGCACGATGATCAGCGCTCCGTCATGCAGGAACGCGGTATTGAGCGCGGTAAACACGTTGTCCTGAAACCCGGCGTGACGGCCAAGATGCGGCTCTATCGCCGCCGTATACGCGGCTACCGATTCCGATAAATTGGTAACGACCAGGCCGGGGTCTTTAGCGCCATCCGGCTGCCGGGACAACTGCGGCGCGTACACGCCATCGACGAACACGAGGCGGATCGTGGCCTCTTCCAGGTAAAAATGTTCGGCGTCCGCTGCGCTCAACGACGGCTCGGTCCGCACCGGTTGGAACGATAGCCTGGACAGCGGCGAAATGTCGGTAAAGCGCCATTCCTCATCGCGTGTAGTCGGTACTTTCAGGGTACCGGCACGATCGACGGCGTCGGCCCGCAACTGATTAAGCCATGCCAGCGGGCTTGATGGCAATTGCGGCTGCCCTTGAAGCAGGCTTTCAAGATAGCTGCTACCGGTAACCATGATCACGCTCATACTCTGGCCGCGGCACGTTGCTCGACGCTGACCCAATCGTAACCACGCGTCTCAAGTTCCAGCGCCAACTCTTTTCCACCCGTCTTGATGATACGGCCCGACTCCATCACGTGCACGTAGTCCGGCACGATATAGTTGAGCAGACGCTGATAATGCGTCACCAATATGATTGCATTGTCTTTGTTCGCGAGCTGATTCACGCCATTGGTGACGATCCTGAGCGCATCGATATCAAGGCCGGAATCGGTCTCATCGAGAATCGCCAACCGTGGCTCAAGCAACGCCATCTGTAATATTTCGTTTCTTTTTTTCTCTCCACCGGAAAAACCTTCATTGACACCCCGATCGAGAAAATCCGGATTCATTTCAAGCAATTTCATCTTTTCACGCACAAAGTCCTCAAACTCGAGCGGATCAAGTTCTTCCTTGCCGCGTTGGGCCTGCACGGTATTGTAAGCAAGACGCAGAAAATGGCTGTTGGCGACGCCAGGTATCTCTATCGGGTACTGAAAAGCAAGGAATAGGCCAGCACGCGCACGCTCCTCCGGTTCAAGATCGAACAGGTTGTTGCCTTCAAACGTCACCGAGCCATCGGTGACTTCATAGGCATTATGACCGGCGAGTACTTTTGCCAGGGTACTTTTACCCGAACCATTCGTTCCCATGATTGCATGTATTTCACCACTTCTGACCGTCAGATCGATACCTTTGAGAATCTCTATTCCGTTAACGGTCGCCCGCAGTCCGCGCGCCTCAAGCAGCGTTTTGCTGTCCTGATAAATCATCCGACACTCCCTTCGAGCTTGAAGCCGAGCAGTTTGGTCGCCTCGACCGCAAACTCCATAGGCAACTGTTGAAATACATCCTTACAAAATCCATTAATAATCATCGATACCGCTTCCTCGTTGCCGATACCGCGTTGTGCAAAATAAAACAATTGATCTTCACCGATCTTTGACGTTGATGCTTCGTGCTCGACTTTGGCAGTATGGTTACGAACCTGAATATAGGGAAAAGTATTGGCACTGCACTCGTCGCCGATCAGCATCGAATCACATTGCGAATAATTGCGGGCTCCGGCGGCGGTCGGCGCGATTCTGACGAGCCCACGGTAGCTATTGTTGGAATGACCGGCTGAAATACCCTTGCTGACTATGGTGCTGCGCGTATTCTTTCCCAGGTGGACCATCTTGGTGCCGGTATCGGCCTGCTGATAATGATTGGTGACCGCAACGGAATAGAATTCACCGACCGAGTTCTCACCCAGCAAGACGCAGGAAGGGTATTTCCAGGTGATTGCCGAACCCGTTTCAACCTGAGTCCATGAAATGCGCGAATTGACACCTTTGGCCAGACCACGTTTGGTGACAAAATTATAGATGCCACCCAGGCCATTTTCGTCACCCGCATACCAGTTCTGCACTGTCGAATACTTTATATCGGCATTGTCGAGCGCCACCAGTTCGACCACCGCCGCATGCAATTGATTGGTATCAAACTTGGGTGCGGTACAACCTTCCAGGTAGGAAACCGACGCCCCCTCCTCGGCGATAATGAGAGTGCGCTCGAACTGCCCCGACTCCTCGGTGTTGATACGAAAGTATGTTGACAGGTCCATCGGGCATTTGACGCCTTTGGGAAGGAAGCAGAATGTGCCATCGGTGAAGACCGCCGAGTTAAGCGCGGCGTAGTAATTGTCACCCACCGGCACCACGGTACCGAGGTATTGCTTCACCAGATCCGGATGCATATGGACGGCTTCCGAAATCGAACAGAAAATAATACCCACCTCGGCCAGTTTCTGCTTGTAGGTCGTTGCCACCGACACGCTGTCGAAAATCACATCGACGGCCACGCCGGCAAGGGCGGCACGCTCGTGCATCGGCACGCCAAGTTTCTCGAAGGTGCGCAACAACTCAGGATCAACCTCGTCCATGCTGCTCAACTTCTTCTTCGGCTTGGGTGCAGAGTAGTAACTGATCGCCTGGAAATCGATCTTCGGGTATTTAACGCTCGACCACTTCGGCTCTTCCATCTTGAGCCATTGCTGATAAGCCTTGAGCCGAAATTCGAGCAACCATTCGGGCTCATCCTTCTTGGCCGAAATCAGCTTGATAGTGTCCTCACTCAGTCCCTTCGGCGCAACATCGGACTCGATGTCCGTAACAAAACCGTGCTTGTAGGGCTGGTTGACCAGATTTTGTAATACTGCACTCATTAGATTGCTCCAATATCGTTTACGTCGAAGAAAATTCTTCGTACCCGTTACTCGAAATTCTTTTGCACCTTTTCGCCACCTTGGCGCCCTCCGCCGGCAGGTTAAACCTTGGCGGGTTCCTTCAAACTGAAGCTTTCGCCACAGCCGCACATATTGTCGACATTAGGATTCTCGAATCTGAACGAATCATTGAGTCCTTCCTTGACGAAATCAATATGCGAACCGTCGAGAAACGGTAAGCTGCCGGCATCCACCACCACATTAGCATTGCAAGACTCGAACATCTGATCGTCCGCGCCAATATCGTCCGCGTAATCAAATGTGTAGGCAAAACCAGAGCAGCCCACTTTCTTTACGCCGACGCGCAAGGCCAATCCCTTGCCACGCTTGGCAAGCTGCTTCCGGATCTGTTTCGCGGCATTCTCAGTTAATGTTATCGCCATCACTATTCCCGCGCGCCATTCTAAATGATGATCGAAATAAACGTGTGCTATCCAGGTCGGATCAGGCCGGATATACGGAGTGCTCACGTTCAGCCATAACACCACGCTCACGCTCGGGCATGACCTTTCGCATATCCAGCATTGGGACCACACCGCTCTGCTTCGCTTGCCTCGCTCTCTGGTCATCAACCAGCTGCTTCAGCGTAATCGCGCCAAGGTGATCGAAAATCAGATCATTAAGCTTTATCCACAAATCGTGTGTCATGCATTTTTTGTCATTGTGGCAATTTTCCTTTCCGCTGCATTGTGTTGAATCCATCGGCTCGTCCACCGCAAGGATGATCTCGGCAATCGACACTTCCGCCATGTCCCTGGCAAGACAATAACCACCACCCGGGCCGCGCACACTGTCGACAAGCGCGCGTTGCCGCAGCTTGGCAAACAGTTGCTCAAGGTAGGATAGCGAGATTTGTTGACGCTGGCTGATTTCAGCGAGCGTCACGGGATGCGCGCTACGCTGCATTGCAAGATCCAACAGCGCCGTTACCGCAAACCGTCCTTTAGTTGTTAGCCTCATGATAAGCTCCTCTTTACTCTCGTAAATTCAATCAATAGAGATATTAAACATAGCGGATCCAGCCAGTACCTCAGTTAGTACCTTTATCAATACATGACTGATTTAGTCAACTATAAGATACCTGATCGATTTAGTCAACTATATTTTACCGGAAAAACGGGTACCGCCGAATACACTTCGTTCATCCGGATTCGCACGTGTCGGGTGCAGTGGTGGCCACCGAACAGCATGGAATGTGTGGGGATATGCCGCAAAACTTTGCGATCCGCCATAGCAAGCGCCATGAGATGCAGGTTCAGTGGTTAGGGAATCAGGAACGGTATGCTCTTGAGCACACAACGTTTAGCGGCGCCGGAGTCTCATATGAGATTTGACCAATTCTATTGCCTGGTAGCGAAATCGATTGCCATCGGTATCTTTCACCCACATATGCAGCAAGCCAATAAAAAATAGATGCGTATCCGTCGCTAATTGAGAAGGATCATGGGATGCATGCAATTGCTTGCGAGCTTTTGCACGCTCATAAACCAGTTTAAGCTTTTCCTCGATACCGGAGCAGTTTGATAAAATTTGCCGCAAAACGGTAGCGAATTCGTCCACATATTCACACTTGATCATCATGATTTCGTAAATCTGCCGTGTCTCGATACTATCAGTCAGGTTCTGGATAGTGCCGCATAAAAAGTTTTCTACACACGCAAGCGGATCTTCAGAGCGTTCCACCAGCAAGGTATCGTCCATGCGATCAATGAGTGGTAGAAATACCTGTTCGCGCATCGCCTGAAACAAGGCGATTTTATTGTTGAAGTGCCAATAGATGGCTCCGCGCGTAACGCCCGCCTGAACGGCAATGTGCTCCATCGTGGTGCGACTGACACCGCGCGTCAGAAATACCTCGCGTGCCGCCTGAATAAGACGTTGCCGGGTTAATTCCGCGTCCTCCTTAGTTTTTCGGGCCATCGTGCGAGTGAATTCCTTATTGACTATTTACACCAATAGATTTTTGTGTATAATTTACATACAAACACGAATGTATGCAAGTATTCCGTTTTGATCCGCTTAGTTTGGTACGGATTTGGAACATTGAGTTTATCCGGTATGGAGTTAAAAATGGCAGTTCCCAGGCATTATAAGAATAAATTTCGTAGTTCATGGGTAATTCACTCAAAATTAGTCATTGCGCTGGTAATGGGCGTTGCGTTGGGCGCATGCGGCAAAAGCGATCAGACGGCCAGCCAATCTCAGGTCGGCACGGCGCTTCCTGTCAGCGTGGTCGAAGTACAGCCCACCAGCGTGCCGATCAGTGCCGAAGCCGTTGCACAAACCGAAGGTGCCAAGGAAGTCGAAATACGGCCACGCGTTGGCGGCATTTTGCTCAAACGCCTGTATGAAGAAGGCACCGCGGTAAAAGCGGGCCAGCCCATGTTTCAGATTGATCCCGTACCCTATCAAAATGCCCTGGCCCAGGCAAGGGCGCAACTTGCTGAACAAAAAGCCCGTATCAAGCAGGCCGAGCGGGAAGAAAACCGTTTGCGTGATTTGCTGGATACGCAGGCTATCAGTCAGCGTGAATATGACAACGCCGCCTCTGACAGTGCAATCGTCAGCGCTGCCTTACAGCAGGCCGAAGCACGTTTACGCGATGCCGAACTCAATCTTTCTTATACCACCGTGACAGCGCCGGTAAGTGGTATATCGGGCCGCTTCCAATTCTCTGAGGGCGCACTGGTGGAAGCCAACGCCAGCCTGCTGACTACGCTGGTTCAGCTATCACCCATATGGGTGCGCTTCAGTCTTTCCGACAGTGAACTGGCACAGCTTGGTGGCCACCTGAATGAAGAAAATGTACAACACGTTGTGCTGGTATTGCCAGACGGGACGGAATACGAAAAGAAAGGCAAGCTGAATTTTGCCGCCAGCCAGATCAACCCGGCGCTGGGTACACAACAGTTACGCGCGACATTTGAAAACACCGATCAGCGGCTGCTGCCAGGACAATTTGTCCGTGCACGCGTCATCACGGGTGAACGCGATGGGGTCTTTCTCGTCCCCCAGGTTGCGGTGCAGACATCCGATCTGGGTAAAAGTGTCTATGTAATGAATGAGAAAAACGAGGCGACGGTACGGCCGGTAGTGGCGGGCCGCTGGATAGGCAAGGATTGGGTGATTCTTGAGGGACTCAAAGCCGGTGACAAGGTTATTGTCGATAACATTATCAAACTGCGTCCTGGTACGCTTGTGTCATCCCATGCGCCAGGAGGAGCGCCTGCGGCACCGTTGGTTGAAGCCCCTGCTCAATCCCCTGCCCAGTCCGACCCCGATAAGCAGACGTAGGCGGGAATCTCATGACCAGATTCTTTATTACCCGGCCGATTTTCGCATCAGTATTGTCCATCATCATCGTGTTGGCAGGGCTGGCAGCCGCAATGCAACTGCCCATCGCCCAGTACCCCCAAATCGCGCCTCCCACCGTGTTGATCACCGCGACCTTTCCCGGTGCGAGTGCTGATACCCTGGCTAAAACGGTTGCCGCCCCGATTGAAGAGCAGTTGAGCGGCGTCGATAATCTGTTGTACTTCAGTTCCAGCGCCGACTCCAGCGGTACGCTAACTATCACTGCGACCTTTGAGGTCGGCACCGACGTCGACCAGGCAACTTTCAACGTAAGCAATCGTGTCAATATCGCCTTGCCGCGTTTGCCGGATGAAGTCCGCCGTACCGGCCTGGTAATTCAAAAGCGTTCCAATGACATTCTGCTGGTCTTTATGCTGATCTCCAAGGAGAAAGGAAAATACGACCCGCTATATCTAAGCAATTACGCCACGCTTAATGTGCTGGACGAGCTAAAACGCACTAAAGGTGTGGGTGACGCGCTAGTGTTTGGAGGGCAGGACTACTCCATGCGCATCTGGCTGCGCCCTGACCGTATGGCGCAATTAGGAGTGACCACAACAGACATCGCCGTGGCTATTCGTTCACAAAATGCACAATATGCCGCCGGCAAGATAGGCCAGGAACCGGCACCGGCGGATCAGCAACTGGTTTATACGGTTAACGCCAAAGGCCGCCTGCTGGAACCCGAGCAATTCGGCAATATCATTTTGCGGGCCGAGGGACCCCAGGGTGTTCTCTATCTCAAGGATGTCGCCACGATCGAACTCGGAGCGCTAAGCTATGACGTGCGTACGGCATTGAACGGTCAACCCGGTGCAGGTATCCCTATCTTTCTGAAACCCGGCGCAAACGCGCTCGACACGGCCAACGCACTGATGGCCAAGATGGAGGAGTTGAAACAGTATTTTCCGGAAGGAATGGATTATGTCGTGCCTTACGACACCAGCATATTTGTTAAGGCCTCGATGTGGGAAGTGGTCAAAACACTCGGTGAGGCGATGATCCTCGTTGTTCTGGTTGTATATGTTTTCCTGCAAAGCTGGCGCGCTACGCTGATTCCCCTTATCGCAGTACCCATTTCCCTGATCGGTACCTTTGCCGGCCTGTGGGTGTTCGGCTTTTCCATCAATACGCTCACCCTGTTTGCCATGGTGCTGTCTATCGGGATCGTGGTGGACGATGCGATTGTCGTGCTGGAAAACATCGAACGTTTGATGGACGAAGAAAAACTGTCGCCGATGAAAGCCGCCATCAAATCGATGGAGCAGGTTGCCCGCGCCGTCGTGGCGATTGTATTGGTGCTCTGCGCGGTATTTGTGCCCGTGGCTTTCATGGGCGGCATTGCCGGCGAGCTATATCGCCAGTTTGCGGTGACAGTCGCTGTCGCGGTCACCATCTCGGGTGTGGTAGCCCTGACGCTCACGCCCGCATTATGCGCGATCCTGCTGAAACATACGCATGGCGAGTCCGCGTTCTTTCGCGCATTTAACAACGGCTTCAGCCGCCTGACCCATTTTTACATCCGTATGGTCAGCACCACCTTGAAACACAAGATTATTGGGACATTCGTATTCACAGGTATCATCGCCGTTGCACTCTACCTGATTAAAACAGTTCCTGACAGCTTTGTGCCGCCTGAAGATCAGGGTTATGTGGTGACCGCAACAATCTTGCCTGACGGTGCAACACTGGCTCGAACAACCAGAACCGCCGAAGCGGTGCGCGCCGCCATCGCGGAGGATCCGGCTGTTGCCCATGAGTTTGTGGTCAATGGCTTCGACCTTATTGGCGGGGGCAATAAAACCAGCTCGGCTACCATGTTTGTTGCATTTAAAGACTGGTCCGAGCGCACCTCCACAGCGGAGGACATTGTCAAAAAGCTGTCTGGTATCGGCATGCAGCAGTCTGACGGCATAGCGATTGCGTTTAATCCACCGGCCATTCGTGGTCTGGGCACTGCGGGAGGCTTTGAAGTCTATGTACAGAGCCGCGCTGGCGCAACTCCCGTGCAATTATCGGGTGTCGTGAACAACTTCATTGATGCACTCAATCAGGAACCCCGTCTTGCCGGTATAGCCACTTTTTTCCGTCCTACGGTACCGCAATTCTTTATTGAAGTAGATGAAGCCAAGGCAATTTCACAGGGGGTATCGATTGCCGATCTGTATGCCACCTTGCAGAGCACCATGGGTTCGCTCTATATCAATGATTTTAATAAGGCCGGACGCACCTATCGCGTACAATTACAGGCAGAACCTCAATACCGCATGAAGCCAGAGGATCTCGGCAGAGTATACGTGCGGTCACAATCCGGAGAGATGGTGCCTATGTCGGCACTCAGCACAATCAGCACCATTGCAGGCGCAGAGCAACTGGAGCGTTACAATGGCCTGCTTTCCGCGAAAGTAATGGGAGGCGGTGCGCCGGGTGTAAGCTCGGGCGACGCCATCAAACTGGTGGAAGAGATTGCGGCAAAGAATTTACCGGATAATTATCAAATTGCCTGGACAGCACAAGCCTATCAGGAAAAACGTACCGGTTCGGCGGCAATCCTTGCTTTCAGTTTCGCCATCATCATGGTGTTTCTTATCCTGGCGGCACAATTCGAAACCTGGACGTTGCCGCTGGCCGTAATCATGGCGGTGCCTTTTGCGTTGGTTGGCGCCCTGCTTGCCGTTTTAATTCGCGGGATGCCCAATGATATCTATTTTCAGGTAGGCCTGATTACGCTAATAGGGCTGGCGGCAAAAAATGCTATTCTGATTGTGGAATTTGCCAGTCAGAAAATGAGGGAAGGCATGCCGGTTGCACAAGCCGCAGTTGAGGCCGCGCGTCTGCGCTTTCGCCCGATCGTCATGACTTCCATGGCTTTTGTGCTGGGTATCGTGCCGCTCGTGATCGCCACGGGAGCGGGAGCTGCTGCCCGCCGCTCCATGGGTACCGGTGTGTTTGGCGGAATGATACTTGCGACCTTTGTCGCCACCATATTCATTCCATTGTTCTTTACCTGGCTTACCGGCAAGCAAACGGAGAAGCGGGTTAAAGATGCGCAGGCAGAAATGACATGATGCCACATTCAAGATTACCCCATCCGATAGCGGTGTCTACCTTGGTCAGCGGTGTTAAATCGATCGTTGCGGCCATTGCATCTTCCGCTACACCCGGAAAATTAACAGTGGCGGCTCTTTCATTGAAGACAGGATATCACCGCCGAATCCGCATACTGTTGTTACTTCCGAGCCTTCTGTTAGCATCCTGCGCCATGGGACCGGACTATTTCCGGCCTCCTATCGACACCGCCGAGAAGTTTCGTATGGCAGAAACGGAAGGGCAGTCCATCGCCAACCTTCCCTGGTGGGAGCTTCTTCAGGATGAAGAGCTTCAGCGGCTCATCAACCAGGCCTTGCTCGAGAATAGGGATCTCAAGCAGGCGGTGGCGAGCATTGAGGAACTCCAGGCCCGCCTGAGCATCGCTCGCATGGATTTTCTTCCCAAAATGGACATAAGTGCCAACGCCCCGGCATTTGGCACGCTCGGCGGATTTCTTCGCCCCGGTTTTCCGACACCCTACAGTTATTTCGGCCAGACGACCCTGAATTGGGAAGTGGATATCTGGGGCAGGCTCCGCCGCTCCAATGAGGCCGCCCGCGCCGACCTGATGGCACGCGAGGAGAATCGCCGGGCGATAGTGCTGACGTTGGTAAGTTCGGTGGCACAGTCCTACTTCGATCTTTTGCAATTTGATATGCAGATGAGTATTGCCCGGCGCGCCCTATTGTCATGGGAAGAATCGGTTGCCATTTCCCGGGCACAACTGCGAGGAGGCGTGATTTCCCGCCTCGATCTGGATCAGTTCGAAGCGGAGCGGGCCAACGCCGCTACCCGAGTGGCGCAAGTAGAGCGGCAGTTGGTTCAGAAGGAAAATGAACTGAGTGTACTGCTCGGAAAAAACCCGGTGCCGATTATGCGAGGCCACTCGCTGACGGAGCAGCTGATGCCGCCGGAAGTGCCCGCCGGGCTGCCCTCCGAGCTGTTGCAACGGCGCCCTGATATTCTCCAGGCGGAACAAACCTTGGTGGCGGCCACCGCCAGAATCGGGATGGCCAAGGCAGCGCGATTTCCCAAGCTCTCGATCACCGGTTTTCTGGGGGTAGCCAGCCCGGCCTTGTCAAATCTACTACTCTCCGGCAGCGAGTTTGGAGTGGGCGGACTGGGGCTGGCCGGCCCATTGCTGAATGCGCAAAGCCTGGGGTTCGACCAACGGGCAGCTGAAGCCCAGGCGAGGCAAGTATTGGCCGAATACGAGCAAACCATCCTGGTGGCATTCAAGGAGGTGGAAGACGCCCTGGTGGCTATTCGCACCGCCAATGATCAGCGCAATGCGCAGCAGGAGCAGGTCGAAGCGCTGCGCTCAGCGTTGCGAGTGGCCGACCTTCGCTACAAGGGGGGCATTACGAGCTATGTGGATGTGCTCCTTGCCAAGCGCTTGCTTTTCGAGGCCGAATTTGCTCTCACGGCTACACACCGTTTGCATCTGGTGTCCGTCGTTCAACTCTACAAGGCCTTAGGCGGAGGTTGGATGCCGGGATGATCGATGCCGCGTCATCGACGGCCGCGAACGGAAGGTTTCTTTGGATTTCTACCTGAATCCGATTTCCCAAAAACTGAAATTTCCGATAACACCTTGAATGCCATAAATCTTCTTTCCAGGATTTCATTTTCTCCGGGATAATCCAAGAGCCATGCATATGTACTTGACAATCCAATGGTTAATAACGCCGGCCATCAGAGATAGGGCTGTCATTGTTCGCATGAATGCCGGGCTACTTCTGATGCTTCCGATTCTGCTTGCCGGTTGCTCAGAGAAAGCGCCCCCTCCCTCTCCACCCGTCCCTCAAGTAGAAGTCATTACCGTCACCACTCAAACGGTCCCGGATGAGCCGGAGTTTATCGGGCAAACGGAGGCCTTTCGCCCCGTGGAGATTCGGCCGCAAGTAACCGGGATCATTAAAAAGGTCTTTTTTACCGAGGGCCGAAATGTCAGGAAGGATGACCAGTTGTATCTCATCGATCCTGTGCCCTTCAGAGCCATTTACCTCAGTGGCAAAGCCAGGGTGGCCCAGGCTCAGTCCCAGCTCGTCCAGGCTGAGCAGGACTTAGCTCGCGTGAAACCGCTTCTTGAGGAACAGGCCGTCAGCCGAAAAAATGTCGATGATGCCGTAGCGGCAGTGCTGGGCACCAGGGCCGCACTGGAGGCTGCGCAAAGCGATCTGGTCAAGGCAAAATTCGATCTCGACAACACCCTCATCACCGCTCCCGTGAATGGCCGCATCGGTCGCAGCCATTTCTATGAAGGCAGATTGATCTCCGCCCAGACGACCCTTCTGACCACCATTGATCAACTGGATCCCATGTACGTCAATGTGAGCGTTCCGGAAAGCTACCTGCTCCGGCGCCGCCGCGAACTCGCTGAACATAAAGTCCAGCGGCCGGATATTTTTCAATTACGCGGCGTGATGACCTTTTCTGATGGGAGTGTATATCCCGGGGAAGGAATACTGGATTTTGCTGGTGTTACCTTACGGTCCGAGACGGGTATGCTACAGGCGCGGTTTATGTTTCCCAATCCGGAAGGGGGATATTCTCCCGGGCAGTCCTACTTTTATCCTGGACAGTTCGTCAAGATTCGTCTCAAGGGTTACATCCGGACCGGCGCCATGCTCATCCCGCAGCGGGCCGTTCAGCAGGGGCCCAAAGGATCATTCGTATATGTGATCGATGCAGAAGACAAGGCCGAATTTCGTCCGATTCATGCCAGTTCGTGGCGTGGGAACGAATGGTTGATCGAAGACGGTCTCCATTCTGGAGAACGGGTGGTCGTGGAAGGTTTTCATCGCGTGCGGCCAGGCATTCAAGTGAGCACCATTCCATACCGGAATGGAAAGACTTCTTCGAATGACCGTCCAGAGGAACAAGACGCGCAAAAGACACCATGAGTCCCCATTTTTTCATTGATCGTCCAATTTTTGCATCGGTCCTGTCCATCATTATTGTGGTCGTCGGCCTGGTCTCGTTAAAGACGCTGCCCATCGCACAGTTTCCACAAATTACGCCGCCCATGGTGCAGATTGACGCGGACTATCCTGGTGCCAGCGCGGAAGTCGTCGCGGAGGCCGTGGCGCGTCCGATCGAGGTACAACTCCCCGGTATCGATAACCTTTTGTACTACGATTCCACCAGCACGAATGACGGGCATATGACGATGAGGCTCACGTTCGAAATTGGAACCGACGTGGATATCGCACAGGTCCAGACACAGAACCGGCAGCGCCTTGCCGAACCACAGTTGCCGGACGAGGTCATTCGCCAGGGCATCACCGTTAAAAAGACATCACCGGATCTGCTGGCGGTCATTGCGCTGAGCTCCACCGACCCCAGGCATGACACCGTTTTCCTCTCAAACTATGCCCTGCTTCGAATTCTCGATAGCGTCAAACGGCTTCCGGGTGTCGGGGACGCCACCATCTTTGGCGGCCAGAACTATTCCATGAGATTGATTCTCGATCCCGTCCGGATGGCGCAACTCGATCTCACGCCGACCGAGGTTGCGGCAGTCGTGCGTGAGCAGAACCGGGATTTCCCGGCGGGAAGAATAGGCCGTGAGCCCACGGCTCAGGGCACGGAACTCACCATCCCGGTCATTACGCGCGGCCGAATGAGCGAGGTAAACGAATTCGAGGACATGATCGTGCGAGCCTATCCGGATGGCTCCATGGTACGAATGCGGGATATCGCGCGAGTAGAACTGGGCGCCCAATCTTATGATCTTGAAGGCCGATGGAATGGAAAGCCCAATACGTTTCTTTTGACCTTTCTTGCGCCGGGAGCCAATGCGCTCGACACCGTCCAGCGGGTTCGCGAGGAAATGGACAAGCTCACCAGGAGTTTTCCTGCGGGGGTGTCCTACGATATCCCCTACGACACCACTACCTTCATCGAAGTTTCCATCAAGGAGGTCGTGAAGACACTCGTTGAAGCAACCCTCCTGGTCATCCTGGTCGTTTTTATTTTTTTACAGAGCTGGCGTGCAACACTCATTCCAGCCATCGCCGTTCCCATTTCGCTCATTGGAACGCTTGCCGGCATGGCGGCGCTGGGATTTTCGATTAACACACTAACCCTGTTCGGCATGGTCCTGGCCATCGGCATCGTGGTGGATGATGCGATCGTGGTGGTGGAGAATGTTGAGCGGCACATGACCAAGGGCGGCCTGTCGCCCAAGGATGCGGCCAAAAAGGCGATGGACGAAGTGACCGGGCCGGTCATTGCAATCGTCCTGGTGCTGGCTGCCGTGTTTGTACCGGTTGCTTTTCTGGGTGGAATCACCGGTGAACTATACAAACAGTTTGCAATTACCATCGCCCTGTCGGTGGCCATTTCGGGATTCGTGGCGCTTACCCTGAGCCCCGCGCTGTGCGCCCTGGTTCTCAAGCCGGGTCACGGCCAGCCCAAGGGAATCTGGAAAATGTTCAACCGGTCGTTTGACTGGGTTCAGACCCGCTACGTGGGGACTGTTGGAGTCATCCTGAAACGATCGGTGATAGCCCTGGTAGTCTTCGGAACGCTGATAGCGGTCATCCTGGGCCTGTTCAAAACCATTCCGGGCAGTTTCCTTCCGGAGGAAGATCAGGGCTACTTTATTACCATCGTCCAGTTGCCGGATGGCGCCTCCAAGGCACGAACGATAGAGGTACTGAGTAAAATCGAAAGTTACTTCCAATCGATTCCCGCCGTTCACTCGACAGATACACTGGCCGGGCAGAATTTTGTTTTCGGGACGCGTGGGACGAATCAGGCAACGATGTTTATCCCGCTGCATCATTGGGATACGCGCAGGAATGCCGAAGAGCAGGCGCCCGGCCTTATTGCAGCGGCTTTTCAGGAATTTGCCAAAATCCCCGAGGCTTTAATCCTTGCTTTTAATGCCCCCTCGATCAGGGGCCTCGGTTCCACGGGAGGTTTTTCCCTCCAATTACAGGATCCCAGCGGGGGCGATTTTGCCGAGTTCGCCGCCGTCGCTGAGGAATTTGTAGCCAAGGCGACAGAACATCCGGCGATCGCGGCTGCCAGTACGAATTTCCGTGTGAGCGCCCCTCGTCTCTATGCCACGGTAGACCGGGAGCGGGCAAAGGCGCTGGGGGTGCCCATTTCCGAAGTCTTCGATACCATGCAAGCTTATTTCGGGAATCTGTATATCAACGATTTCGTAAAATTCGGCCGTATCTATCGGGTGCAAACGGAGGCTCTTCCGGAGTATCGGTCCAGCCCCGACGATATCAGCAAGGTCTATGTGCGCGCCCAGAATAACGAGGGGCGCACCATGATTCCGCTGGACTCGGTCGTCACCACCGAATTTACCAGCGGACCGGACCCGGTCACGCATTTCAACGGGTTCAACACCGCGCTTGTACTGGGAGGCGCCGCACCAGGATACAGTTCAGGACAAGCGCTTGAGGCATTGGAACAGGTAGCGAACGAAATCCTGATTCCCCGGGGCTACGCAATCGATTGGAGCGGGATATCGTTCCAGGAGCATAAAGCGGGAGGACAGTCCATCCTGGTGTTTGCCTTCGCCCTGCTCATGGTCTTTCTGGTACTGGCCGCCCTGTACGAAAGCTGGTCCATTCCATTCGCGGTCATTCTCGCAATACCATTTGGAATTTTGGGTGCGTTGCTGGCCATATGGACGCGGGGGCTATCCAATGACATCTATTTTCAGATCGGACTGGTGACGTTGATCGGGTTGGCAGCAAAAAATGCAATCCTGATCGTCGAGTTTGCCAATCAACGATATGCAGCGGGAGTGTCACTGGCTGACGCTGCGCTCGAAGCGGCACGTCTCCGTTTTCGACCTATTGTTATGACTTCCCTGGCCTTTATTCTGGGCGTGTTCCCCCTTGTGGTGGCTTCCGGAGCTGGTGCGGCGAGCCGGAACTCCATTGGAACGGGCGTGTTTGGAGGAATGCTGGCCGCCACATTTCTAGCCATCTTTTTTGTGCCGCTTTTTTTTGTGACCATTGGAAAGATCGTGCGACGAGGTAAGGGTTCAACGGCTGAAACTCAGCGGGTTTCAACTGAGGTTGCTTCCTCCACAAAAGAAGAATCATAAATGTGCACCCGACAGGAAACGGCATGATGCAACACCATAATAAAGTCAGCATTCTATTAATCTCCAGCTTGCTCCTGGCATCTTGCGCCATGGGACCCGACTATTTCCGGCCTCCTATCGACACCGCCGAGAAGTTTCGTATGGCAGAAACGGAAGGACAATCCATCGCCAATCTTCCCTGGTGGGAGCTTCTTCAGGATGAAGAACTTCAGCGGCTCATCAACCAGGCCTTGCTGGAGAATAGGAATCTCAAACAGGCGGTGGCGAGCGTCGAGGAACTCCAGGCCCGCCTGCGCATAGCCCGCATGGATTTTCTTCCAAAAATGGACATCAGTGCCAATGCACCTGCGATGGGCACCCTCGGCGGCTTCCTTATTCCCGGTTTCCCGACACCCTTCAATTATTTTGGACAGACGACCCTGAATTGGGAGCTGGATATCTGGGGCAGGCTCCGCCGCGCCAATGAGGCAGCCCGCGCCGATCTGATGGCACGCGAGGAGAATCGCCGGGCGATAGTGCTGACGTTGGTCAGTTCGGTGGCACAGTCCTACTTCGATCTTTTGCAATTTGATATGCAACTGAATATTGCCCGTCGCGCCCTGTCGTCGTGGGAAGAATCGGTTGCCATTTCCCGGGCCCAATTGCAAGGCGGGTTGATTTCCCGCCTTGATCTGGATCAGTTCGAGGCGGAGCGGGCCAACGCGATGGCCAGAGTGGCGGAACTGGAACGGCAAATGGTACAGAAGGAAAATGAACTGAGTGTACTGCTCGGAAAGAACCCGGTGCCGATTGTGCGAGGCCACTCGCTGACGGAACAGCTGATGCCGCCGGAAGTGCCGGCTGGGCTGCCTTCCGAGCTGCTGCAACGGCGTCCCGATATTCTCCAGGCGGAGCAAACGCTGGCGGCGGCCACCGCCAGAATCGGGATGGCCAAAGCAGCACGATTTCCCAAGCTCACGATTACGGGCTTTCTGGGGGTAGCCAGTCCGGCTTTATCCAATCTGCTGCTCTCGGGAAGCGAGTTTGGGGCGGGCGGACTCGGGCTGGCCGGCCCATTGCTGAATGCGCAAAGCCTGGGGTTCGATCAACGGGCCGTAGAAGCCCAGGCAAGGCAGGTGTTGGCACAATATGAACAAACCATCCTGGTGGCATTCAAGGAGGTGGAAGACGCCCTGGTGGCTATTCGCACCGCCAATGATCAGCGCCAAGCACAGCAGGAGCAGGTCGAGGCGCTGCGCTCAGCGTTGCGTGTGGCCGACGCTCGCTACAAAGGAGGCATTACGAGCTATGTGGATGTGCTACTTGCCAAGCGTAATCTGTTCAATGCCGAATTTGCCCTCACGGCAACACACCGTCTGCATCTGGTATCCATCGTTCAACTCTACAGGGCTTTGGGGGGAGGCTGGTCACCAACCTAGTGGGCCTCTATTTTGCCACTCCTGTTAAGCTTGGCATCAACTCAGGCGCTTCCTTCAGCAAGAACGTCCTGAATGCCTGAGCCACGCTTGAAAGACGCTTATTTTTCCGGTGCACCACGTGCCAGTGACGCATGATAGGAAAGTCCTGTACATCCAGAATTCTCAGCCGCTTGGTCTCCAGCTCCAGTTCGGCGGTGTGCAATGACATGATACCGAGCCCCATTCCCGCCTGCACCGCCTGTTTGATCGCTTCGCTGGTATCGGTTTCCATGCCTCGGTTAATAGAAATATGATGTGCCATAAAGAAGCGCTCCATGGCTCCACGTGTGCCGGAACCGGGCTCGCGCACCAGGAACGTTTCCTGTTCCAGTCTTTTTACCGGAATCTGGCGAACCTTGCATAGCGGGTGATCCGGGGGAGCAATGACCACAAGCGGGTTTTCCATGAATGAGTCAGTGGCGATGTCCAGGCCATCCGGCGGCTGGCCCATAATGGCGAGATCGATTACATTGTCGGATAATTGCTTCAGCACCGTTTCCCGATTGGAAACATTAAGGTTGACGGTAATGCCGCTGTAGCGTTGGCAAAACCTGGCCAGAAGGTGCGGGGCAAAATAATTGGCGGTGCTTACCACCGAGATATGGAGCTTACCCCGCTCGAGACCCTTCAATTCATCCAGCGCAAGTTCCATATCGGCCAGTTGCTGGGAAATCGCCCGGCTATAATGATCAAGCTCACGTCCGGCGTCAGTCAGATAAATTTTCTTGCCCAGTTGCTCAAATAGGGGCAAACCGACATTGTCCTCTAATTGTTTGATTTGCATGGAAACCGCGGGTTGTGTTAGGAAGAGGTCTTCCGCCGCGCGCGAAAAGCTCAGGTTGCGGGCAACCGATTCGAAAACTTTTAATTGTCTTAGAGTGAGATGCAGCATAATCTATTCTTGCTCAGATAGATCTTGAGTAATTACCTATAAGCAAAATGTTATCATAACAATCAAAACATGTGACTGTTGTTTATAATAATTCCGATTAGAATTCCTTCTGTACTACCTTTATCTACCCTTACGAGGAGAATTGACATGAGTGAAGAGCTAACTGGCAAGGATCGCTATAAATCCGGTGTACTGCCATACAAAAAAATGGGTTACTGGGATTCTGATTATGTACCCAAAGAAACTGACGTCATTGCTTTGTTCCGTATTACACCCCAGGAAGGGGTGGATCATGAAGAGGCCGCCGCCGCTGTTGCCGGCGAATCTTCCACCGCCACCTGGACTGTGGTATGGACTGACCGGCTGACCGCCTGCGAACTCTACCGCGCCAAAGCCTACCGTTCTGAACTCGTGCCCAATACCGGTCCTGGCACCAAGAACGAAGCCCAGTATTTCGCCTACATTGCCTATGATCTGGACTTGTTCGAAGGAGGCTCCATCGCCAACCTGACCGCCTCCATCATCGGCAATGTATTTGGTTTCAAAGCCGTGAAAGCGCTACGTCTGGAAGATATGCGCATCCCGGTCGCTTACCTGAAAACCTTCCAAGGTCCCGCCACGGGTATTGTGGTAGAGCGCGAACGCCTCGACAAATTTGGCCGGCCGTTGCTGGGCGCCACCACCAAACCGAAACTGGGGCTCTCCGGCCGCAACTATGGACGTGTGGTGTACGAAGGCCTCAAGGGTGGTCTCGACTTCATGAAAGACGACGAGAACATCAATTCACAGCCCTTCATGCACTGGCGCGACCGTTTTCTCTACTGTATGGAGGCGGTTAACAAGGCTTCCGCCGCTACCGGTGAAGTCAAGGGCCATTACCTGAACATCACCGCGGGTACCATGGAAGACATGTACGAGCGCGCCGAATTCGCCAAGTCGCTGGGTTCGGTCATTGTCATGATTGACTTGGTAATCGGCTATACCGCGATTCAGTCCATGGCCAAATGGGCGCGCAAGAACGACATGATTCTTCACCTGCACCGCGCCGGTAACTCAACCTACTCGCGCCAGAAGAATCATGGCATGAACTTCCGTGTGATCTGCAAGTGGATGCGGATGGCGGGTGTGGATCACATTCATGCCGGCACTGTCGTTGGCAAGCTCGAGGGTGACCCGCTCATGATCAAAGGCTTTTACGATACCCTGCGCGATACCCATACACCGCAAAGTCTCGAACACGGCCTGTTCTTCGATCAAGACTGGGCATCGCTGAACAAGGTCATGCCGGTTGCTTCGGGTGGCATTCACGCGGGCCAGATGCACCAGTTGCTGGATTACCTTGGCGAAGATGTGATACTGCAGTTTGGCGGTGGCACCATCGGTCATCCGATGGGCATACAAGCCGGAGCGGTTGCCAATCGCGTTGCACTGGAAGCCATGATACTGGCACGTAACGAAGGTCGTGACTACGTGAAAGAAGGTCCACAGATTCTTCAGGCAGCTGCCAAATGGTGCACGCCGCTCAAACAGGCGCTGGATACATGGAAGGATATTACCTTCAATTACGAATCAACCGACACTGCCGATTTCGTGCCCTCAACCACGGCCAGCGTCTAACCATACATAGGAGAAATAATTATGATGACCAATGTAGGAAATCGCGTCACGCAAGGACAGTTCTCTTTCCTGCCTCCGCTGACGGATAAACAGATTTCCGCGCAAATCAAATATGCGTTAAAGAACGGCTGGGCGATAGGGATCGAGTACACCGACGACCCCCACCCGCGCAATACATATTGGGAAATGTTCGGCAACCCGATGTTTGACCTGAAAGATCCTGCCGGGATCCTGTCGGAGATCAATGACTGCCGCAAAACTTATCCGAATCATTATATCCGGGTAACCGCATTTAACTCGGCGCGCGGGGTGGAAAGCCCGACGATGTCGTATATCGTTAACCGTCCCAAGTCAGAACCTGGCTTTGGCCTGGTACGCCAGGAAGTGGAAGGCCGTAGCATTCGTTACACTATTCATTCCTACGCAACCGATAAAGCGGAATCCGAACGGTACTAATGAAGGCTCCTCCCCTTCCTTTTCAGGGAAGGGGAACTCATCTGGGCAAAGGTGGATGGGGATGATGAATTACATTCTCCATCTACCCGTGCCCGCTCCTGAACCCGGGGTACAACTCGTTTACAAATCAGACACAACCAGCGTGCGCGTTTAATATCTTACGTACTTCATTTGTGGGGATCAAAATATGAAAAAACCATCAAAGGAACTTGCCCCCTCCGATAACGGTTCAGTTGATCTGGACGCTGAATTTCGCGCTTCCAACATCAAGGAAGTACTGGATAAGCTTGATCTTGAATTGATTGGCCTGAAGCCCGTGAAAACCCGCATCCGGGAGACTGCGGCGCTATTGCTCGTTGACCGCGTGCGCAAGAAGCTGGATCTGACCGCTGGGGCGCCCAGCCTGCACATGTGCTTTACCGGCAATCCCGGTACCGGCAAAACCACCGTGGCGTTACGCATGTCGGAGATCCTGCACCGCCTGGGTTATGTACGTGAGGGACATCTTGTTTCCGTCACTCGCGACGATCTGGTGGGTCAATATATCGGCCATACCGCGCCGAAAACCAAGGAAGTATTGAAGAAAGCAATGGGCGGCGTATTATTCATTGATGAAGCCTATTATCTTTACAAGCCTGAGAACGAACGTGATTACGGCGCGGAATCAATTGAAATCCTTTTGCAAACCATGGAAAACAATCGTGAAGATCTGGTTGTGATTCTGGCGGGCTACAAAGACCGGATGGATAAATTCTTCCACAGCAATCCCGGTATGCGTTCACGTATCGCCCATCACATCGATTTTCCCGACTATAGTGCCGATGAATTGCTTGCAATCGCCAAACTCATGCTGGCTGCACAGAACTACCGCCTCAGTCCCGAGGGCGAGAATGCATTCGGCGAGTATATCCGGCTACGAATGAAGCTGGAGCATTTTGCCAATGCGCGCTCCATTCGCAACGCCCTTGACCGGGCACGCCTGCGACAGGCCAATCGCTTATTCGGAGGAGCAAAGAAAAATCTTTCGCGGATCGACCTGATGACTATCGAGGCCGAGGACATTCGTGCGAGTCGGGTCTTCAAGGAAGGAGCGGTTGATCTGGATGGCGATGAAGGTGCGAACCAGATACCACCCGCCAACTGATTGATCTGATATAGATTCTTCAGGTGCAGTCTGGGTTGGCAGATTCACCTGAAATTCTTCGTACAGGACTTGATCCTAAAATCCAGTCCAACCTAGCACTAACTTACCTTGAACCCCCGCAATACCGGCTTTCCCCGGTATACTATTTCCTCTCCGGGCCAGTAGGTGAGGCACCCTACCCGTCTGAAAAAACCATTGGCTAATTATAACTAACCATTTGCTCCTTTCTGGCACTTCTGGCGATGGCCAAGCTCGCGAATATCGCCGTACTCCCGGTTCTGAAAGAACCTTTCGCCATACGCTACCATTCCCAAATGCTGCATCAGGTAAAGGACTTGAGTTGTAGTCTCGCAACAGCATGCGGTGGGCTTATAGCGATAATTCCGCTACTGACGGTATATTCTCCTCTAGCGCTGGGACAACAATCAGTGCCAAAACAGCCGGTGCGGAGCGAACCCGCCTCAGCCCCGCAGACGGAAATAAACGATTCCGCGGAAGAGCATGATGGCCCGGCTCGGGAGCGTCGTATCTTTCCTCGGCTGGGACCTCAGCACCTCACGTCGGAGCAGCGGGAAGAAGCGGAGCATCTCAGACAACAGGCCGCCAAGTTCGGAACCGACCCCACGGCGATCGTGGGACGGGTACAGTTCACCTCCCAATACATTGATGCCCCAGAAGGCGGGCGAGTCCTCTTTGGCGCGGGCCGTGTCGATCTACCATTCCAGCGAAATTACGTGCTCAGCATATCAGCGCCGTATGTGAGTACGAGCATTCCAGGTCGTTCGGGTACCATGACCACGCAAGGCTTCGGTGACCTTTCCATCCTGACTGCATGGCGTGCGTACAATACGCCCGAATACGCCGTGCTGCTCGGCGTGATAACGACATTACCCACTGCTGAAGATGCGCGATTGGGCCTTGGCAGGTATACGGTCGGCCCGACCATCGCCACAGCCCGATTTCTTCCCAGATGGAAATCCTTGCTGATAGGGTCAATTACACAGCAAATCTCCGTTGCCGGTGATTCTGTGAGAAATCCTGTCAATCTTTCGAGAGCAGTGGTTCAAGTCAACACGATTTGGGCCGACAAATGGTGGACCATCGCGCAGGCCGCGTGGCAGGTCGATTGGGAACGAAGCACGGCCGGCAGCATGGTCCTTGAACTCGAAGTCGGCCGGAATGTAGTGGGGAAATTAGGAGTATTCGTACGTCCGGGTATCGGAATTTTTGGACAGAATCTTCGCGGCGCCTATGACTGGAACATCGAAGGTGGAATTCGCTATATGTTCCCGAGCTTCTAGCCAAATGTTTCACTCACCCCTCCAACTACCAATTTAGGATAATGCGTCCCACCCGCCTGGAAAAACCATCGGCTAATCGCAACGACTGGCAAACCATTCGCGCCTTGCTGCCCTACCTGTGGGAATTTAAAGGCCGGGTAGTGGTGGCACTGGCACTCCTGTTGATGGCCAAGCTCGCCAATGTCGCCGTACCACTGGTTCTGAAAGAAATTGTCGATGCACTCGACCAGCCGCAAACCCTGCTGGTCCTGCCGGTTCTGCTGTTGCTGGGCTACGGTGCGTTGCGCCTGTGCAGTACGCTGTTCGGCGAATTGCGCGATGCGATATTCGCCAAGGTGACACAGCGCGCGATCCGGCGGGTAGCAATCAAGGTGTTTGGCCATCTGCATGCACTGTCACTGCGCTTTCATCTGGAACGTCAGACCGGCGGCGTATCGCGCGATATCGAGCGCGGGACGCGCGGCATTTCCTTCCTGCTTAATTTCATGCTATTCAACATCCTGCCGACATTGCTCGAAATCGGTTTGGTGGCGGCTATCCTCCTTTCCAGATATGACATCTGGTTCTCAGTGATCATCTTTGTGACGCTTGTCGCCTACATTGCGCTCACGCTGATTGTTACGGAATGGCGTATGATTTTCCGCCGGACCATGAACGATATGGATTCAAAAGCCAATACCCAGGCGATTGATAGCTTGCTGAACTACGAAACGGTCAAATATTTCAGCAATGAATCCTGGGAAGCGCGGCGCTATGACGAGCACATGCAGAAATGGGAAGCCGCAGCGGTGCGTAACCAGACTTCGCTCGCCGCACTCAACTCCGCGCAAAGCGCCATTATCGCGGTAGGCGTCACCTTGCTATTGTGGCTGGCGGCCGATGGGGTGATCAAGGGCAGCATGACACTGGGCGACCTGGTACTGATCAATGCATTCATGCTGCAACTATCCATGCCGTTGCATTTTCTCGGATTTGTCTACCGTGAAATTAAACATTCGCTGGCAGATATGGAAAAAATGTTCAATTTACTGGCTGAAAGTGAGGAAATCAAGGATAAGCCGGGCGCAACCAGTCTCATTCCGGGAGACGCGGCGGTTCGCTTTGAGGGAGTGGATTTCAGCTATGAACCTAATCGCCAGATTCTGTTTGATGTAAGTTTCGATATTCCCGCGGGCCGCAACCTAGCCGTGGTTGGACACAGCGGTTCAGGTAAATCAACACTGGCCCGGCTGCTGTTCCGTTTTTACGACATCACCGCCGGCCGGATTCTGATAAATGGCCAGGATATCAGCCACGTGACACAGCAAAGCCTGCGCAAGGTGGTGGGTATCGTCCCGCAGGATACAGTCCTGTTCAACGACAGCATTTATTACAATATCGCCTACGGACGACCTGGTGCAAGCCGCGAAGAGGTACTCGAAGCCGCCCGATCCGCACACATTCATGATTTCATCGAAACCCTGCCGGACAAGTACGAAACCACGGTGGGTGAACGCGGATTGAAACTATCCGGCGGTGAAAAACAACGTGTTGCGATCGCCCGCGCGATTTTGAAAGAACCTGCGATACTGATCTTTGACGAAGCCACCTCGGCACTGGATTCGAATTCGGAAAAGGCCATACAGGCGGAATTAAAGCGTGTTGCCATCGACCGTACCACGCTGACCATCGCTCACCGACTGTCTACTATTGCTGATGCAGATCAAATCCTGGTTATGAGCAAAGGCAGTATTATCGAGCGCGGCACTCATCGGGAATTGCTTGCGGCAAACGGCGCCTATGCCCAGATGTGGGAACTCCAGCAGCAGGAAGAACAAACACGGCAAGGGATAAGCAGCGTGACGCAAAAGCCGGATGCCCTACCCATGCCCGATTAAGACTCAACCATCCTTCAGCATTATCGACTTTATCAGCTTATGGATCGCATCCGGGTCGACCGGCTTTACCAAATGGTGTACGAACCCGGCACTCCTGCTTCGCTCAATATCATCAGGCTGCCCATATCCGCTGTACGCAACCAACAGTATGTTTTTTGTCTCGGCCTTTTGCCCGAATCGGCTAGCCAACTCCAATCCGTTCGGTTCAGGCATGCTCAAATCAAGCAGGGCAACATGCGGCACAAAAGAAACCGCCTCTTGCAGCGCGGACTCGAAATCATAAGCCGTACGTACCTCATATCCATACGCAGCCATCAGCATGGCCATCGAATCGGCACTGTCAATATTGTCATCCACGATCAGAAGACATTCCGTGCCTGATCCAGACGCCGAGCTCACAGGCGGCGTTGCAGCGGGAGGAGCCGTTATCTCCATCAAGGGAAGCCGAAGCACGAACTCGCTGCCTTGTCCCTGCCCCTTGCTCGATGCTTTAATGGAGCCACCGTGCAGGGATACGAGCTGAAATACCAGTGAAAGCCCGATACCCAGCCCGCTGCTTGATTTTCTCACAGCGCGTTTTTCCTGCATGAAAAGCTCAAAAATCTTGGATAGCATTCGTTGAGGTATTCCGATTCCATTATCTCTGACCGACATGACCAATTCGTGCCCTTCATGTCGGGCATCCAGCGAGATCTCGCCGCCCTCCTCGGTGAATTTCGCCGCATTGGTAAGAAGATTTTCAACAATCTGGGTCAGGCGAACCGGATCCCCACTGACAAAAAGCGGCTTATTCGTGATCGCTACAGTGAGATGATGTTTATATGAATCAACCAGCGCCTTGGTTGACTCTACGGCGTGATGGATGATCACCGACATGTCTACCGCTTCCTTTCGCAATGTAAGCGTGCCTCGCGTGAGTCGAGCAATATCGAGCAAATCATCCACCAAGCGGGTCATGTGGTCTACCTGCCGGGTGATGGTCTCTCTCGCCCACAAAAGGCGCTTATCGTCGGAATCCACGAATTGCAGTGCCTGAGCGGCATTGCGTATGGGAGATAGCGGATTGCGGAGTTCGTGTCCCAGTATGGCAAGAAATTCATCCTTGCGCTGGTCCGCGTTGCGCAGTTGTTCCTCGGCATCCTTGTGATATTGAATGTCGATGCTGGAACCAACAAAACCGGCAAGCTGTTTTCGCTCAAATCGCGGCTCTCCTACAAAACGCATCCAGTGATAGCTGCCATCCGCTTTGCGCAATCTCAATTCGTGATCGTAGCCCTTGCAGACGGCTTCCGCACTTGAGCACGCAGCCAGATAGCCGGGTAAGTCCTTGGCATGAACAAGATGGTGCCATCCCATACCTGATAGCTCTTCAGTCGTGCTCCCTGTCTCGTCGACAAAACGGCGATTTACGAATTCGAGTGTACCGCCCAGACCGCTGGTCCAGATCAATACGGGCGCCGTGTCGGCAAGTGCGCGAAAACGTTTCTCACTTTCCCGAACCTCTTGTTCCGCATGTTTGAGCGCGTCAATAGGGACGAAAGTAATCACCACCCCTTCAATACGGTCTTCCTCCACACGATAGGGCAACACACGGCGCAGGTAGAAATTCCCCTCGGGCGTATGCACCTCATCTTCAACAACCGAGCGTGAGCTCTGGACATAACCGGCAACCGTTATAAGATCCTGTGGCTCAAGCCGGGAGGCAAAATCCCCGATCGGACGGCCTATATCGGACGGAATGAGGCTGAAAAGCCTTCGGCAGGCGGGAGTAAAACGCTTGATATGAAGTTCACGGTCCAGAAACAGCGTAGGAAGATCGCTGCTTGCCAGTAAATTGGACAAATCATCGTTAGCCGTGCGCAGCTCCCTAACGGTACGCTCCAGATCGCTATTGACGGTATTCAGTTCTTCATTGACCGACTGAAGCTCTTCCTTCGAGGTTTCCAGTTCCTCATTGGCTGACTGGAGCTCCTCATTCATGGACATTGCCTCCTCATTGGCAATACGAAGCTCCACGTTACTAGTTTCAAGTGCCTGAATCGACGCTTCGAGATCCAGCCGTGTTACGCGCAGATCGTCTTCGAGCTGTCGTTTCGCCCATGACTCGGCATCAGTGACCGCCTGGTTCGGCTCTATGCCGAGAGGCTCGTACTCGAAAGTGATCAGCACAAAACCGCTGTTCTCTTCTCCGGCTTTAATCGCCCTGACGCGCAGCTGGCGATTTTCTCCCGGCTGGGCAGGAAGCATGATTTCTCCCGTCTTTCCCTCGTTGCGGACCGAATGAATTACCGCGCGAAGCGCAATGCGCATCTCGTCCGACACCATCGCCAGCAGGTCACGAGTCGTAGATCCTTCCGGTTGCCATACAAATTCGCGCGTAGGGCCATAGAAATAGAGCACCTGCGAGTCGCGGTCGATCAGCACCGCGGTGGCGGAGCGCTGCCTGAGTAAAAGTTCACGCACCAGCTCCGCATGAGCTGCGCGGGGTGGCTGCCCAGCCATTGGATTTGAGCCCATGCGCGTGGTCGAGGTATCGGGAACCAGGGGGAGTTTGATCGGCATCTTCCGTTTAGTGGGCAGGCAGCGATAAATACGGTGTTGCTTATCCACTGACGCAAAAAATACGTGATGCTCACCAATGGTTTCGGATTTTCCCAAGAATAAATAACCTTCCGGGTTCAGCGCAAAATGAAACATCCTGAGTAGCTTGTCTTGCACATCCGGTTTCATGTAAATCAAAAGATTGCGGCAGCTGACCAGGTTCATATGGGAAAATGGCGGATCGGCCAGGAGATTGTGTTGTGAAAACAAAATGGCTTCCCGAAGTACCTTGCGTATCTGAAACTGGCCATCACTGTTCCTGATGAAGTAGCGGGCCAGCAACTCCGGCTTTAACACGGTAGTAATGCTTTCCGGATAAATGCCGGTCCGGGCAACCTCAAGGGATGCGCGATCGAGATCGGAGCCGATAATATTCAGTTTTATATTCAACCCGCCCTTGCTCATCAATTCAAGCAAGGCGATGCCCATGCTATAGGCCTCTTCTCCCGTGGCACAGCCTGCAACCCATATGCGTATCGGCTCACCGGGAACAAGGGACTCGATGATCCTTGGCAAAACCTGTTGCTCAAGCGCCTTCCATGCCTGTGGTTCGCGAAAAAATTCGGTGACTTTGATTAAAAAATCCTTCCCTAGCGCTTCGACCTCGGCGGGGTTATCCCGCAGATAAGTCACATAGGCATCCAGACCCATGAACCCTCGTAACGCCATGCGGCGCTTGGTGCGGCGCATAAGCATTCCTTCCTTGTACCCTCTAAAATCACCCCCACCGCGCGCGGATAAAAGCGCGGTGATTTCACGCAGGATCTGAATGTCTCCTGCCGGTGGCGCGGAAGGCTCGGGCTGCCATAAAGTCAATCGGTCGATATACTGCGCTAGCGCTTCACCCATCTCCTCAATCGGTAAAACGCGGTCAACCAGTCCGGTTTCCACCGCGCTCCCCGGCATGCCCGGATGCTGTGCTGTTTCAGGCAACTGGACCATCACCATCCCGCCCGCTGCTTTGATGGCCTTGAGACCCACGGTGCCATCATGATCAGCGCCCGTCAGGATAATACCGATGGATCTTTCCTGCAGCTCTTCCGCCAGAGATATGAAGAAATGGTCGATAGCTTGTTGCGAGGAACGGGATTGAGGCATCTTCTGGAGACGCAGAAATCCGCCGTCCAATATCAGATAATGATTGGGTGGAATTACGTAAATGGTATCCGGCGCGACCTTCATATCGCCAAGAACCTGAATAACTGGGATTGAAGTACTATTTGCCAGAATATCGGCCAGATGACTCGGATGAGCCGGTGCGAGATGCACCACGACGACGTATGTGATACCACGAGCAGGCGGTAAAGACTTGAAGAATCTCTGCAGTGCCTCCACCCCTCCCGCTGAAGCCCCTATCCCCACTATCGGAAACAGCGCGGACTCCCCCCCGGTCATGCAATCAATAAATTTAGCATCCGGAAGATTGCTTTCCATAAATGGAGAGTTATTCGAGACTATCACATCAGGCCCGGATTTTTTGTCGTCAGCCCGTGTCATAAAATAGAGTGCAACGGTAATTTATAAATTCAAGTGTAGCACTTACAAATACAAATACGAGTGCCTCAAATTTGGAGCAGGTCAGATCACAAGTACCTCGCTTTCGGATCGATCCGTTTCTTGTTAGATAAACAATAAACGCAACCCTGAACGATCATGCCGAGACTAAATTAACTCAAACCATTATAATCTCCCACTATTTTTGCCTCCACAGGTACTCCAAGTGTTTACTGCTTTATCAGTATTTCCTCAATATCTGCTGCCAAAGCAGGCGCTTACCGAATTGGCGGGCAAGTTTGCCAAAGCCAATGCCGGTGGACTTACCACGTTCGCCATTCAGCGATTCATCCAGCATTATGCGGTAGATATGAGTGAAGCGGTTAATCCTGATATCCATAGTTACCGGACCTTCAATGATTTCTTTACCCGGGCGCTACTCATAGAAAAGCGCCCCATAGCCCAGACAAGCTATATTTGTCCGGTCGATGGTGCCATCAGCCAGTTAGGGGTCATCCGTAGCAATCAAATAATTCAGGCCAAGGGACGCAATTACTCGGCTACTGCGCTAATGGGCGGCGATAGCGAATTGGCTGAAGAATTTCATGACGGCAACTTTGCAACCTTGTATTTGAGTCCGAAGGATTATCATCGGGTGCATATGCCATGCAGTGGCCGATTGACTCGCATGATTTATATCCCTGGCACACTATTCTCGGTAAATCCGGGTACGGTTCGGGGCGTGCCCAGCCTGTTTGCACGCAACGAACGTGTCGTGTGCGTGTTTGAATCGGAACGCGGACCGTTTGTACTGGTATTGGTGGGTGCAACAATCGTGGGAAGTATATCCACCGTGTGGCACGGTGTCGTGAATCCCCGGCGTGCCGGCCAGCTTCGCGACTGGCGATATGATTCACAGGCTCGGATGTTCGAAAAAGGCGATGAAATGGGCCGATTCCTCCTCGGCTCAACGGTGGTAATGTTATTCCCCAAAAACCGAATCGTGTTTAATCCACTCTGGACACCCGGCCGAACCGTTCGCTTCGGGGAAATGATGGGAACGGAAGCTGGCGAGATTCGGTAGGACATGGGTGAAGCGTAGCGAACCCATCAAAGCCATTAAACGCATTAATCCTGTCTGGATGTGAGTGAGATAGAAATTGAACGCTCCACTCATCACGCAGGAGTTTGCGCCCAGAAATTGACCGCTTATCTTTTCGTTAAACGCGCTCGCTCAATAATCCTTAGTTGACAGTCAGACAGCCCCGACCCGGCAGCTTCATCTTTGCGCCGATTGCCTGGTCTATTCCACATCGGGGCTAATATCATCTTCATAACTGCCGCATGTAGGCCACGAGATCAGATTTCTCCTCGTCCGTAAGCTTGAGCTGTAATACCAGATTGAAGAACTCAACCGTGTCTTCGAGCGTTAGCAAACGGCCATCATGCAGATAGGGAGGACTGTCTTTAATACCGCGCAAGGTAAAGGTCTTCATCGGCCCATCGCCCGGCTCATTGATAAAACGCTCAAGCTTCAGATCATGCATCTGATGGTCGAGGAAAGCGGGCGGCTTATGGCAGCTGGCACACTGGCCTTTCCCGTAAAAGAGTTTTTCACCGCGAAGTTCCTTCTCGTTTGCTTTAGAGGGATCAAGCCTTCCTTGGCTATCCAGCTTGGGCGCGGGTGGAAAATCCAGCATATTTTGAAGCTGCGCCATATGACTTACGTGAATTCGATCAAAAATCGTAAGGCCTTTTTTCATCGAATGAATTGCGTCGCCATTGAAGTAAGCGGTACGAAACTCAAATTCGGTGAAATCCTCCACCGATCGCAGGCTCCGTTTCGAGCCGTGAATCTGCTGGTTAAACAGGCCGCGCAAGCTGACGGTGTCCAGGCGGAAGCGCCGTTCCTGTGGTCTGATATCAGGAGTGAGGTGAAATTGTCCGGTCGTGTGGCCATTCACGTGGCAATCAAAACAGGTAACCCCCAGGCTAGGGTGTGCGCTTTTGCGGTCATCAGTCGGATTAAACTCTTCCTGCGGGAACGGAGTCAGTAGCATCCGCAAGCCATCGAGCTGTACAGGTGTCAGAAGATCCTTGAACAGCCGATAGTAATTATTGATCGAAACCACTTCTCCCCGCGAAACGTCGCCCAACTCAGGCCGGTTCTGAAGAAAAATCGCTGGTGGAAATTCAGGCAGGAACGCTTCGGGTAAATCGAATTCGATGTCAAACCGCTCCAGCCGCGGAAACATATTGACCTGAACCTGCGGAAAAACCTGCCCGCCCGGGGTTTGTTTAGGATGAGGCAAGGCGGGATAAGGGAATACGTTCTGGCTGCGTATTTCCGATGGAGACATACTGGCAAGTTTTTGCCAGCTCATTCCTCCGGCCAATCGTGCGGTTGGCCCCACCGCGAGCGGCTTACCGCGTGACATTTTCGCTTCCCGATCAAACCGGGGAGTCAGGTCGTAACGCCGAAGAAGCAATTCATGTTGCATTTTCATGACTTTGGCGCGATCAGCCACATCGGCTTTCATCATTTCCTCAAACGTTTGCATCGGTTTTTTCGCGTTCAGTGGATCACGATAAAAATCGAACCCCAATATCTTTCCCTTATCGGGCTGATTGTCAAAAGCGGGTGATGAAGGCGCCGCGTTCGGCGCAGCAAAGATATTGGAGCGGTCATGCTCGCTCCTTTTCTGCTCGGGGCGCGTAATGGACGTTTCGCGAACCGTTTGAGCATTGCTGACAGCATCAGGCGCCTGCATGCTTCCCTGGCGCGTCTCATTGTTGGTTTGACCCATCGCGCTATTCATTCCCGCGCCTAAACCAGCGAGTCCCAAACCCAGGATAAGGATATTTATTCTTTTCATGATGATCTCCGATATCTAATTGCGTCTAAATACGAACAATCACACGTAAGGCCGCAATAATCCTGAATCCGGCAGTTAGACTAGGGCCTGTTAACACTTATTTCACACCCGCGACGGCGACGGATTTCATCCAGCACGAGGCATGAGCCGCGCGGCGGAGCGGGCCTCCGTAAGCGGCGAGTAACGAAGGGCTGGATGAAATCCGTCCCGTCCCTTCGGGTTGCTACACAAAAAACGCGGATGCCGCGTTGCAAAGCTTGGCCATAGGCCCACTATGGCCTGCGCTTCGCGCCTTGCCTCCGCATTCTTTGTGTAGCAACGCGGGTGCGAAATAAGTGTTAACAGGCCCTAGGCGCAGGTGCAGTTTTGAGGTACGGGGTCTCCGAAGATCAAGAACTCTGGCCGCGCAGCAATAGTTATTATCCGGTTCTATAAGGACAGGTCTGTACGAAAACGCACACTGCAGCCGCGAAATATTTGATTTTCACCACTGGGCCAGATCGCACTCGCAGCATACTGGCTGGCGTGTTTATGCGTCACCTAACGGTAAAGGTCGTCACTTGGCGGCCAATCCGGGAAAAGCCGTTGATCACTGATAAGGGAGTGCCGGTTAGGAACTTTGATTCGCAGCAATCAGTGCCTGCGCGAACCGCAAGAGGAGATTCTGGAAGTCTCCACCCGACTCAAAGTCCTTTTTAAGAAAGCTTGCATTGATGCGGTAAGCGTTACCTGCACTTTGCACGACTTCACGCACTGCGCTAGTTTCGGCACCCAGGAAAAGGGAGATGCCGGTCAAACCCTCATTGCCGATGGTTCCTATCTGTGTAGACGAACCATTTTCCATCTCATACCGGCGTGCAACGATACAGGTCGTTGGAAAATATAAATACCTGATAGGAAGCCGGGGCTCGTAGATTGTGTAGCCTGCCGGCAACCACACTAATTCAAGAAGCGGTAACAGGCGCGTGTAAGTCGCAGTAGGTAACGCTGCAAATATCCTGTTCTGCTTGGGGCCTTGGGTTGGGGGCATGGATGATTTTCTCAATCCCGGGGAACCAATGCTTCAGATCCTGATTGTCATGTCCATGAGATTCCTCATGCGAACCGCTACGCGTCGATAACACATCGAGCGGTGAAATGACCTATTTTTTTCATCCCTTGGCTATTTTTTGCGGCCTGGACTGACGGCCCTCGATCGCTGCTGCATTTTTCCCGTGCGCGGCGCCACCTTTTTGGCCCGCCAAACTGGCTTCTTCAGAAGTAAACCGATGGGCGCTCCCCTTCTCATGAGCGGCTTTTCCACCCTTGCTCGCGATCTCCCGTTGCTTGTCTTTATCCATGGAAGCAAAGCCACGCTTGCTATACTTCCCCCCACTGGTTTTACCCTTATCTGTATTCATGCCTGTCTCCTGAAGTGCGAACCTGCGTTTCCGTTTCCCCGCCTGCACTCTTTTTAATAACGACTTGCGTCGTATCGATGCCTTCGGAGGCCTGTCTCCGCCATAAAAAAAGCGCGAGATGATGGCATATTAATAAGCAGGATGACTTCTAGACTGTACGGCGACACACATAAGGGCTGCTGAATAGTCCCTGCGGGGAGGCGGATGCGCAGAGTGTGCGTTCACATCCATGACGATCGGTTAAGAAATCATGGAAGCATATGAAAATAAAGGTGAGATGCGAGAGGCCTCGTCTGGCTAGCCGTATGGCAAGCACCTGGTGAGAAAGCGGGATTTTTGACCGGATTACGAAACGGAAGGCCGATTCTGGTTCAAATCGGCATTGGCTTGCCGTCATTGAGCGCAATCCAGCCGCGAACGATGCGATAAAGCACCCAAACTCCCGCACCCACGGCTACGATGTAAGCGAGCACAATGCCGATTACTGTGATGAACAGCAACGCCGCTATCGCTACCCAAAGCAACGTATACCAGAATGTGCGTATTTGCCAGCCGAAATGCGAATCGAGATAAGTCCCGCGCACGTCGTCACGTTTTGCATAGTTGATAATCACCGCAATGATGGAAGGCCAGCCGGTGAGAAAAGTCGTAATAATGAGCGCTGGCCCGAGAATACCCATCAGGACGCTGAAACCGTGCAGCAAATAAATAATATGAGTCAACCGGACGAGGCCGCTCTCAGGGACAACAGATACGGTGCGTGGATGACTATCGATCATGGCCTATGCCTCGGCGACTTGTAAAAGATTTCTAGGTTTTCCCGACATCTTCCGTATTCGGCCCATCCAGCGCCTGATCCGGAGTCTCGCCAGGCTGTTCCTTGCCTTTATCCAGTTTACGTTGTCTTTTTTCTTCCTGTTTCTTCTTCTTGATTAAATCTCTTTGACGCTTCTCATACTGAAAATTGGGTTGTGCCAACTTGATTACCCCTTTAGAGATATTTTGATGTAAAGCATTCGAGAAATCGACTCTTCCCGGTGATTTTATACATAAGCCAAATTTTCCGTCCATATAATAAAAAGGAATAATCTAAAGACCTTATACAGGTACTTCAGAACTCGTTTCATTTTTTTGGAAATGACTGCAATGTACTCGCAGGGAGGATACCTGCTATTCAGGCTGTTCGCCAGAGACTACTTTAACGCACAGACTGTCTGTCGACATGAAAATTATTGAATTAAACCTAAATCCGGTAGTTGGACGGGGTGAAGTGCGCGGTTTTTGAGGTGCAGGGCAAGGCGCAACGCCGGAAAGCCGCTAGAGCGTAACCATGCTCATCCGTTTCAATTCCTCCATCACGCCGCCTAGTGCTTGAAGAAAATTTTCCACCTGGGCCAGCGTGTTGCCACTGCCCAGACTGACTCGCACTGCACAACGCGCCAGCATCGGTTCCACACTCATCGCTTCGAGCACATGACTTTGGCCGGGGTTGACGCTGGAGCAGGCGGCACCACTTGCTACCGCGAAGCCCGCCTTGTCGAGACGAACAACCAGCGTATCGCCTTCAATGCCCGGCAACGCAAAATAACAGGTATTGGGCAAACGCGATGCACTCAAACCAAAAATAACGGCACCCATCTCAACCAGTCCCTGCTCTAACCGCGCACGCATGGCCGCAATGCGGGGGGCGCTCTCCGCCATCCGTGATTTAACCAGGCCGCAGGCTATACCAAACCCCACAATAGCGGGGACATTCTCGGTACCCGAACGCAACCCGTTTTCATGGCCGCCCCCGTAAATAAGTGGCTTGAGCAACAACCGCTTGTCTATAATCAATGCCGCCGCGCCTTTGGGTCCATAAATCTTGTGGGCGGACAGTGTCATGGCGTGTACGTTGAGCGACGCAAAATCCACTGGAATTTTGCCAAATGCCTGTACCGCATCGGTGTGCATCCACGCGCCGCATACCCTGGCTTTCTGCGAAATCGCCGCCACATCCTGAATGACGCCGGTTTCATTGTTCGCCAGCATAACGGACACCAGACCGGTCTGCTGCTCCGCCACGGCCTTATCGAAATCGGCCGGATTCACCCGCCCCAGATTATCGACAGACAACCGGCGTAAATTCCATTTCCCATTGGCGGTCCGCGCCAATTCCTGGGCCGCTCGCATCACGCACGGGTGTTCAATCGAACTGACGATTATTTGCGCGGGTTTCAGATAGCCTGCCGCACCCTGAATGAACAGGTTATTAGCCTCCGATCCGCCACTGGTAAAAACCACTTGGGCAGGCTGCACGCCAACCGCATCCGCTACTTGTTCGCGCGCCTGATTGACGGCCCTGCGGGCTTCCATACCACGGACATGGCGGCTGGAAGGGTTGCCGAATTTTGTCTGAAAATACGGCAGCATTGCATCCAGCACGGTGTCGTCGACCGCCGTGGTGGCGTTGTGATCAAAATAAACGTCCATAGCCTTTTCTCATTCTCATGGAGCGTCATTCCCTATCTGTATCCAAAGTCTGAAGAACTTATTGATCCTGAATCAAGCCAAAGCTGTTTCTTCGGGCTGTTTGCATGCTCTCATATCCTGCAATACCGCGATGTCTTTCACTTTAGGACTTGCCACCAGCTGTTCCAGTGTAACCAGCGCCAAGTAATCCCGTATTCTGACATTAAGACTGGCCCACAAATCGTGAGTCATACAGCGCTGGTCATTATGACAATTTTCCTTGCCCCCGCACTGTGTTGCATCAATCGGCTCATCCACTGCAAGAATAATGTCTACCACAGATACTTCGTTCATCGGTTTCGCCAGCCGGTAACCACCACCAGGACCACGCACGCTGCCCACCAATTTATTGCGCCGCAGTTTTCCGAATAATTGCTCCAGGTAAGACAGCGAAATCTTCTGACGTTCGCTGATGCCTGCCAACGTAACAGGCCCATGACCGCTGTGCAAAGCAAGATCAATCATTGCTGTTACCGCAAAGCGTCCCTTAGTCGTCAATCGCATTTTCTGCTCCTCATGAGAATTTGATACCGAATCAACACGGAATAATATCTTGTGCAAATCTCTTGAATTATCGTCGTTCGCCGTCGTAATACCCGACAATGTTTGTCAAGTATATAAAGTCCCTCTAACTCAGTCAACTATTTTGTTCGGATGACGGGGACCACCTTATCCGGGGTAATTTTTCCGGCCCGGACTTCGGGTACGTGCAGCCAATCCGCTGAAAAAACTTCCCGTGTACGTGTTGATGGCGATGCCCGGGACTTATTCGGGGGTTTGTTGCGGCGACTGGATCCGCTTTTCGAGAGCGCTCAGCATCCCACGCAATAGATTAACTTCTTCCTTTTCCAATCGCGCACGGGCGAACAGCCGGCGCATCCGTTGCATGAGTCGTTTCGGTTCCCGGGGATCCAGAAAACCGCTGCTAATCGCGACCCGCTCCAGATGACGGTAAAGCAATTCCATATCGTTGAAATCCGCCGCGATGTTTGCCACGGGCGAAAGAGACTCTAATTCAGGCAACGCCATGCGCAATTCATAGGCCATTATCTGAACGGCACTGGCAAGATTGAGGGAGGAGTACTCCGGATTGGCGGGAATGTGCACAACAATCTGGCACTTGCTCACTTCCATCGTGGTAAGACCGGACATTTCGGTACCAAAAACCAGCGCAACAGGATGCTGGCACGCATGATCGAGCAATTCGTGCGCCCCCCGGCGCGCATCAAAAACCTCATGCGAAAGATCGCGTGGGCGAGCGGTAATTGCTGCCGCCAGAACCGTGCCGCTCAGAGCCTCGTCAAGATTCGCGCAAACCTTGGCATTGTTCAATATATCCCATGCACCCGCGGCGCGCGCTTCCGCGTCTTTGTCGGGAAAAATTCTAGGATTCACCAAGTAGAGCGAACTCAGTCCCATTGTTTTCATCGCCCGCGCCGTTGCGCCGATATTGCCCGGATGACTGGGATGGCTTAGCACGACACGGACTTTATCAAGCAGGTAGAGGGGATTCATATTATCCGGAATCCGGTAGTTGATCGCTTATTCATTAATACCATGTCGCACGAAGGGCCCCGTGAAGCGGGATCGGGCCGAGTGCTGGGAGCAGTTTGCGGCTATTTTTTTGCCGCCGTTTTTGCCACCGGCGCAGCATCCATAGACCCAGCCATGAACTTCTCCCAACCGGCAAAACCGTCTCGCAACCTGTCTCGCCATCATCTCGCGTCCTAATGGGTTATCTGGGTTAAAATCAAACTCTGCTCAATTCTGAATCCAAAAAATGCATCCTATGCTCACTATTGCGGTAAAAGCCGCACGCCGCGCAGGCGGTATCATCAATCGAGCTGCGCAAAACCTCGATTTACTGCACGTTTCGCGCAAAGCGCACAATGATTTTGTCAGCGAAGTGGATAGCGCGGCGGAAGATGCCATTATCAAGGTGTTGCTGGATACTTATCCCAATCACTCGATTCTAGCAGAAGAGAGCGGCGCCCAAGGCGAGTCGGAATACCAGTGGATTATCGACCCGCTTGACGGCACCACCAATTTTCTTCACGGTTTTCCGCATTACTCGGTTTCCATCGCACTGATGCATAAGAACATACCAGTCCAGGCGGTCGTATACAATCCTTCCGCCAATGAATTATTCACTGCCAGCCGCGGACAAGGCGCTTATCTCAACGATCATCGTTTGCGCGTAAGCAAGCGCACACATCTTGGTGATTGCCTGATCGGCACCGGCTTCCCGTTTCGGGAGTTTTCGCACATGGACGCCTACATCGCCATGTTCAAGGATGTCATGCCACGAGTTGCCGGTATCCGCCGCCCCGGTTCCGCCGCGCTGGACCTCGCCTACCTGGCTGCTGGACGTTACGACGGTTTCTGGGAACTGGGGCTCTCTCCGTGGGACATCGCCGCCGGCTGCCTGCTCATCACGGAAGCGGGTGGCCTAGTAGGCGACCTGGAAGGCAATGCCACTTATATGCAGAGCGGCAACTTGCTTGCTGGCAATCCGAAAGTTTTCGCGCAACTGCTGCAAGTCATTGCGCCGCATCTGTCAAAGGAATTGAGAACAGATACAGGGAAGGATTAATGACCCTGGGTCCGTTGGATGGGATGAGCTGAACTTACCAGGATTGAAGGTCAAGTCACGCCAGTAATCCATGCGGATTATTGCGCCAGGCGATGCCGGCCCGGCCTTATCCCGCCTTGCCCCTATCCGCGATCATTTGCTCGATACCGGCTTGAACATGGTATCGGGAACCTTCAATGTGAACTGCTTCATGCGGCGCGCAGTACCTGGGTTAAACTGGAATAGCGTGCTCGCCGGGGGGCACCGCGCAAAAGAGGAGTAACGTCATGTCTAATCAACCGGATGCGGAACGGCAGCGGCTCGAAAATCAGCGAACAGGCTGTGAGGACTGGCGTTTGTGGGGACCCTATCTGTCCGAGCGTGCCTGGGGAACCGTTCGCGAAGATTACAGTCCGGACGGTGACGCTTGGGAGTACTTCGATCATGATCAATCCCGTTCCCGCGCCTATCGTTGGAACGAGGATGGCCTGGGGGGTATCTCGGACGAGGCACAGCGGCTCTGTTTCGGGCTGGCGCTATGGAACGGCAGGGATTCCATCCTGAAAGAGCGTGCTTTCGGTCTCACCAGCAAGCAGGGCAATCGTGGCGAGGATGTGAAAGAATGCTACTTCTATGTTGATGCCACCCCTTCGCATTCCTGGCTCCATTATCTCTACAAATATCCGCAGTCCGCATTTCCCTATCCACGATTGGTTGAGGAAAATGCGCGCCGTTCGCGCAAAGATCCGCCATTCAGCCTGATGGATAGCGGTGCTTTCGCCGATGGACGCTATTGGGACGTGGAAGTATGCTATGCCAAGGCATCGCCCGAGGAGCTGCATATTCGTATCATTGCAACCAACCGGGGAGAAGACGAAGCGACATTGTGGCTATTGCCGCAACTATGGTTTCGCAATGACTGGGCATGGTCGAGGAACGGCGCTCCGAAACCGGCACTGCGTGCCCTACCCCCTTCCGGTGGCGTAGCCTGGGCGGTCGTGGCGGAGCACTCGATGCTGGGAACATACCATCTCTATGGGCGGCAGCATGCCGATGTTCTTTATACCGAGAATGAAACCAACCGCTCGCGATTGTGGGACACAGCCGGCGCGGGATCGTATGTCAAAGACGCATTCCATCGCTACCTCGTCGATGGTGAACACGCAGCGGTGAATCCAGAACAGAGGGGAACCAAATTCGGCGCCGTGCACAAGCTCAAGGTTGCACCGGGTCAGGCCGGCACGATCGACCTGGTATTGTCGCGCATTCACCGTCCCCAGCCCTTCATTCATCATGAGAGTATTCTTGCCTTGCGCCGCTCGGAAGCTGATTCCTTTTTCAGAGGATTACTACCTGAAGCCAGCATCCAGGATCACCGTATCCTCCGCCAGGCATTGGCCGGCATGATATGGAATAAGCAATTTTTTCATTATGATGTATCCACCTGGCTGAAGGGCGACGGGATATCGCCACCCTCATCAAGAGAGCATGGACGCAATCACAGTTGGCGTCATCTCAAGGCAAGCCATGTGATATCGATGCCCGACGCATGGGAATATCCCTGGTTTGCTGCCTGGGATCTGGCTTTCCATTGCGCTGTCCTGGCGCTTATTGATGTGGACTTCGCCAAAGAGCAGGTTGAACTATTGCTGCTTGAAACCTATTTGCACCCCAATGGACAAATCCCTGCTTACGAATGGTCGTTCGGTGACGCGAACCCCCCGGTACACGCCATGGCGGCCCTCAAGGTCTTCCGCGCAGAACGGGTACAGCGCGGCAAGGGCGACACTACCTTCCTCAAACGCGTACTGCACAAGCTGTTGTTGAATCACACCTGGTGGATCAACCGCAAGGATGCTACTGGCACGAATGTGTTCGAAGGAGGATTTCTGGGGCTGGACAATATCTCGGTATATGACCGGTCCAAACCGTTGCCCCCCGGCTATACCCTGAAGCAGGCCGATGCCACCGGCTGGATGGCGATGTTTTCGCTGCAGCTTACCGTGATCGCGCTGGAAATTGCTGTTGAGGATCCGGCTTATGAGAATATTGCTATCCAGTGTTATAGCCAGTTCCTGGCGATAGGTTACGCCATCGCCGGCCATACCGGCGCCTGCGTATCCCTTTGGGATGAAGAGGACGGTTTCTTCAAGGATCTCATGATCAGCCCGGATGGCACGGTAAATCGTATCGACGTATTTTCCTGGGTTGGCATCATCCCGCTATTTGCCTGCGAGGTGGTGGACGCACGCTTGCTCGAACACCGGACGCGCTTCAAGGCGCTGCTGTGGGAGCACAAAGGAGGAATGTTTGATGGAAGCACCATATGCGCCTGCCCGATACACACCAATGCACGCGGGGAACATTTATTGTCGTTGGTAACCGCTTCGATGCTCGTAAAAATGTTGCCGCGCATTTTCGACGAAAAGGAATTCTTTTCCTCGCATGGCGTTCGCGGGGTCTCCAAGCGCCATGCCACACACCAGAATCCGGGGAATATCCCCGGCATTGGCGATACCTTTATCCGTTACGTGCCGGGTGAATCCGACTCGCCGATGTTTGGCGGCAATTCCAACTGGCGCGGACCGGTATGGATGCCGACCAACTATCTGCTGATTCAAGCCCTCGAAAAACTGCACCGTTTTCTGGGCGATGCCTTTACCTTCTCCGCACCCTGTCTGAACGGCTACGAAATTACCCTTAAATACGCCGCCACGATGCTGGCCGAGCGGCTCGTTGACATTTTCCGCCGCGATGAATCCGATCTGATTCCGGCCTTTCCCATGGATAGCCCGCATCAGACTGATCCGCACTGGCGCGACCTGCTGCTATTTCACGAATATTTCCACGGTGAAACAGGTCAGGGCCTGGGAGCTAGCCATCAAAGCTGGAGCGGACTGGCGGCAAATCTGGTGATGCGCCGCTATCATCAGAATATCCCGGAATTCTGGAAGCAGCAAGCGCCTATTACTCCTTCGAAGTCATAGTTGCCTTCAGCTACAAAAATACGCGCACGTGGATTTATTAGCTACCGGCCAGCACTGTTACACTAGGGCCTGTTAACACTTATTTCGCACCCGCGACGGCGATGGATTTCATCCAGCACGAGGCATGAACCGCGCGGCGGAGCAGGCCTCCGTAAGCGGCGAGTAACAACGGGCTGGATGAAATCCGTCCCGTCCCTTCGGGTTGCTACACAAAAAACGCGGATACGGAATAAATGTTAACAGGCCCTAGGTCACAAAGGAATAATTCTGACGGGAATAGTGCAAATAACCGTCATCAAACCGCAACTCATCATCCAGTCACAAGAGAAATTCATTGGATAAAAACCACACGCCCATGATGCAGCAATACCTGCGCATCAAGGCGCAACACCCTGGCATGCTGATGTTTTACCGCATGGGAGATTTCTACGAGCTGTTCTTCGATGATGCGGAGAAGGCAGCGAAACTGCTCGACATCACGCTAACCCGGCGCGGCACGTCGGCGGGGGAACCCATCAAGATGGCGGGTGTGCCCTATCATGCTGCTGAACAATATCTGGCGAAACTCATCAGGCTTGGCGAATCGGTGGCGATCTGCGAACAGACCGGCGATCCCGCCACCGCCAAGGGTCCCGTGGAACGCCAGGTCACGCGGATCATTACGCCGGGCACGCTGACCGATGCCGCGCTGCTGGACGAGAAACGCGACTGCGTGTTGCTAGCCTTATGCGTGCACGAATCCACGCTGGGATTGGCTTGGCTCAATCTGGCCGCGGGACAATTTTGTGTGATGGAGGTTTCGCCTGATAATCTGGCGAGCGAACTCGAACGCTTGAAGCCTGCGGAAGTTCTCTTGCCGGAGTCGTTGGAGCCGGCCGGACTCAACGGCACGGGCACGGGCGCCCTCAAGAAGCTGTCCCTTAAGCGTCTGCCCCTATGGCAGTTCGATATCGATGCCGCTGTCCGCAGTCTCTCCCGGCAATTTGAAACCCGCGATCTTTCCGGTTTCGGCTGCGACGGGCTGCATGCATCTTTGGGTGCCGCAGGGGCGTTGCTGGAATACGCCCGCCTCACACAGGGTATGATGGGTATTGCTCATGTCAAAGCGCTACGGGTGGAGCGGGACAGTGCTTACGTGCGTATGGATGCCGCCACCCGCCGTAATCTGGAGATTTCCGAAACCATGCTTGGCGAGATGTCGCCTACATTGCTATCGCTGCTCGACACGTGTTCAACCAACATGGGCAGCCGTTTGCTGCGGCAATGGTTGCATCATCCGTTGCGTGACCGCATGGTAATCCAGAGCAGGCTTGATGGCGTATCTTTTTTAATCGGAGCGGCGGGATTGGGGCCGCACCTTCAGGTACGCGAGTGCCTCCGGCGTGTAGCCGATATCGAGCGTATCACCGGGCGTATCGCGCTGGCATCTGCACGCCCGCGAGATTTGTCAGGATTGCGTGATAGCCTGGAACGATTACCTCAAGCCATTACTGCCATTGCCGAGATTACGGACTCCTCCAGCGAGCATATGGCCACGCTGACAAAAATGATGGAACCGGATGCGGCGCTTGTCAGTCTTCTGGAGAAATCGCTGCGCGAAGAACCCGGGGTGGTACTGCGTGGAGGAGGTGTAATCGCTGATGGCTATGATGCCGAACTGGATGAACTGCGCGCCATACAAAATAATTGTGGCGAGTTCTTGCTGCAGCTCGAAGCGCGGGAAAAAACACGTACGGGCATCTCGAATCTCAAAGTGGAGTATAACCGGGTACATGGCTTTTATATTGAAGTTACCCACGCTCACAGCGAGAAGATCCCCGATGACTATCGCAGAAGGCAGACGCTGAAGAATGCCGAGCGTTATATTACGCCGGAACTTAAAGCTTTCGAGGACAAGGCGCTGTCCGCGGAGGATCGGGCGCTGGAACGGGAGAAGTTTTTATATCAGGCGTTGCTGGACATGCTTGGGCCGTACATCGGGCATTTGCAGCAGGTTGCCCGGAGTATTGCCGAACTGGACGTGCTGGCTGCCTTTGCCGAGCGCGCGCTCGCACTCGATTACGTTGCGCCGGTTTTTACCCGTGATGCCATGATCGAAATTGAAGCGGGCCGCCATCCGGTAGTGGAAAACCAGGTAGAGAACTTCATCGCCAATGATGTACAGCTCGGCGCTTTCGGCTACGCCAGGCGGCAAATGCTTGTCATCACCGGACCCAATATGGGTGGCAAATCCACTTATATGCGGCAGGTTGCGCTGATCGCATTGCTCGCCCATTGTGGCAGTTTCGTTCCCGCTAGAAGCGCTCGCCTGGGTCCGCTGGATCAGATTTTTACCCGTATCGGCGCATCCGACGACCTTGCCGGTGGCCGCTCGACTTTCATGATGGAGATGACGGAAGCTGCCAATATCCTGCACAATGCGAGCACACAAAGTCTAGTACTGATGGATGAAATTGGAAGAGGGACTTCAACCTTTGATGGCCTGGCGCTGGCTTTGGCAATTGCCCGCTATCTACTGGAAAAAAACCGCAGCTATACCTTGTTCGCGACGCATTATTTTGAATTGACGCGACTTGCGGAAGAGTTTGCCCAAGCTGTCAATGTGCATCTGGATGCGGTGGAACACAAACATCATATTGTATTTCTGCACGCCGTCACTGAGGGGCCCGCCAGTCAAAGCTACGGACTGCAGGTCGCGGCACTGGCCGGCGTGCCGGAGTCTGTGATCAAAACAGCCAGAAAATATCTGGTAAAACTTGAACAGGAAACAGTAGATAAGCAATTGCAAGGCGATTTATTCTCGGGAACAACCACCATCGCAAAAGCAACCCCGCCGGAACACCCCGCCCTTACATTATTAAGCGCGATTCAACCAGACGAGTTAAGCCCAAGACAAGCGCTGGAAAAAATCTACGCACTGAAAACGGCGCTCGAGAAAGGACAGTCTTAGGAGCCGGAACTTAATGTTCGTGACCATGATCTCCATGAACGTGGCCGTGAGACAACTCCTCCGCAGTCGCAGGCCGTACTGCGACAACCGTACAGTCAAAACGCAGAGCCTTACCGGCCAATGGATGGTTGCCGTCCACAACGACTTTGTCATCGGCGATATCGGTTACGGTAAATATCAAGACATCGTCGGAGTCTTCTTCGCCGCCTTCAAACTGCATTCCCACCACAATATTGTCGGGAAATGCATCGCGCGGCTCCACTCGCACCAATTGACTATCGTATTCACCAAAGGTATTTTCCGGCTCCATATAAACAGAGCAACTGTAGCCCGCCTCCTTGCTATGCAATTCCTCTTCCACCATTGGAAAGATCCCGTCATAACCACCGTGCAAATAGGTGATCGGTGAGTCGGTTTTTTCCATAACCTCACCGGTCGAATCAAGAAGCTCATAGGTGAGGGATACCACCGTGTCTTTTTCAATGCGCATATTATTCAGGTCTGTGATTTAAGTTACTGCAATCGGTACGCGTGCAATCGCTTCTTGCACCCGCGCTTCAAGTACCCGCTGACTCGCCCGTTCGCTATATACCTCAAGCATGCTGGCGATAGTGAATATTATATTAGTAATATGAAACGAAATAAGGTTCCTTCTCAAACAAGAGACTAAATTTTCGCCTGTTGAGCTTTACCATTTATTATCAACTCCCTGACCGGCGCAAAACTATGACGATGGACCGCCGATGCCCCGTGGACCCGCAAGGCCGCAATGTGTTCCTTGGTGGAATATCCTTTATGGCGATCAAAACCATAGTGGGGAAAGCGCTGGTGCAATGCCACCATTTCAGCGTCGCGCGCCGTCTTGGCAAGAATCGATGCAGCCGAAATTTCCGGTATCAGACTATCGCCCCTGATAATTGTGGTGACGGGGCACGTCAGGCGAGGACTATGATTCCCATCCACCAATACTCTACCAGGAATAAATGACAGGCCTCCCACCGCGCGTTTCATGGCGAGCAGGCTTGCCTGCAGAATATTTAGCCGGTCGATTTCTTTAACGGATGCGAAACCAATAGCCCAGGCCACCGAATAGGTTTTAATGGCAATGGTCAGCCTGTTGCGCTGACTTTCACTGAGTGTTTTTGAATCCGCCAAACCCTCTATTCTATGGTCCGGATTAAGTACCACGCAGGCGGCGAACACCGGCCCTGCTAATGGCCCTCTGCCAGCCTCGTCCACGCCGCAAACCCAGTTGATCCCTTCAGCTGGCATTTCTCACAATCCCCAATTCTCGGTCGGTGACGATAAAGGAACCGGCCAGTGCCAACTGGCTGCGATCCCGCGCACTTAAGCGGACGATGAGGCTCGTCCAGGTATATCCGGTATATCCGCTACGGCTCCTTGCTTCGCACCGTGCACATCAACTCAGCCTCGGTAACAATACGGCCATCAACTTCCGCCTGGGCGGAATACTTCCAGATACCGATTCGCTGCCGCTCTATAGTCGCCTTGAGTATCAATTGGTCACCCGCCTGGACCGGTTGCTTGAAACGGGCCCTGTCTATGCCGACAAAATAATATATCGAATTTTCATCGACTTTCACATTCATCGTCTTGAGCGTCAGGATCGCCGCAGCCTGCGCCAGCGCTTCGATAATCAGCACGCCTGGCATAACCGGATGGTGGGGAAAATGACCGCCAAAGAAGGGCTCGTTAATCGTCACGTTCTTGAGTGCAACTATGTTCTTCCCTGGCTCACAGGAGAGAACGCGATCCACCAGAAGAAACGGATAGCGATGAGGCAGGTATTGCAGAATTTCATGGATGTTCATAAGCCTAAATCCGGTAGTTGGACGGGGTGGGGGTGTTCGGTTGTCGGGGCGAGACGCAACGTGCAACGGTACAAATTTTCAAACTCTCTTCCATATGGATGGGTGATGGCTGACACCGTCACGATAGCACCGGCCGGGAAAATATTGGCTGCTATTTGTCTGCCAGCGCTTTGATAACCTTCTCGGTAATGTCCATGCGCTGACTACGGTAAACCAGATCCCGCAAGGGCAATATCAAGTCATACTTTTCCGTTTCCGCGATAATTTGAATTGCTTTACTGGCGCTCAGTTGCAGCGTGGCAACTTCGTCATTCTGACGCAAACTCAGGTCCTCGCGCATCTGCCGCTGAGCCCGCTGATGTTCTCGATTGAGCGTGGCGAGATCGCGCTCTTTGTTACGCCGATCCGCCTCCGGCATGGCCTTACCTTCTGTTTCCAGAAGCTCCTGAAGAATTTTCGCCTGTGATGCCATCTTCTTGATTTCCTGGTCGCGTGGCAGGAATTCCTTTTCTATCTTCTTCAACGCCCTGACCGCAGGTGCCGATTCAGCCAGTATTCTCTCGGTATCGACCACACCAATCTTGATATCATCCGCATGGGCGTCAAAGAATCCGCTGGCGAAAACGATAGTCATGCATGCCGCCGTCAAAGTTCGCCGCCATTGAACCTTATGCTTCAATTTTATCTCCTGCTTATCCGTTTAATTAGAACTGCTGTCCAAATTGAAACTGGAACCGCTGTAAGTTATCCCCGGGTTGGTTATTTATCGGTTGGGCGATGCTGACTTTAAGCGGCCCCATCGGAGAAATCCAGGTAACCGCGATTCCCGTGGAATAACGCAGCCCTTCCGCTTGAGGTATCTGGCCGTCAGGACCCCATACGGTGCCGCCGTCCACGAACGCGCTCAGGCGCACTGATCTGTCGTTCCGCATGCCAGGCATCGGAAACAGTATTTCAACACTGCCCACTGCGCGCTTATTACCTCCCAGCGTTCTGTTATTGGCATCACGAGGACCTAACGAGCTGATGTTGTAGCCACGCACCGAAGTATTGCCGCCGGCAAAGAAATTCTTGAAGAAAGGAAGATCTTTTCCGTTGTAGCCATCACCATAGCCGGCTTCTCCGTTCAGCATGAGTGTGAAAATACTGGTGAGTGGATAATAGTACCTGAGTTGATAATCCAATTTGTAATAAGTCAGGTCGCCGCCCGGCAAACCCGTTTCTGCAAATACCCGCTGAGTGGTACCCGAGGTGGTCCAGATGGCGCTGTCGCGGCCATCGCGCCGCCAGCTCAGAGTCAACGGTATGTTGATGGTGCTGCTTCCGAATTTTTCCACAAAATCGATATTACGTTGCGGGCTGTTAGGACCCAGATCAATTTTCGTATTTTCGATACCAAGACCGGTCATGATACTGTCATTTTCATTCAGCGGAATGCCAAAACGCAGGCCAGCTCCTGTGGTATCGGTATTAAAAGTACTTACCGAGGATAGCGAACGTGTATTGAGCACCCGCTTGTAAATATCAAACCCCCCGGTTATCCCGTGACGCGTAAAATAAGGATCCGTGTAGGAGAGCGAGTAGGTCTTGTTTACGCTGCCGGTATTGACCATGAGGTTGACGAATTTTCCGGTTCCGAATATGTTGTCCTGGGCAACGGAACCGCTTAGTATCAAGCCTTCCATATTGGAGTAACCCGCTCCGAACATGACGGCGCCCGTTGCCTTTTCCTTGACCTCGACGTTTACATCGATCTGATCGGTGGCATTGGGAACAGCCGGCGTTTCTATGTTGACAGCATTAAAATAATTTAATCTGTCTACGCGTAGCTTGGATTGATTGATCTTGGAGGTTGAATACCACCCCCCTTCGAATTGACGCATTTCCCGTCGAATCACCTCATCCCGTGTGCGATTGTTACCTGTTATATTGATACGTCTCACGTAAACGCGGCGGCCCGGATCAATAAAAAAAGTAAACGCCACCTCGTGTTTTTCTTGATCCAGTTGCGGTGACGCATTGACATTTGCAAACGCGTAACCATCATCACCCAGCCGGTCGGTAATGAGCTTGACGGATTCGGTCAGCTTTTCCCTTGCAAATACGCTACCCGGCGCCAATTTTATGAACTTGCGCAATTCATCTTCCGGCAACAGCATGTCGCCGGCGAGCTTAATCTCGGAAACTGTGTATTTATTACCCTCGACGATATTTATCGTAATGTAAATATCCTGCATATCGGAGGTAATGGATACCTGGGTCGATTCGATGTTGAATTCCAGATAGCCGCGATTGAGATAAAAAGAGCGCAGAGACTCCAGATCAGCCCCCAGCTTCTGTTTCGAATACTGATCTTCCTTGGTGAACCAAGTCAGCAAGCCAGGCGTTCGTAGCACGATCGCGTCCAGCAACTCCTTTTCCTTGAAATTTTTATTGCCGACAATATTGATCTTGCGGATCTTGGCGGTTTTGCCTTCATCCACGTCAAAGTTGATACCTATACGATTACGGTCAAGTGGAGTGGTCGTGGTGGTGATCTTGACGCCATATTTCCCGCGGCTGAGGTATTGTTGCTTTAATTCCTGCTCGGCCTTATCCAGCATTGAGCGGTCAAAGATGCGTGATTCCGCCAGACCTGCCTGTTTCAACCCTTCTTTCAGCTTATCCTTCTCGAACTCCTTGGCGCCGACAATAGTAATCTGGGCAATAGCCGGACGTTCTTCCACCACTACAAGCAGAACACCATTGTCCGATTCCAGTCGAACATCCTTGAAGAAACCGGTCGCATAGAGTGTCTTGATGGCGGTCGCGGCTTTTTCATCGTCAAGTGTATCGCCCACCTTAACCGGCAAATAACTGAACACCGTTCCCGCTTCAGTGCGTTGTATGCCTTCCACCCGTATGTCCTTGACTACGAATGGCTCAAGAGCCCATGAAACCGAAGCGCAACATGCAGAAACAAGCGCCACGAGATATTTGACTTTCATACTTGACATTCATGCTTTAACTGGAGATGAGCCGACTGACATCGTTATATATGGCAAAAGCCATCAGGGTAAATAACAGCGCCATCCCGACCTGCTGACCAATCTCCGTAGCTCTGACAGAAAGCGGACTGCCCTTGACGATTTCGACGACATAATACATTAAATGGCCTCCATCCAGTATGGGAATAGGTAACAAATTCAATACTCCCAGACTGATACTGATGAGCGCAAGAAAGCCAAGATAAGATGCAAGTCCCATTTGGGCCGACTTACCGGCATAGTCGGCGATGGTAATGGGTCCGCTCACATTCTTCCACGATACTTCTCCAACCACCATTTTCCAGAGCATCTGGAGCGTAAATACCGACATTTCCCAGGTTTTATGCACAGCCTTGATTAAGGCCGGTCCGGCTGGATAGCTGACCTTTATCAGCAGTTTTTCCAATTCATCCTGATCGATTTGCGGTCCAATGCCGATTCTGCCGATTTTTTCTCCGTTTTCAGTGGTAGTATCGGGAACAACTTCTATATTGGTGATTCTGTTGTTACGTTGAATTTCCAGCGCCAACGGCACTCCCGGGCTGGTTCGTATCCTTTGCACCACTTCCTCCCAGAGCGTGGTCTTCGACCCATTCACCGACACGATCTCATCACCCGGCAGCAAGCCGGCGCGACTACCCGCGCTGTCCGCAGTGACCTTCGCAATAATGGGCTTTATTGCCGGTTGATAACTGCTCAGACCGATCTTTCGCAAAAAATCCCCATCCAGGTCGCTGGACTGCATACTGCTCAAATCCAACTGCCGCGAAACGATCTCTCCGCTCCGGTCAATGACGTCGACGATTACGGCGGGAGATCTTTCTACCGCATGCGACAACAGCACCCAGCGAGCATCCTGCCAGGTAGCGACAGGTTCGGTTCCGATCTTTACTATCGTCTCCCCCATCTCGAAAGCCGCAAACGCGGCGGGTGTCGCGGGAGCGATCGGCCCTACCACAGGTTTCATGCCACTGACGCCCAGCATAAATAGCACCCAGTACAATATGATCGCCAGCAAAAAATTCGCGACCGGCCCTGCCGCGACAATTGCGAACCGGTGTACCACCGGTTTGCGGTTGAACGATCGCGTCAGATCCTCGGGCGCGACCTCACCTTCACGCTCATCGAGCATCTTGACGTAACCGCCCAGGGGAAGAGCAGCCACTACCCATTCGGTTTGATCATTTCCCCAGCGCTTCGTTAATAATGGCTGGCCGAAACCGATGGAAAAACGTAATACCTTCACTCCGCACCAGCGTGCCACCAGGTAATGGCCGAATTCGTGAAACACGATCAGCAACCCCAGGGCAACGACAAAAGCAATGATTGTGGAAAAAAAAGTCATACTCATGCAAAACGACAACGATCATGACGCAAAAGAGATTTCGGTAAAGAGACGATCTGCATGGTCGTCTCATCAAAAAAGAGACTGAGCCCACGAAATCGGAAGGAAAAAATCAGACGGGTAACAAGCAGAGAACGAAAAAGAACACGCCGGTTCGTTAATGATAAACCTGCCGTCCATTTACCGGGGGTACGGTAAGATCTCATTCCTCGCCCGGGCCGCTTCGCCGGCTCCAGGCCGGCGCGTAAAACGGCTGCCGGGCCCGTTCCGGAAGCCGATAAGCCAGGTACCTTATACCAGGCAAGCCAGCCATTCATGTGCGGCTTCACGCGCCGCGCCATCTGCTATCAGCACATCATTTAGCGTGGCGATGTCCTTGCGGCTTACCGCCTCCATAACGTGTTCAATCATGGCTGGAATCGCGGTAAATGGCATCCGGCACTTGAGAAAGGATTCTACCGCCACTTCGTTGGCGGCGTTAAGGATTGCCGGCGCACTGCCCCCGGCGGCCAGTGCTTGATATGCAAGCCTCAAACAGGGAAAGCGTTTAAAATCAGGAGCCTCAAAATCCAACCGCGCTACTTTGAACATGTCCAGAGGAGCTACACCGGTCTCGATTCTCTCAGGAAAACCCAAGGCATGGGCAATCGGGGTGCGCATGTCGGGATTGCCAAGTTGTGCCAGTACCGAACCATCCACATATTCAACCATGGAATGAATGATGCTTTGCGGATGGATTACCACCTGAATCTGCTCAGGCGCCGCATCAAACAACCAGTGGGCTTCGATGACTTCAAGGCCCTTGTTCATCATAGTGGCAGAATCAACCGAAATCTTCTGTCCCATCACCCAATTGGGATGAGCACAAGCCTGCCCCGGCGTTACATCGTCCAATGAGCTGAGTGATAATTGCCTGAATGGCCCGCCAGAGGCGGTCAGCAAAATACGGCGCACGCCGGCCGCACCCAGATCTCCAGAGAAATTCTGTGGTAATGACTGGAAGATGGCGTTATGTTCGCTGTCTATCGGCAGCAGTGTGGCACGATTCTGCTTAACGACATCCATGAAAATCCGCCCGGCCATCACCAGGGTTTCCTTGTTGGCAAGCAGTACATGCTTGCCCGCGCCGGCGGCGGCAAATGTGGGGCGTATGCCAGCGGCACCAACGATCGCTGCCATCACTGTATCCACCTCGGGCAGCGACGCCACCTTCTCCAGCGATTCGACACCGGATAGCACCTCGGTGGCGAGCCCAGCCGTACGAATCTCCGACTTCAGCCATTCGGCGCTGGCCGCATCCAGCATCACCGCGTAGCGTGGCTGGAAGTGACGGCATTGTTCAAGCATTTTTTTTGCGTTGTTGTTGGCGGTAAGCGCAACAACATGAAACCGGCCGGGATGACGTGCGACCACATCCAGCGTATTCACGCCTATGGTGCCGGTAGAGCCAAGAATTGTGAGATGACGAGTGGCTATCATAGTTCGGATTGTAAAAATAAGAGTGCCAAAGCAGCTATCGGCAGAGTTGACGTGAGCGCATCGATGCGATCAAGTATACCACCGTGACCAGGTAAAATATTGCCGCTATCCTTAACTCCGGCATGACGTTTCATCAATGACTCGAACAGGTCACCGATAATGCCCATCAGGACAAGCACGAGCAACAACGGAACCAGTAATAGCCCATGGGCTTTTTCTCCGGCGATATAACTCCACGCCACGGCGTAAAATGTGACCGCCACCAGCGCTCCTGCCACCCCTTCCCAAGTCTTGCCAGGGCTGATGCCAGGCGCAAGCTTGCGCTTTCCCCATGCACGCCCCGTAAAATACGCCGCGGTATCCGAAATCCAGACCGTAGCCATGAAACCTAGCAGGAGCAACGGGTCGATGGCCCGCAGCTGAAATAGGGCAAGGCAAGTGGGCAATAGCAATATCCAGCCTGTCAATGACAACAGAATTGGATTCCTGATGGAACGATTAGATTTCAGCAAACAGGGAGCGCCCAGCACCCAGAATACCGATGAGGCGACGTAAAACCAAAGAAATAACGGCGTGTAGGGGTCGGACAAAACCGCGTCGCTCAATGTAAACAATAACTCTCCACCCACTATTGCGGTAAGAAGCAGATAAGTGATGGAATATGTGAGAGAGAATTTTGCGAGCTTGCTCCATTCCCATGCGCCAGCCACTGTCAGGGCAAGCAGCAATATCGTCCAGAAAACCGCTGATAGGTAAAACAATGCCGCCAGAAACAGGAGCAACATGATGGCGGCGGTGAGAATCCGGGTCTTAAGCATGGAAGGGGTTAGGCAAAAACAGTGCCGGCCAACAATTTATTGAAACTTCATCATTCTTTCGGCGGCAATCTCGCTTAGCTCCTTGGTGGATGACGCTACCTGGAGCTGTTCACTGGTACGGCCAAAACGGCGCTCGCGTTGCTGATAGGATTGAATGGCCAGATTCAATGCCCGCGTATCAAAATCCGGCCACAAGGTATCGGTGAAATACAGCTCCGTGTAGGCGAGTTGCCATAACAGAAAGTTGCTAATGCGTTTTTCCCCGCCAGTGCGAATAAACAGGTCGGGTTCCGGAGCATAGTTCAACGCAAAATACTGCATCAAATCCTTTTCTTCGAAACAAGCCGCCAATTCCGGATGTTGCTCCAGCATCTTGCGAACAGCTTGCATGATATCCCAGCGGCCACCGTAGTTGGCCGCGATGGTGAGTGTAAAGCGTGTATTGTTCGCGGTCAGCGCTTCCCCATTACGAATAAACTCGACTATTTTTGGTTCGAATTTTGACAGATCGCCGATTACTTTAAAGCGAATACCGTTCTCATGCAGTTTGACAACCTCTTGTTCCAGCACAGTGATAAAAAGTTGCATGAGGAATGTGACTTCATCCGCCGGCCGGCGCCAGTTCTCACTGCTGAAGGCGAACAAAGTGAGATATTCCACACCGTGATCGACACAAGCCTTGATCGCAGTCCGCACTGTCTCAACTCCACGTTTATGCCCCGCCACACGAGGCATAAAACGCTTTTTCGCCCAACGGCCGTTGCCATCCATGATAATGGCGATATGCCGGGGAATCATGCCGGCTTCAGGTATTTCTTGCGTTGAGCTGGTGGTAAGGGGCATGGGGAAACACAATGAGTTAGGGATATCTCAAAATCCCGAATTTCAAATACTCGGTTTCGCGGATTGCGTGCTTACCCTGCGGTGTGGCAATACTTCGTGGTCTCAGATTGCCATTAATTCCGCTTCCTTGGTCTGCAGCAGCTTGTCTATCTCTGCGATGTGACGATCCGTAAGCTTCTGAATTTCATCCTGTCCACGGCGCTCGTCATCTTCGGCGATCTTCTTTTCCTTGAGTAAATCCTTCAAATGGGCATTTGCATCACGCCGAATATTGCGCATTGCTACTCTCGCGGTTTCAGCCTCGTGCTTCACTATCTTGGTGAGGTCGCGGCGGCGTTCCTCGGTAAGTGACGGCATGGGAACACGGATTATTTCACCGACGGTTACAGGATTCAACCCCAGATCGGAATTCCGGATTGCCTTTTCAATTGCACTCAACATCTTCTTTTCCCAAGGGGAAACAGTGATAGTACGGGCATCCGCCAAATTGACGCTGGCTACCTGACCAATGAGCGTGGGGGTACCATAATAATCGACTGTAATGTGGTCGAGCAAACCTGTATGAGCCCGGCCGGTTCGCACTTTGCCCAGATCCAGTTTCAATGCTTCAAGGCTTTTTAGCATTTTTTGTTCAGCTGATTTCTTGATATCGGCGATCATGATATTTGTCAATTACGGTAAGGACAAGAATACTTTCTTTTGTCAGGGATCTTGAATAAATTCAAACCCGTACCAGCGTCCCCTCATCTTCACCCATCACTACCCGTTTCAATGCTCCCGCCTTGAAGATGCTGAATACATTGAGCGGCAACTTCTGATCGCGGCAAAGAGTCAGGGCGGTGGCATCCATCACCTTCAGGTTCTGAGAGATTGCTTCGTCAAACGACAGGTTTTGGTAACGTATGGCGCGAGGGTCTGTCTTTGGATCGCTGGTATATACACCATCCACTTTGGTGGCCTTGAGCACGATATCCACGTTCATTTCCATTCCACGTAACGCGGCAGCAGTATCGGTAGTAAAGAAGGGATTGCCGGTACCAGCAACAAAAATTACCACCTTTCCTTCTTCCAGATAGCGCATTGCCTTGCCGCGAATATAGGGCTCCACCACTTGATCAATACGCAACGCGGACTGCACCCGGCTTACCAGGCCGGCACGGCGCATGGCATCCTGAAGTGCCAGGCCATTCATGACCGTAGCCAGCATACCCATGTAATCCGCATTGGCACGATCCATCCCATCTCCCGCCGATGTCATACCGCGAAAAATGTTGCCTCCGCCGATAACCACTGCGATCTGGACACCCAGCCGGCTCACATCCGCGATTTCGGCGACAATTCGCTCAATGATGGTGCGATTGATGCCATAGCTGTCCTCACCCATCAGGGCCTCACCAGAGAGCTTCAGCAGAATACGCTTATAGACGGTACTCGTCATGAACATCTTTAGTTTGTCTGTGAGGCCTGATCTTCTTTCATTTGGCTCACCTGAGCCATCACCTCGGCGGCGAAATCTCCAGACTTCTTTTCAATACCTTCCCCCACGACGAACAAGGTAAAGCCATTAACGGTGGCTGATTTAGCTGCAAGCAGTTTTTCCACGGTCTGATCCGCATCCTTGACGAAGGGCTGGCCGAGCAACGTCACTTCAGCAAGGTATTTGGCAATACGTCCATCCACCATTCTTGCGACGATATCAGCAGACTTGCCACTCTCCGCCGCTTGCGCAGTATAGATCTGCCGTTCACGCACCAGCAATTCGGGTGAAACCTGTTCACGCGAAACGCAAATAGGCTTGCTGGCCGCAATATGCATGGCCAAGTCCTTGCCTAATGTTTCATCACCGCCTGTATAATCGACCATTACACCGATTTTTGTGCCGTGCAGATATGAAACTAGGCGGCCATCCGCCACATATCGTACGAAACGGCGTACGTTGATGTTTTCACCCAGTTTCATTACCAACGCTTTTCGGAAGTCATCCACATTTTCACCGCCCGGCAATGAGGCGCCTGCCAGCGCCGCCGTATCCGCGACGCCGCTCCCGGCCACCAATTGTGCCAGGCCACGGGCAAAATTGATAAAATCTTCATTCCTAGCAACAAAGTCGGTCTCGCAATTGATTTCCACCAACGCGCCGCGCTTGCCGTCAGGCGCGATATACGCCGCCACCATTCCTTCCGCCGCAATGCGTCCGGCCGCTTTGCTTGCCTTGGCGCCACTTTTGATCCGCAGCAAATCTTCCGCTGCTTTCATGTCGCCACTGGTTTCAGTCAGAGCCTTTTTGCACTCCATCATGCCCAGGCCGGTCATGTCGCGTAATTCCTTTACCATTTGTGCGGTAATGTCCGCCATACTCGCTCCAAATACAAAATTAATTAAAGCCGCAGCCCATTCACATACCGGCAGCCATCATGAAATCAGCACTGCCGGCACGCTGCTCGCAATTCTAGCCCAGGCTGATCGCTATTCCGCGGCTGTCGTCTCGTCCGTCTCTACAAATTCGTTTGTGATAATTTCCTGAACAATCTGGTTGCGCCCTTCCAGAATCGCATCGGCCACCCCTCGTGCGTACAGGCGTATGGCCTGGCTGGAATCGTCGTTGCCGGGAATTATGTAATCCAACCCCTCGGGACTGTGGTTGGTATCAACAACACCCACCATCGGGATACCCAATTTTTTGGCTTCGGTGATTGCGCCTTTCTGATAACCCACATCAATCACGAACATGGCATCGGGGATTCCCTTCATATCCTTGATACCACCCAGACTACGATTGAGTTTTTCCAGTTCGCGCTGAATATCCAGCGCCTCTTTTTTGGAGAGTTTGTCTAGCGTGCCGTCCTCCACCATTGCTTCCATATCATGCAGGCGCTTGACGGATTGCTTTATCGTCTTGAAATTGGTCAGCATCCCGCCGAGCCAGCGCTGATCGACATAGGGGGCTCCGCAGCGGAGTGCTTCCTCTCGCACGATGTCCCGCGCCTGACGCTTGGTGCCGACGAAAAGGATGGTTCCCTTGTTGGCGGATAGCTGACGCACGTATTTCATCGCATCCTGGTACATCGCCAGGGTTTTCTCCAGATTAATGATGTGTATCTTGTTACGATGGCCGAAAATATACTGAGCCATTCTGGGATTCCAGAAACGAGTCTGATGTCCAAAATGAACGCCCGCTTCCAGCATTTGCCGCATGGTTACTGACATGAATTTCTCCTTTGGGTTGAGCCTCTACCCGCCATAGTCGCTCTATAAGAGAGCACCCTTGGAATAGGCAGGTATGTGAATTTAATCTGGGATTTAAGCTGAACCCGGAATGGGATAAGCGACGCAAAGCCAGATTAGCGCGGCATTATAGCATTGTTGCGGGGTTCACTCAATTTGAACCTGAGGAAATCAGAACATGCACTCTCGGAACTCTAGAAATGCCTTTCTTCCATCAATCGACCCTACTTATCGATTGCAATGGATCTAACGTGTATAGTAACGAAATACAGATGAGATAATCGAATCAATACGAATCGGTTTGATTATGTGTGTCAACGTACATACCGGAATTGCCAATTGCGAGAAACTGGTATCTCATGCTGGTATACAGCATACTTTCTATTACAAAAAGGAGTTAACCATGGCAACCGATACTTCCAGGACCAAAACGGATGAAGCACAAGCCGAGGTGAAGCATATGGCACAGCGGGCAGGTACGGCAGCATATAAGGTGGGAGACGCTGCCAGATCGGCTGGCAAGCGGGCGGGCGTCGTTGCCAGCGAGGAATTGGCCCATCTCCGTGCCGATCTGAGCGATCTGATCTCCCGTCTCTCCAGTTTATCGGAAACCGAAGTGGAAGAAGCCAAGGAAAAGCTGCTGGAAAAAATTGCTTCCACCAGGGAAGCGGCCACCGAGATGGCGAATGACGCCCGCGAGCAGTTCGATCATGGCGTTGAGTATTCCAAGGGCTACGTGAAAGAGCATCCCATGCAATCGGTCGGTTATGCGGCATTCGCGGGCTTTCTGCTCGGCGTGTTGATTACGCGTCGCTAATTTCTCCTGGTGCCCCGGCACGTCAGTCGAGACAAAATCGCCATGTTTGAGACCATCAAGAAAGCCAGGCGCCTGGCCGCCATTGCGCTGGAACGTGCCGACGATTACCTTGAATTGATAAGAATATCCGTTGAGATTCAAGGACAGAGCTTGAAAAAACGGATAATCAGCTTTGTGATAGTGATGCTTTTCGCTGCCTTGAGCCTGATCTTTTTGGGCCTGGCCATCATAATTACTTGCTGGGATACACCTTATCGAGCGGCCGCCGCATGGGGAGTAATGGCCTGTTATGCCTTGATCGCCTTCGTGGCTTATATGGGCAGTCAAGATAAGACACGTCCTGCTTCCACCTTTGATACCCTGCGTGACGAAATACGGCAGGATGTCAAGCTGATGAAGGATGTGGTATGAGCGCTTCCCTCGAAGACGAGAGAAAAATACTGCTGGATCGGATGCATGCCAGCCGGGATGTCTATCGGTCCACATTCAGCCATCCGGATGAGAATATTCCCGCCGATACCTTGGACGCATTCCCGCGCAGCCATACGTTCAAGTTTTTAACGCGCCACCCCTATTCCGCTGCTTTGGGCCTGGTGGCCGTGCTGGCGATAATGCCGCGCGGCTCCTTACGCAAGGCGGCAAGAGGCGGCGCCGGCATTACGGCAGGACTACTGGGCAACAAGGCCAGAACATTGATGATACGGAAGGTGCTGCCCTCAGTGGTACATTTGTTACGCTCGCACAACCCGCGCTCGCGGGAACGCCTTCCATGATGCGAGCCGCGTAGTACAGTTTAAGCACACCATGGAAATGTAATATCCGGAAATATATTGTCTCAGGCCTTTTTCGGGAGAACTATCATGGGTAAATATTTTCTCGCCTGGATTTTAGGCGTACCTGCGTCAGTTTTAATAATAATCTACCTTTTGATGAATTGAGCACTGCTTATCCATATCCTCCTTACGGTGATTATTCAGGAGATGCAATGAATCACTTCCCGGCGTTCCAAAAGAAAACAGTACAATTATCGGCAATATTAATCGTCGGTATCTCTTCTCTGGCTCATGCGGAAACGTCCGTGGGGCCCAACGAAAAAAATACGAGCCCTCCCTGGGAATTATACGATACGGACAAGGACGGCTACATAAGCGCGAAAGAAGCGGAGGAGCAAAATATGCCCGCCAGGATTTTCAAGAGTCTGGATATTGACCGGGATGGCAGATTGAACAAGGACGAGTTCAGCGCCACACCACCCATTCAGCCGGACTAACAAAAAGAGTTTCTTTAAATCTTCTTCTTCCACGTCATTCTTTCTCCACCGCGTTGCCGGTTCCACAGACCGGAATCTGGTCTTGATTCTCTCGTGTAAATCATAATCGGGTCATTGCGCCCGCGGCCCTTCATATCAGTGCTGATTACAAGAAAAAGTACGCGGCTCTCCAGCTCAAGCACGTTTTGTCTATGCGCGATTCAGGATATTTCCGCTACAATTACGCGCATGAATTCCACATATGCAACACTGGCGTCAGAAAAAACCGCGGATGACGCAAATGAGGCAAGCGGCAATATTTTCCTGGTGGGTATGATGGGCGCGGGGAAAACCACCATCGGCAAATTACTGGCTCACTTTCTGGACAAGACTTTTTTTGACTCGGATCGGGAGATTCAGAAACGCACTGGGGTCAGCATCCCGGTAATTTTTGAAATTGAAGGAGAAGCTGGTTTCCGAAAGCGTGAAACCGAAATATTAACGGAACTGCTGAGAAGCGAGAATATCGTGCTTGCCACAGGGGGGGGCGCAGTGCTAAATATCGAAAACCGTGAGATGTTAAAGCGCGGCGGCACGGTAATTTATCTGAGGGCGACAGTGGATGATTTGTGGCGGCGCACGCGGCAGGACAAAAATCGGCCATTACTTCAAACTTCAGATCCTCGCCGGAAATTGGCCGAACTTTATGCCCAGCGTGATCCGCTTTACCGGGAGACAGCGCATATCATTGTCGAGAGCGGGAAACGAAGCGCTCGTCATCTGGCCCAATTGTTAGCACAGCAACTGGCCTGTTCTGATTTGATAATGGATAAAAAACAAATTAGCCAGAACGGCTGACTATTCCTGGCGGAGGCCTTTCCCTACTCGTCCATGGGTGCCTGATCCGGAAACAAAACGTCGGTAAAGCCGAATGTACGAAAGTCCGTGATTCGCATGGGGTAGAGGATGCCCTGCAGATGGTCGCATTCATGTTGCACAACACGGGCGTGAAATCCGTCAACCTCGCGATCGATGGATCCGCCATATTGATCCAGGCCCCGGTAGCGAAGTCTGGTAAAGCGTGGCACCATACCACGCATACCGGGTACGCTCAGGCAACCCTCCCAATCCTGTTCCATTTCTTGCGTGAGGGGTGCCACCTCGGGATTTATCAGCACGGTATAAGGCACTTCTTCCGCATCGGGATAGCGTGGATTGCGCTTCACGCCGAATATCACGACTTGAAGGCTGATTCCAATCTGCGGTGCGGCAAGCCCCGCGCCATTCAGCGCTTCCATCGTGTCATGCATGTCCTGAATGAGTTCGTTGAGTTCGGGTGTGCCGAATTTCTTCACTTTGCCGGCCACTTCCAGCAAACGTGGATCACCCATTCTCAATACCGGTTTAATCGACATCGAGCTCTACCACCCATTCGAGAATATTTCTGACACCTACCATCGCTTTTTCCAGAACAGCATGAGCATCCTCCAGACGGATGGCATGAGCGCTCGTTGCACGACCTGCGGCATAATTTGCCACGACTGCGATAGTCGCGTAGCAGAGACCTAGTTCTTTTGCCAATGCCGCTTCCGGCATGCCGGTCATACCCACCATGTCAACTCCGTCCCGCTCCAACCGGTTGATTTCCGCGGCGGTTTCCAGACGTGGTCCCTGGGTGGCGCCATAGACACCACCGTCGATGACTTTTTCATTTGCCCGTTTTGCCGCTTCCAGCAGGCTTCTCCGCGTTATCGGGCAATAAGGCTCGGTAAAATCAATATGGGTAACGGGCCTGTCTGTACCGTCATAATAAGTATACTTGCGGCTATGGGTGTAATCAATTATCTGGTCCGGAATAGCGGCCGTACCAGGCGTGAAATCAGCGTGAATCCCGCCCACCGACGCAACAGATATCACCCGGGAAAGGTTCAATGATTGCAACGCCCACAGATTGGCGCGGTAATTCACCGCATGCGGTGGAATGGTGTGGCCATAACCATGGCGCGCAAGGAATACCACCTCATGATCATTGATCTTGCCAAAAGTCAACGGACCGGATGGTTCGCCATAGGGGGTTCTCATAATCTGTCGATGCGATATTTCCAGGCAGGCGAGTTGGGCCATACCGGTGCCACCTATGATTGCAAGCATGCTTTCAGGAGCCAATGATGAAGAGTTCTGAAAATGCGGTCATCAGGAAACCGCGAAAATCCCAAACTTTCAAATCCGGAATATGGATTCAAACAATATAAAATATTTTTATTAATCATAATACTATCTACCAGAATGTAGTGATTCATCACTGGATTCAGGTTCAATCCTTCAATGCATAAATCGCCGGTAAATTTCTCCATGCGCCATAGATATCCATTCCAAAACCAAACGCATAGCGATTTGGCAATACGACCCCCACAAAATCCGCATTGATCGGCTTGGGTCTGTTGAGATCCTTATCGGCAAAAACCGCGCTGTAAAACGCTGCCGCATCATGACTCATGATCCAGTCGCGGATCGCCGCAAGCGTAATCCCTTCGTCGAGAACGTCATCCAGAACCAGCACCACTCTATCCCGCACATTTTCATGAGGAGTCACCTTCCAGTTGATTTTGCCACCCTGGATTTCATTATCATAGCGGCTGACGTGCAGATAATCGAAATTAAGCGGAAATTCCAGGAGCGGCAACAGTTGTCCGGTGAACACCACCGCGCCACCCATTACACTTAACACCAATGGATATTTGCCCGACAGCTCCAAAGTGATATCCGCCGCCATGCGCCGGACAGTCTTTGATACGTCGGCAGCGGAATATATCTGCTCCGCTGCGCCGAGTATTCTCGTTGCTTCTTCGGAAGATAACATCAATATACGATACTAGACAAAACGACAGGAAGCCTGCACTCAGGCAGAGGTATTGCGACGGCCGTACGTATCCAGATATTCCGCAAACTCCCTGCCTACTTCGGGATGCGTAAGCCCCAGCGCGATAGTCGCCTTGAGATAGCCGATCTTGGTTCCACAGTCGTAACGGATTCCGGAAAATTCGTAAGCAAGCGCCCGTTCTTCCTGCAACAGCGACGCTATGCCGTCAGTCAACTGAATTTCTCCACCTGCACCCGGTTCGATTTGTTCCAGATGATTAAAGATTTTCGGTGTGAGGATATAACGGCCCACTACGCCCAAGGTCGAGGGTGCTTTTTCAGGCGCAGGTTTTTCCACCATACCTGTAATAGGATGAAGCCTATTCATTCCCGGCCCGCACTTCACGATACCGTAATTCACCGTGTCTGCCGGTTCGACATTTTGTACGGCCAGTATCGAACAGCCGTTTTGTTCATATACTCCAGTCATCTGCTGCATGATTGGCTCATCGCCAACCAGCAAGTCGTCTGCCAGCAGCACCGCGAACGGCTCGTTGCCCACCGCAGGACGCGCGCACAATACCGCATGGCCCAATCCCAGGGCTTCCGACTGCCGGATATAGATGCAGGAAATATTTTTCGGCAGAATGCTTCGCAGTATTCTCAGCGTCTCATGTCTGCCCCGTGCTTCCAGTTCCGTTTCCATTTCGTAAGCCTTATCGAAGTGATCTTCGATTGCGCGCTTGTTGCGTCCCGTGATGAAAATCATTTCTGTAATGCCCGCTGCAATGGCTTCTTCCACCGCGTACTGAATCAACGGTTTATCCACGATAGGCATCATTTCCTTGGGACTGGCCTTGGTGGCTGGCAGAAAACGGGTACCCATACCTGCTACGGGAAAAACGGCCTTGGTTATTTTTGGCATAAGCTTACTCGATTAAGGGTTTTCAGAAATTGAACGTCCGTCAGTCTGTGTATCCTGCATTAATTGTAACAGCCCTGTTTCGTCGAGGATGGTTATCCGCAGCTCGACCGCCTTGTCATACTTGCTGCCAGGATCGGCACCGGCCACTATATAATCGGTTTTTTTCGAAACACTCCCCGAGACTTTCCCACCCAATGCTTCAATCTTTTCCTTCGCATCTTCGCGGGAAAGATTAGGCAAGGTTCCCGTCAATACGAAAGTTTTGCCTCCGAGCTTGCCAAGGCTGACACCGGAGCTTGCCTCGGCCTGCTGCATGCCCGAGCCTTCTTCCCACCGCACACCCCCGGCACGCAATTGTTCGATGACTTCGAGATTATGTCGTTCGGCAAAAAAATCGGCAATGCTCTCGGCCACCACCGGACCGACATCCGGGACTTGCTGCAAGACTTCCCTATCCGCCGCCATTAATCGATCGAGGTTACCAAAATACCGGGCCAAGTCTTTGGCCGTGGTCTCGCCAACGTTGCGGATACCGAGTGAATAAATGAACCTGGCCAGCGTAGTGTGCTTGCTTTTCCCGATGGCATTTATTATGTTACCCGCCGATTTTTCCGCCATGCGCTCCAGGGCTGCAAGCGCGGCAATGCCCAGTCTATAAAGATCTGCGGGAGTTCTGATAATGGAGTTATCCACCAGTTGCTCCACCAGCTTTTCTCCCAGGCCATCAATATTCATGGCACGACGCGATGCATAATGCAGGATCGCCTGTTTCCGTTGCGCTGGACAAAACAATCCACCGGTGCAGCGCGTCACTGCTTCTCCCGGCAAGCGCACCGCTCTTGCACCGCAAATTGGACAATGACCGGGCATGACAAACGACTTGGCATGCGCCGATCGCTTCTCCTTCTGTACAGCCACCACTTCGGGAATCACGTCACCCGCCCGTCGCACAATCACGCTATCGCCGATCATCACATCCTTGCGCCTGATTTCATCCTCGTTATGCAGTGTCGCGTTAGTGACGGTGACACCCCCCACAAATACCGGCTTCAGCCGGGCAACCGGGGTTAATGTGCCGGTTCTACCCACCTGTACATTGATTCCCAGCACTTCGGTTACGGCTTCCTGTGCCGGAAATTTGTGCGCCACGGCAAATCGGGGAGCCCGGGAAACAAACCCGAGCTTTTCCTGCTGAGCCAGATCGTTCACCTTATATACGGTGCCATCTATGTCGTAAGGCAGGCATTCACGCATCCCTTCTATTTCACGGTGATATTCCATCAATGCCGCCACACCATTCACCACGCTACGCTCACGGGCCACCGGAAAACGTAGCGACGCCAGATAATCCATTATGCGGCTTTGTTTATCATGCGGCACGTTTCCATCGGGATCCGCGCCGATGCCGTACGCAAGGAACGTAAGCCTGCGATTAGCGGTAATGCCGGGATCAAGCTGCCGCAGCGCACCGGCGGCGGCATTGCGAGGATTGATGAACTCCTTTTCATTTCTCTCACGCTGTTGCCGGTTAAGTTTCTCGAAATCGGCTTTCAGCATCAGCACTTCGCCTCGCACCTCGAGCAGGGCGGGCGGGGAACCACTGCTCGAGTCGCCATGCAGATGCAAGGGAATGGATTTGACGGTACGTAAATTCAAAGTGACGTCTTCGCCGGTGTATCCATCGCCACGGGTCGCGCCCGTGGTAAATATCCCATTCTCGTACCGAAGGCTAACGGCAAGCCCATCAAATTTTGGCTCCACCGCGTATTCCACGCTGTCCACTCCCAGGGTCTGACGCACGCGCCGGTCGAATGCGTCCACTTCCGCCGCCTCAAACGCATTACTGAGGGAGAGCATGGGTGTGCGATGAACAATTTTCGGAAATTCCTTGAGCGGCGCAGTACCTATGCGCTGCGTAGGAGAATCCGGTGTAATGAGCTGGGGATAGCGTTGTTCAAGTTCCTGCAACTCTCGAAACAGGCGGTCGTATTCGGCATCCGGAATAACTGGCGCATCCAGTGCGTAATACTGATAGTTATGCAGTTCGATTATATTGCGCAGGTTCTGTGCCTGATGCCTGATGTGATCAGGAATGTTCATTCACGCAAACAGCCTCAGCGCAATCTCGCCGCCGGCCGGAATCTTGCGTGCCACCATCATGGATTGAATGGCACTCAACTGTTGTCTGATTTTGCCAATACCGCTATCACTCAGGGGCATATGATTATCATCGACCATGATACCTCCCAGGGTGTCAGAGAAAATCCCTGCGAGATGCATCATCTCATCAAAAACATTTTCGCCGTTTGCCACACGGGGTACGTCAAGCAGAAAAGTAATGCCATGAGTAGTAATCGTTCGCATGCTATCGGGAAGGAATGGAGAGGATTCATGATTATTGAGGGAAAACAATAAGGCGTTGTTTTCGTCGCGATAACTGAACATACCATTGGCCCCCAGTTTGAAACCTGATGCTTCCGCTAAAACCTGGATCTTGGCACCGGTAAATACACTATTATCCCTGCTGATAATGTTGATGCCTATCATGACATCCACTTCCGCGCAGAATTGGTCCAGCGATAATGCCTGCGCGTATGCCTGGCGAGCATTGGGACAGTCCGCAACCGCATTCACGCGCGTTGCGAAGCTTTGCACCATGTCCTGGAACTCGGATAAGCTTACTTCGCTCACAGGGCCGGCGCGATCGGCAAGTTGCAGGCAGCCCCTCAAGCTAATATAGCCACCCTTACCAAGGGTCTCTATCGTGATTTCTTCCCAAGACGACTCTACAGTTCTTTGCCCCAGCCATCGCACCGGTTTGCTGAAATCGAATTTCCGCTGTAATACCTCTGCCAATTCCGCATCTGCGATGAATGTTTTGGCACGGATGTTAGCGATATAATCGACCGCATCCACAACATGAACATGACTGGCAGACGCCTGTTCATGCGAGGCGGCCGAACTGGTTGAGGTGGTCGAGTTGGCTGATGCGATCAAACCGGCTGATATGGCCGAATCGGCTGACGTGGCAGAACCGGCTGAAGTAATCGAACCATCTGGTATGGCCGCTACGGAGGTAACGTTCAGATCCGGCTCCGTAATTTCCACCGGTTCAGGTCCTACGCCCGGCTCTCCCTGCAATTCTCGCAATAATTCCTTACCGAGTTGCGGTTCGACCCGTTCATCGTCCGCGACTGAGGCATTCGCCTTTGTCTTTAACAGTATATCTTCATGTTTGCGTGCGAAGGCTTCTTCCGCGCCCCGGCGGTAGCGCCGCTGCTGCATCCAGTTAAAGAAAACCACACCAAGCACCACCACGAAACCAATGGCTATCAGGCTGATCTGCAATTCGCTCATATCCGCCATGCCGGTCAGGTCGCCATGGCTACATCGCTCAGTCTGACGGCTTCCTCGATCTCAACCGCAACCACGCGCGAGACGCCCTGTTCCTGCATGGTGACACCTATCAATTGTTGCGCCATCTCCATCGTGATTTTATTGTGGCTGATGAACACAAACTGGGTGTGACGCGACATTCTCTTCACGAGATTACAGAAACGTTCAGTATTGCTGTCGTCGAGCGGCGCATCCACCTCATCCAGCAAACAGAATGGAGCCGGATTCAACTGGAACAGTGAGAACACGAGCGCCAGCGCGGTCAGGGCTTTTTCACCGCCAGACAGCAAATGAATGGAGCTGTTCTTCTTGCCCGGCGGCTGCGCAAAGATCTGTACACCCGAGTCAAGAATCTCCTCGCCCTTCAATATCAGCTTCGCCTGTCCGCCGCCGAATATGGTGGGGAACAATTCATTCAAGTGACCATTCACCTTGTCGACAGTCTCCAGCAGGCGTTCACGGGTTTCACGGTCAATCCGTCGAATTGCATTCTCCAGAGTTTCCACTGCTTCTTTTAGATCCTGAGATTGCGAATCGAGATAGGTTTTACGTGCCTGGGCGGATTGCAATTCCTCCAGCGCGCCGAGATTAACCGCGCCCAAGGCAGTTATCTCGATATTGAGGCGGTTTATCTCGGCCTGCAAGGAGGAAGGCCGCGTTTTCCCGAGCACCCGTATCAATTCCTCCTCGTCCGCCCCCGCCTCTTTTAACTGCGCGCTAAACTGATTTTCGGTAATCCTTGCCTCCTGTTCCTTGAGGCGAGCGTTGTTAATGGATTCCCGCAACGGGTGCAACTTTTGCTCGGAAGTCATGCGTTCCTGCTCTATTCCGCGCAAATCACCGGACGCGCTTTCGAGGGCATTGCGAACCGCCGCCAGCTTCCGTTCCCGTTGTTCTCGCAATGATAGCCATTCCTGAAGGTGATCATTCAGCGGACTTTCATCAAAACCGCTTTGATCATTCAGTAATTTTTCCAGATTGTCTCTGAGTTCAACGGCATTCTCGTTAATAAGTTGGACAGAATTCTCCACCTCGGCGATTTTATTCTGACAGGTTTTTTCATGAAACGCAGCTTCCTGCACCTCCTTCACCGTATTCTGCGCGAGCTGACGCTGAGCGTGCAGAAACTGTTCTGCCGCTTCACTCGCCAGCTTTTCCTTTTGCTCCTGTTCCCGCAAAACTCCAATCTGGACTCGATATTCCGCCAGTTTTGTTTCAGCATCCTGCATCCGGGCGGTTTCCGCGACCGCCTGTTGACCAATTTCCGCCAACTCTGTATCGATCTGACTCCGGCGCTGGTTGGCGCGCTCAGCCAACTGGGTGAGCTTCAATGCTTGCATTTGCGCATTATGGTGCTCTTGCTGGAGTTGCCCGGCGTCATAACGTAAACGCGATACGGAGGATTCCAGTTCGCGGCAATCTTCTTGCGCCGCCTCCAGGGCAGAGCCTTCGACCGAGAGGCGGGCGCTCAGCGCGTCCGTTTCGATTTTAATCTGGGCCATCTCCCGTTGCCGCGCCAGCACCCCATGCAATTGTGAATCCGGCGCATAATAAGTAAGGCTGTGACGCGTAAAAATATGGCCCTCACGTGTAACCAGCATTTCACCAGGAGAAAGTTTCGCTCGTTGCAAAAGACCGTCCCGCACCCCTTCTATCACAAATATCCCGCTCAACCATTCATCCAGCACAGGCTTTATTCCCGCGTTGTCGCAAGTCAGGTAGCGATGTAACGGCATCCAGCCTTCCCTGCCCTCCGCCATATCATTTGCTTGCTCGCCCTGTACCGGCAATCTTGCGCATTCAAACAACGCCCATTTTCCGGGAGGCGAATCACCTACCCAGTCATGCGCCGCTTCCAATTGTTCCAGCCGCGCACTGTTAAGACGCTCCCGCAGTACCGCTTCAAGCGCGTCTTCCCACCCTTTCTCGATCTGGACGCTTTGCCATAAACGCGGCGCCGCATCCAGTTGATGCTTGACAAGCCATGCATTTAACCCCTGGCTGCCTTCGAGCCGATGCTGTAGGCGCTGCAAGGCATTGAACCGGGCTTCCGTCTGGGTAATCTGTTGCTCCAGCACCTGCGCTTTCCGCGCCAATTCACGTTGGGCCTCATTCGCGGCCAGCAACAGACTCTCGGTTTGCGCAAGCACTTCTTGTTTCTGTTTCAGGCCGGTTGCGGTGTCTTCCGTCTCCCTGTGCAAATGGGATAACTCTTCAACATTTGGCTGGAGCAGGGTATCTCGCTCCGACATTAGTTTTGTGCGGCGCATTTCAAGCTGCTGAAAGGTTTTTTCGGCATGAACACGATGGCTTTCTTCCAATTGCCCAGCCTGCTCAACCAAGAGCAGGTTGCGCTGAGTTTCAGCCAGTTTTTCCTGGCACAAGCGGAAAGCGGAATCCGCCTGCGGCAGTTTCTCATTTTCCGTCTCGGCTTTTTGTTTACCGGCCTCGCGAGCCAAGTGCGCGCGTTCAAGCTCCCCATGCCAGTGATTCAAGCTGTCACCCGCATCCTCCACCTGTTTTTCATGGTGCTCAAGCTGACCCCTGACCATGGTGATTTGTTGTTCCATACGCTGATGATTTTCGCGCAGGTGCCGTATCTGCTGTTCGATACGCGCGACTTCCGCGTTGGCGGCGTAAAGCTCGCCCTGGGCCTCATGCAGGCTGTCACCGATGGCATAATGTTGAGCGCGCTTAGCTTCCAGGCGCTTTTCCGCTTCACGCAGGTTCGCGGTTTCGAATTCGAGAGCTGTTTGCAGAGACTGGGATTCTTTTTCCGCGGCAGTACGCTGCATGGCAGCTTCCTGTTTGCGGGCTTGCCACAAAAGGTTCTGCGCCGTGTGTAGCCGGGCTGTCATATCTTTGAACTGACAGGCAATCCCGGCCTGCTCTTCCAGATGCAGCAACTGTTTTTGCAGCTCCTGGCAAATATCGCTCATCCGCAAAAGGTTTTCACGCGTATCTGCCAGACGCGACTCCGTTTCGCGGCGACGCTCGCGGTATTTTGATATCCCTGCCGCCTCCTCAAGAAATATACGCAACTCCTCGGGCTTTGCCTCAATAATACGAGAGATCATGCCCTGCTCGATTATGGCGTAACCACGGCCGCCTATGCCGGTGCCGAGAAAGATATCGGCAATGTCGCGGCGGCGTACATGAATATTATTGATGTGGTAAGTCGATTCGCCATCCCGCTGTAGCACCCGCTTGATGCAAATCTCCGCATAGCTCGACCACTGCCCCGCCGCTTTACCAAGATGATTGTCAAACATCAGCTCCACGCTTGCGCGTCCCACTGGTTTACGATTGGCGGAACCGTTGAAAATAACATCCTGCATGGATTCGCCGCGTAACGCGGATGCCCGCGATTCGCCCAGAACCCAGCGCACCGCGTCGATTACATTGGATTTTCCGCACCCATTGGGGCCCACAACCCCGACCAGATCACCGGGAACAGGAATTTCTGTGGGATCAACAAAGGACTTGAAACCTGCGAGTTTGATATGAGAGAGACGCAATTTATCGTTCGCAAACAGTTATAATTGTGCAGCCCAACGTAAAATCTTAACGTCGTTCCTGAAAGATCTACCTGGGCGCAGACCATTCTAACCGATTTGACCGAGATAAGAGAATGCCCAGTCGTCCCACAAAAGAACTGGAAATCTTCCCCAACCCCGCACCGGCGCGAGATTACCATATTCATATGGAAATTCCGGAGTTTACCTGCCTCTGTCCAAAGACCGGGCAACCGGATTTCGCCACCCTGATCCTCGACTACATTCCGGACAAAAAGTGCATCGAGCTTAAGAGCCTTAAGCTTTATATCTGGTCTTATCGTAACGAGGGCGCGTTCCATGAAGCTGTTACAAACCGCATTGTCGATGACCTGACCGCCATATTGAAACCAAGATATCTGCGTCTCACCGCCAAATTTTTTGTACGTGGCGGCATCTTCACCAATATCATCGTGGAACACCGCAAATCGGGATGGAAACCTTTACCGGCAGTAGAGCTGAGTAAGTTCGAGGGACAGTCTACAACGCGCGGATAAATTTGCCACGGGGTAACGATGGAGAGTCCGCATTTATTTTGTCATATGCATTATCGGAAAACTTACCTTAGCTCCGCCAATTCTTGAAATCAGCCTACGCCACATTCAACGTTACAAATCTTACAGGATGGTCATGCCACTAGCCGGAAGCCCGCAAATACAACATTCCATAGCGTTCCTGGTTGTCAGCCTGGCGCTGGCAACTGCAAATGTTACAGCATATGGAGCGAATCCCGCTGAACGGCCACTTTCTCAATCTATCCCGGCGGGGGCATACGAAAAATCCGAAGATACTCCCGTCGAAGAAAGCAAAATTGACGTACTCCCCGAAGAAACGAACGAATCAGACGAATTAGACGATTCCGCCGTCATAATACCCGCACCTCCAGGCGATTTATGGGAGCGTATACGCAGCGGTTTCGCCATGGCTGAAATGGATAGCGATGAGGTGCGCAATGGGGAGGATTTCTACGTCAATAATCCCAAATACGTAAAACGCATTATTGAACGCAGTAAACGCTACCTGTTTCATATTGTTGAGGAGGTGGAGCGCCGCCGAATGCCCGCCGAGATCGCTTTGCTGCCTATTATTGAAAGCGCTTTCAATCCCAAGGCTTACTCTCGTAGCCATGCCTCTGGCATTTGGCAATTTATTCCATCCACTGGCAAGAACTACGGCTTAAAACAGAACTGGTGGCATGATGACAGGCGGGATATTGTCGCAGCCACGCGCGCCGCGCTGGATTATTTACAGAACCTCTATAGCATGTTTGGCGATTGGGAACTTGCGCTGGCTTCATACAACTGGGGCGAGGGCGCAGTGGGGCGCTCACTCATGAAAAACCGCGACAATGGGCTGCCGATGGATTTCCGGAATATCAAATTGCCACCCGAAACCCAGAGCTATGTGCCTCGATTGATCGCCATAAAAAACATCATCTCCAATCCGGCAATCTTTGGTATCGAGCTTGAGTCTGTGCCTAACCAGCCTTATTTCGAGGAAGTCCCGGCAACTCGCCATATGGATGTAAAACTTGCGGCAAACCTTGCGGATATTTCCGTGGACGAGTTTAACGCGCTTAATCCCGCCCACAACCGCCCCGTCATAAATGTCGATGGATCGCGCATCCTGCTGCTGCCGGTAGATAAAGTAGACATTTTTACCGAGAATCTGAGGAATCATGACAAACCCCTGGTGTCGTGGCAAGCCTACCAGGCAAAAAAAGGAGAAACCGCCGAGAAAATCTCAGTACGGTACGGCATTAGTGTACAGCGGCTGAAAGAAATCAATGACATAAACGGACACAGCAGGATAATGCCGGGGCAGACGTTGCTGGTACCGTTTAACGGTCGCGCTGATGGTGCGGATATTTCAATCATGAACAACAAACCTGTTGCACCAAGAATCTTCGAACGCGATTTCGTCTATACCGTCAAAAAAGGTGATGCGCTATTCGGTATCGCCCAGCGTTACGGCGTTACTGTGGCACAAATAAAGGCATGGAATGACGGTACCGAACGGCTCCTGATCGGCCAGAAACTCGTGCTCAAGCATACCCCGTTTGACAGAACACCCCTTCGCTCGTCAGAGAAAAGCGCCCTCCCCGCAAAAAAGAGTATGTGACGTTGCTGCCAGCCGCCTACCGGACTTGAAGACCGAAGCGAGAAAGTGACTGGATAAAGACGGATTCCGACGATTTCGAAGGCCAACAGCTAATTCTATCGGCCAAAAAAAGCGACGAAATACAGGCTGGTCCGATGCTCCTTCCCAAACGTCAATGACTTATCCTGAAGTTCCTTAGACGCTTCCACTATGAATCCCGTCAGGATGATTGACTCGCCCAGACATTTTCCTACGACTGCGCATGGCATACATGCTCGCGAGGCCAAGGCCGAGAAGCGCTAGGGTCGCTGGTTCCGGAACGGTGCCCACTTCCTCGGGAATAGTACTGGGAGGATCAACGGGATCAGGACCACCAGGACCAGGGCCGGGGCCGGGGCCGGGGCCAGGACCAGGGCCAGGGCCAGGGCCAGGACCGGGGCCAGGACCAGGACCGGGGCCAGGACCAGGGCCGGGGCCAGGACCAGGACCAGGACCAGGGCCGGGGCCAGGACCAGGGCCGGGGCCAGGACCAGGACCAGGGCCGGGGCCAGGACCAGGGCCGGGGCCAGGACCAGGACCAGGGCCGGGGCCGGGGCCAGGACCAGGACCATTGCTCCCAGCGGCGAGGGTACGGCCACCTCCTCTGCTACCAGCGCCAGCTAGACCCCCCCCTCCGGGACAAAGGCCATCGTCCCGTAAGCCGGTCTTTTGCGACTGCCCATGATGCCGTTGCAGGCAATCGCCTCTCGGACCACGCGGCGCCGGGGAGGAGTTGTGGGTCTGATCCGATTGGGCCTGCTGGCCAGCGGCCTCCGGGCTTCCTCCATCTGGCCCCCAGTCCATCGAACCAAGGCCCAGGGTGGCAAAGAAACCAATAATTGTATTTTCATCCTCGCTTGATCCGATATCTTCATCGTTTGCGGCGATCTTGCCCAAGGGGAGATCGAAAATCGTGAAACCGGCAGCGGGCGAACTCAGCAACGGCGCTGCAAAGGCTGAGTAGAGGCCATAAAGCAAACTGAGCCCGCTAAAATTATCTAGCAGATTATTCTTGTTAGCATTCTCACTCCATACGGAAGGATTCACAGGAAATAATACGTTATCAGCTTCCGGGTGGCTCGTACTGTACTTCGCGGAATAAATATCTTCATTCGCAGCACTCGCCCCATTGACTTGCAATATTGGAATAGCGTGAGCGCTCGCTGAAAATAAAACGATCAACAATGCTGCTGCCTGAAATAAAAATTTTGCTGTGTCCATGATATGAAGATTCCGATGCCAGAGCTATTACGCTGAAACTCAGCGTTGAGCATGTTTGCATCGTAGCAATTCTGGCTAAAGGCACAATTGGACATTAGTACACCTCGCAGCCAACCGGACTTGAAGAATTCAGGCGAATGAGCAATCGGGTGAGGAAGGACTTTGAGGATTTTGAAGCCAGTGGCAGTTCCATTGGCCCAGGCAAGCGGTTGGTCCGGAATATCTTTTTGGGGCAATTTCCTTTAAATCCGGCAGCTAATGTACAGCCGACTTGGAAAATAATTGCAAAACGACCACCCCGGCAATGATAAGCGCCAGTCCAATGATAGCCGGGGTATCAAGTGATTGTCCAAAAACCAGCCAGGCGATGAGCGCGATAAGTACGATACCGGCGCCGGACCAGATAGCGTAGGCAACTCCCACCGGAATAGTGCGCAAGGTCAACGACAGAAAGAAAAAGGCAATAGCATAACCTGCCACCACTAAAAGCGAGGGCCATAACTGTGTGAAACCATTGCTCGCCTTCAAGGCAGAGGTCGCCACAACTTCGCTGACGATAGCGATAGAGAGAAAAAGCCACTGCTTCATTGCTGTGCTCCTTCACAGATGGACACCCGCCAAAATCCACAAACTCAATATCACTCCCCTGTCAAATAGAGACAGAGACTCGCGATAGATAGGGATTACATTAATTGATGACATCAGTTTCTGTAATTTAGCAGAAATTCGCAAGCAGGTTTCCCCTTCTCTCAGCAACATGCTGAGATGGCTGTTCACCTGGAGAAAGCTTTTTCACCTGGTCGCATATCTCCATTGAACAGAGTAAAAGCATCCTGCGATTAGTAATAAAGAACATCATTGACTTTAGCGAAATGAGAGTATCAGTCGGCCCGAATAAAAGGCCGGCAGTCTCAATCATCGATAATAACAATGCTTTGTGTGGCAACGTACCGACCCCAATCCCATCTTTTCATTAAACTTTCTCGGTTACCAATTCATTCAAACTAAAAAAAACCGTTTCTCAGATCATTTAACAAGAGGTGAAAAATGCCAAGAAAGAAAATGCTCACACTCTCCTGGTTATTCAGGCTGTACGGCAAAAAGATGGCGGATGCTTCATGGTTCTTACCAATCATTGCGGCCATTTTATTTCATCCGTCCGTTGGCAGCGCCGCAATACCCGATGATTCCTATATTGCGGGTTACGCCGCAGGAGCTCTCAAACGTGATTTCAAGCTCGATCTCTCCTCCCTGGTGGTACGAAATGGCGTTATTACAGTGCCGGTAGGTGATTTAACGCCAGAAGACCGAACACGAATTTTGCAGATATTATCGGAAATCCCCGGAGTTACCGGGGTAATAGCGCTGGAGGGCGCCGCCAAAGAGGTCATAGCGCCCAACCCTGTTCAAACCGAGCAAGCAGCGGATAAAAAGCTGGAAAGCGCCCATCAGCAGGTTATAGCCGATCCTGCAGCGCCAGGCATACGGAGCGCTCCGGAAAGTTCATCCGAAACAAATACAACCGTTTTTGCGACGGGCTTTCTACCCACTGGGCACCTGTTTAAACCATTACTGGCTGATCCGCGATGGGCTCACTTCTCAGCCGCCTACCGCAATTATATCGGGGATAATATTGACGGAAACAACAATGGAGCGGTCAGTTTCGGTGAAACGATACCATTTTATCGGGCCAATCTGGGGAAGTCCATTGTGCAATGGGAGACAGGTCTGCAGGCCGGTGTCTTCAGCGACTTCAATCTGGATGCACGCTCATCCGACCTCATCAACACAGATTTTATTGCATCGGTTTACGCAAGTGTTCGCGCACGTCAATTTTCCGCATTTGGCCGTATCTTCCATCAAAGCTCGCATCTTGGCGATGAGTTCCTGCTGCGTACCACCGTGGAGCGCATAAATCTCAGCTATGAGGGGGCTGATCTCAAGCTTTCGTACGAACTCCCGTATGGATTGCGGGTATACGGTGGTGGGGGCGGTATTTTTCACAAACAGCCATCGACAATCAAGCCCTGGTTAATACACTATGGCGTTGAGTTCAGAAGCCCCTGGCGTATTGAGTTCGCAGCAATGCGACCGATTCTGGCGGTGGATATGAAAAACTGGGAACAAAACAATTGGAACCTCGACGTATCCGCCCGAGCCGGCGTGCAATTCGATAATTTTCAAGCATTCGGTCGCAAGCTTCAATTCCTGGTGGAGTATTTTCACGGCAATTCTCCAACCGGCCAGTTTTATAGGGAAAGGGTCGAATATCTCGGTATCGGAGCGCACTACCATTTTTGAATTCAATTTGTATAGATGAATGGATGACGAGTGTTCTTTCCTGTCTCAGGGGATTGGAAAGGAACGCGAATAAAGCGGCAGGCGTTATACTAGAAAATTAAAGGTTTCAATCTCTAGTGCATGCCCAATATCATTATTCGCAATTATCCGCCGCATACCTTCGATACGCTTGTCCGAAGTGGCTTACATCCAGTACTGGCTCGCGTCTACGCTGCGCGTGGCATCGAAGAGCCGAATCAACTCGACATGGAATTGTCGCGACTGATTCCATTTGAGCGTCTGAAGAACGTTTCCACCATGGCGGTGCGCCTGGCCGACGCAATCCCTGCGCGGAAGCGCCTGCTGATTATTGCCGATTATGACTCGGATGGCGCCACCGCTTGTGCTGTTGGCATACGTGCACTGAGAAAATTTGGCGCGATAGTGGATTATCTTGTTCCCAATCGTTTCGAATATGGTTATGGCCTCACGCCGGAAATCGTACGGCTTGCCGCCGCTACCACGAATCGTCCGGACATCCTCATAACGGTGGATAATGGCATCGCGAGCGTGGAAGGGGTGGCGGAAGCCAATCGTCTCGGCATGCAAGTATTTGTGACCGACCATCATCTGCCTGGGGATGAACTGCCAGACGCCGCCGTTATTGTAAATCCCAATCAACGCGGCTGTGATTTTCCCAGTAAGCATCTTGCCGGAGTGGGCGTGATATTTTACCTGATGCTGGCGCTGCGGGCGGTGCTGCGCGCTAGAGGAATATTTACACCTCCCCAAAAAGAACCTAATCTGGCCAGCCTGCTTGACCTGGTTGCATTGGGCACCGTGGCCGATGTAGCGAAGCTTGATGACAACAATCGTATCCTGGTGCAGCAAGGCTTGCAGCGCATCCGCAGAGGACATGGCTGCGCGGGTATCAACGCACTGCTGCAAGTCGCGCGGCGGGATTTCCGGCGAACCTCCACCTACGAACTGGGTTTCATGCTTGGGCCGAGATTGAATGCCGCGGGACGACTGGACGATATGGCACTGGGCATTGAGTGCCTCATCACCGAGGACGAATCTCGCGCCTCGCAAATTGCCTTGCAACTCGACGCGCTTAATCATCAACGCCGGGAAATCGAAGCGGACATGCAGGACAGCGCACTGGTTATGCTGGAAAACGCGCTTTCCACGCAGCCTATGCATAATGCGACGCAAAACGCCACTGGCAAGACTCTGAATACCCATAGCTTGAGCCTATTCAATCCGGGTTGGCACCAGGGCGTGATCGGCATACTCGCATCGCGCATAAAGGACAAATTTCATCGCCCCGTTATTGCATTTGCACCTGGCGGCGACGGCGAAATAAAAGGCTCGGGGAGATCCATTACAGGGTTCCATCTGCGGGACTCATTGGATCTGGTTTCCAAGCGTTACCCAGGCCTGCTGCTCAAGTTTGGAGGCCACGCGGCGGCGGCGGGGCTGACGGTACGCGCCAGCGATTTCGAAAAATTTCGTGATGCTTTCGAGCAAATCGCGCAGACATTGCTTACCCCGGCCGACCTCACGCTGGTTATCGAAACCGATGGGAGTCTGGATGAGTCCGAGTTGAGTCCGGAACTGGCACGGCGTCTTACGGAACAGGTGTGGGGGCAGGGCTTCACCCAGCCCGCGTTCAATGCCCGCTTCCGGGTGGAAACGCAGCGAATAGTCGGAGAGAAGCATCTGAAGTTAAAATTGAGGAAACAGGAAACACAGCCCGGAGAGCGTGAATCGAACAAATCAGGCCGTCTCTATGACGCTATGCTGTTCTTTCACACGACTCCGCTTCCGGAAACGATAGATGCGGTTTATCGGTTGGAAATGAATGAGTTCAACGGCGGCTCCACCCTGCAATTCATTCTGGATTACTGGTTTCCACCCGGTTTAAGCACTGGCGCCTGATTATCGGTTCCTGAAAGTCAAGAACCTTGACGTGCTCATTTTGCCATCTGCCTCTCGTCCCTTGATCAGCCTGTTGAACCGGATGAACAGGGGCGCCACTTTTCCTGCAACAGTCAACCAGCCATACCGGACGCCGGCCCGATCACTGACACATAAACTTCTTTTCAATGGGGAGCGATGGCGTTTATCATTCGCTGCCCATCGATAACAGACAATAGTATCCGCAGATGCCACTCAAGCTGACGATTCCTACACCCAGATCAACAATTCGCTATCCCCATTTCGACGGCTCTTGCGATGCGCTCGCGCTCGCACAGCTGGCACAGCAGGCAAAACCGATAGCGATTATTACGGCTAGCGCGCTTGCCGCGCAAAGATTACTGGAAGAGATACCTTTTTTTTCACCCGAACTGAAAACTCATCTGCTGCCGGATTGGGAGACACTGCCATACGACACCTTCTCACCCCACCACGACCTGATTTCCGAGCGGCTCTCCACGCTTTATCAGCTCATGAGCGGCGCTTGCGATATATTGATCGTACCCGTCACCACCGCGCTATATCGCATGCCGCCGCGAGAATATCTTGCTGCGCACACTTTTTTTCTTAAGCGGGGAGAAACGCTCAATCTAAGCGCGCTGCGCAGCCAGATGACTCTGGCGGGTTACACTCATGTCACCCAAGTGCTATCGCCAGGAGAATACAGCTTGCGTGGCGGTCTGATTGATCTGTTCCCGATGGGCAGTCCGCTGCCTTACCGCATTGATTTACTGGACGATGAAATCGAAACCATCCGCACGTTCGACGTGGATACGCAAAGAAGCGTCTATCCCGTCACCGAAATACGGTTATTGCCGGCCCGTGAATTCCCTTTTGACGAAGAGGGCCGTGCTTGTTTTCGAAGCAATTTCCGCGAAAAATTCGAAGGCGATCCGTCACGGAGCCGCATTTACAAGGATGTAAGCAAAGGTGTCGCACCCGCGGGGATCGAGTATTACTTGCCGCTATTTTTCGCCCATACTGCGACGCTGTTCGACTACTTGCCACAAACGATGCCGCTATGCCTCCACCATGATATCTACCCGGCAGTCGAGAGTTTTTGGCATGACACGCAATCGCGCTATCAGTTGCTACGCGGCGACCATGACCGGCCGCTTCTACCACCGGGAGAATTGTTTGTCACGACGGATGCTTTTTTTGGCGCGCTAAAGCCTTATCCTCGTGTTGAAATTCCATCCGAAACTCAAGGCACGGATCTCAATGCCCAGAATTTGACCCGTTTGCTGCCGCCCCTGCAAATCGACCGCCGCGCTGACAATCCTGCGGAGAGGCTTGCCGGGTTCATTCCGGAATTCACCGCCAGCTTCCAGTCGCCGGCGGGGCGAACATTGCTGCTGGCGGAAAGCCTTGGTAGACGGGAGTTGATCCTGGATCACCTGAAGCAATATGGGCTATCCCCTGATATTTGCGATGGTTACGCACAATTTCTGGCAAGCACCCAATCCTTCATGCTCAGCGTTGCGCCGTTGCATAACGGGTTCATACTATCCGCTGAGGGCATGGCCTTCATTACCGAAAGTGAACTCTACGCAAGACATCTGCATGGCCGCCGTGAACGTGATTCGCGTAAAGCTACAGCGGTGGGTGATGCAATGCTGCGCGATCTCTCCGAGATCAAATCCGGTGATCCGGTAGTACATGAACAGCATGGCATTGGCCGTTACCTAGGGCTGATAAGCATGGATCTGGGAGAAGGCGCAACCGAGTTTTTATCGCTGGAATACGAGGGAGGAGACAAACTTTACGTACCGGTCTCGCAACTGCATCTTATCGGGCGATATAGCGGGGCGGCGCCCGAAGCCGCACCGCTGCATAAACTCGGCAGCGGCCAATGGGACAAAGCCAAGCGCAAAGCGATGCAGCAGGTGCGCGATACCGCTGCGGAACTGCTCAATCTGTATGCTCAGCGGACCGCTCGTCTGGGCCATGCGTTTGGTTTCAGGCAACATGATTATGAAGCCTTTGTCGAGGGCTTCGGCTTCGAGGAAACACCCGATCAGGCAGCTGCGATTGAGGCAGTGATCGAGGATCTGACTTCAGGTAAGCCAATGGACCGACTGATCTGTGGTGACGTAGGTTTTGGCAAAACCGAAGTGGCGTTGCGCGCCGCGTTCGTCGCTGTTGCCGATGGCAAACAGGTCGCGGTACTGGTGCCTACCACGTTACTGGCCGAGCAACACTTCCAGAATTTTTCCGATCGCTTCAGTCTGATTGCGGAGGAGTGGCCAATAAAAATTGCGGAGCTGTCACGTTTCCGTTCGGTCAAGGAGCAAACCCAGGCATTGAATGGACTGGCCAGCGGACAAATAGAAATTGTCATTGGCACCCATAAACTGATTCAAAAAGGGGTGAAATTCAAGAATCTGGGTCTGGTCATCATTGACGAGGAGCATCGCTTTGGCGTGCGTCAAAAGGAGCAACTGAAGAATCTACGCGCTGAAGTCGATGTACTGACACTTACCGCGACACCCATTCCCCGTACGCTTGCGATGTCGCTGGAGGGCCTGCGCGACTTTTCCGTGATCGCCACCGCACCGCAGCGGCGGCTTGCAATCAAAACTTTTGTCAGCCGCCTTTCCGAGGGGGTCATCCGCGAGGCGTGCCTGCGAGAACTAAAACGTGGCGGACAAATATATTTTCTGCACAACGAAATAGGCACCATCCAGCTGATATATGACAAGCTTGTCCGATTGTTGCCGGAAGCACGCATACAGATCGCCCATGGACAAATGCGCGAACGCGAGTTGGAACACGTGATGAAGGATTTCTATCAGCAGCGTTTTAATCTGTTGCTTTGCACCACCATCATCGAGACCGGCATTGACATCCCCACGGCCAACACCATCATCATCAATCGCGCGGACAGATTCGGCCTTGCCCAATTGCATCAGTTGCGCGGGCGAGTGGGGCGCTCACATCATCAGGCCTATGCCTACCTTCTAGTACCGGAGGAAGAGGCGCTGGGCACACAAGCCAGAAAGCGTCTTGAAGCCATTCAAACAATGGAAGAGTTGGGAGCAGGTTTTTACCTCGCCATGCACGACCTGGAAATCCGGGGTGCCGGGGAAGTGCTGGGTGAATCCCAAAGCGGCGAAATGCAGGAAATTGGCTTCAGTCTCTATACCACCATGCTGGATGCCGCCGTTCGATCATTGAAAGAGGGTAAAGAACCCGATATCCAGCATCCCCTGGGAGTCGCGACCGAGATTAACCTGCATGTACCCGCCTTGTTGCCGGAGGACTATTGCAGCGACGTGCATGAGCGCCTGATACTGTACAAACGTCTGGCCAATTGCACAAGCGATGAGCAACTGGATGACATGCAAAGTGAATTGATCGATCGCTTCGGCCTTTTGCCGGATCCTGTCAGAGCATTGCTGGACTGCCATCGCCTGCGCGCCGCCGCCAAGCCATTGGGAATCACCCGGGTAGAAGCTGGCATTGAGTATATCCAGGTACAATTTATCCCCGATCCACCGGTGGATGTCGCTAAAATCATCGCACTTATTCAACGCAGCCGCGAATATGAACTTTCAGGCCCCGATCGCTTGAAAATAAAGGTAAAGATTACGGGGGTGGTGGAACGGGTAAAACGAATAAAGAACTTGATCACAGAGTTAAGTAAATGAAAGTCCCGTAAAATCAAATATGCTTAAAATCCGTATTGCATTCCCGTACGATTCCGGCGCATATTGAGAACCGCTATAGGATTTTTTCAGGGAGGACTTTCAAGCGTAGAATCGCTGCCTTCAGGAAAAATAATCCTGCGTTCGGGTATGACGTTCCCGTCTATTTTGAAATTTTTAGATATACTTATTCACATGGTGTGGTTAAAAAGTATAAGAAGCAAAATAATGGTTTTCGCCATCATAGCCACGCTTATTCCATCATTGGGACTGGGATTGCTGTCGTTTCGGCAGAATGAGGCGCAGATCAGCGATAACGTCACTCGTGAACTTCGTACGCTGACAAGTGACGCCAGTCGCGAAATAGAACTCTGGATTGATAAACGTGCCCACGAGGTGCGCGTATCGTCCACGTCCAATGCGGTCATCGACGGATTATCGGCGATTGCCCGGCCGCAAGCGAATATCCGGGCAAATACGGTCACCAAGAATCCGCAAGCCCTGGCGCACTATCTGCGTTCAGTCCAGGAAAAGCTCGACACGTTCCGGGAACTAACCGTAGTGAACGCCGACGGGCAGGTCGTAGCCAGCAGTGCGGCAGCGGCCGCCGCCGTAACGCTTCCAGACGAGTGGCCGCCAAACTCTCTTACGGAGGGTCTCGTGATCACACCTCCTCATTGGGACGAACAATACACCACCACCACACTCAGCATCGCGGTTCCAGTACTATCATACGACAATCTCATAATGGGTGCATTGGTTGCCGTGCTTGACCTGCGTACGCTACAGCCTCATCTGAAAAGTGCCAAGAAATCGCCGCCGGGCGAAGTACTCCTGCTGGATCGGGACGGAAGAATTCTTGTCAGCAGCCAGATTGATGCGGAGAAGCTGAAGCAACTGGATGCATCGGTACTGCGACGCTTGCAGTCACAACCCGGCGAGTCCCTGGTCTTCCAGGGAATGACGCATCGGGAGGTTATCGGACTCGCCGACGTATCCGAAAATCTGCCAGTCACCATCGTGGCGGAACGTGATCGCGGCGAGGTATACAGCGCCTGGGTAGAACTGCGCGATATGTTTCTGGCGCTTGTGAGTGCGCTGGTCATTGTAGTGGCGGCAGTGGCCTTTCAGATGGGCCGTTCGATTGTCGGGCCGCTGCAACGTCTGATTGGCGCGGCGGACAGGATCGCCGGCGGCGATCTTGAGGTGCGGCTGACTGCAACACGCAATGACGAGCTGGGGCATCTCACACAGGTATTCAATCAGATGGCGGACAAGTTGCGCCATAGTCACGCCGAGATTATGGCCACCAATCAAGCCATGCAGCAGCAGAATCAGGTGCTGGAAACACTCTCCATCACCGATAGTCTTACCGGCTTGTACAACCGCAGCAAACTTGACGCGATCCTCAGCGATGAACTTGCGCGTTTCAAACGTACCCAGCGAGAATTTACGTTGTTGATGATGGATATCGATTACTTTAAAACGCTCAACGACACTTATGGCCACATTACTGGTGATGAGATCCTGACAGCGGTAGCCCGAATACTCGTTCAGTCGATCCGCAGTATTGATTATGCGGCACGTTATGGTGGCGATGAATTCATTATTATTCTGGTGGAAACGTCAACGGACCAGGCGCTGAAAACGGCGGAGCGCGTTCGCTCCCAGGTGGAAAACATGCGTTACAGCACCAATGACTCGATAATCGCAGTAACGGTGAGTATCGGCGTCGTGCAGTGCCAGTCCGGCGATATGACACCCACAGCGGTATTCGCTCGCGCCGATAGCGCACTCTATGGGGCAAAGCATGCCGGCCGTAATCGAGCTTTCTGCGTCTCCTAGCGGTCTATCGTACTTAAAGAATCGAAGCAAAAAAGTAACGGGGCGAGGACAAATTTTGACGATTCTGAAGGCCAATAGCTGTTTCATTGGCTGAAAAACGCGGCGAAATATGGACCGGCCAGATAACTTTTGCAGCCGATTTCCTTTAAGTTCGGCAGACACTACTGGTGCCTCAGAAATATTGCTTGTTTAAGAATATACCCGCGAACTATTCTCGATTTGACGCCTGCGCAGGAAACCGCATAGAGTCACGACTGGATTATTCCCATTCCGCATTATTCGTCGTTGTTGTGAACAATACTACTTGCCCACTTGTGCTTCCACCAATGTATTCAGTACCCATCCTGACTGCCCATCGGCTGTCTGAATTCGCAGCCAGTCACCTTGATATGCCTCCGCTGTCATCAGGGAATCTTTCTTCGCTACACTCAACACCGCTGCGCTGAGCGCCGGGTTCTGGCGCAGATTGCTGTTGGTCGCGGCACGCAACGGGATGGGTACCTCGAACGGCGTTGTCACACGGCGCGAATCCGACGTCTTGAAAGCACGATTGTTCTTTATCATGTCGATCAATCCGCGAGCGTACGCAGCGTACTCCATGGCCGCGACATGATTGTCTTCCGCGTAGGACGCGGCGGCAGCGCTCAAGAGACGCTGTGCCTGGCTTTGCACCACCTGCTCGGACTCTGTAAATGGAGATGACTTCAAGTTCTCCATGGCAACTTCAGCCTCCGCAATTGTCGAAGCGGCGGCGGGCCGTGTGGCCAACCGCCGAAGCTTCACCTGGGCGTGGACAGCCTGACTGCTTGTCTCCTGTAAAGTCTTAGCCTGATCCTGCTGCCGGGCTTGTTGAACGCGGATCTGCGCCTCTTTCTCCACCAGTATCTTTTGCAGGCGTTCGATTTCCTGCTGCTGCGCCTCTTTTTCCGCTTCCTTTTCCACTAGCAGCTTCTGCATGCGTTCAATTTCTTGCTGTTCCTTCATATTGGACTCTGGAGAGACGGCCGGAAGCTCGGGTGACTGAGATTTCAGAAGGAGGCTGCATCCCATCATGTTTAAACCCAGCAGCACCAGGGCTATCCAGCATAACATCTGTCCCGCTCGAACCTGTGGCAGCCTGTATGGCTTATCCATCTGTATCGAAAATCCTTTCACTTCCCTATCTCCCGGTTCCAATACTTAAAATACACGATGTATTATCGCGCAGTTCTCATTTCGCAGCTCAGCTTTATGTGATAGGCATCAGTACGCTGATAGACTACTTACAATAACGGTCCAATATGCCTGGACTTTACCTTAACCACCCGTTTTTAAGCGGTATTTTTTACCGCCATCACGCGGCTTGCCGCAAGTTTTGCGCGAGCCCTCGCCTCAACCGTATCGATACCATTTGCGAGCGCCACGCCCATGCGGCGATTGACGAACGATTCCGGCTTACCGAATAGACGCAAGTCACTTTGCGGTACACGCAACGCTTCATCTACGCCACTAAACGCGATAGCCTTCTGATCCAGCTGCCCGTAAATCACGGCACTCGCACCCGGCGCGCGCAAATCGGTATTCACTGGAAGACCAAGTATGGCGCGGGTATGAAGCTCGAATTCGTTCTGAAACTGACTACACATCGTTACCATGCCGGTATCATGCGGGCGCGGGCTGACCTCACTGAACCAGACATCGTCACCCTTAACAAATAGTTCCACGCCAAAAATACCCAAGCCTCCGAGGTTATCGGTGATCTTTTCGGCAATGTAACGCGCACGTTGCAGCGCAAGTAGTGACATTGTCTGCGGTTGCCAGCTTTCCACGTAATCGCCGTGAATCTGAATATGACCAATCGGCTCACAAAAATGCGTCTCCACGTCACCATTCGCATTCATCGCACGTACGGTAAGCTGTGTTATTTCGTAATCGAAATCGATGAAACCCTCGACAATTACCCGTCCCTGATCCACTCTGCTGCCGCTGGCAGCAGAGTTCCACGCGGTCTCTACTTCTCCTGTACGATCAATTTTCGATTGACCCTTGCCGGAAGAAGACATCACCGGTTTCACTATGCAAGGATAGCCGATGCTATTTTTAATCGCCGTACGCAATTCTTTCAGGCTGCTGGCAAAGGCATACGATGACGCTGGCAAGCCCAGCGTTTCAACTGCAAGACGGCGGATTCCCTCACGGTGCATGGTGAGTTGCGCGGCGCGTGCTGTCGGAATGACACGTGCTATGCCCATTCGTTCGATTTCTACCAGCATGCCGGTGTCGATCGCCTCGATTTCGGGTACGATAAGTTGCGGCTGCTCCTGTTCTATCAGTTTACGCAATGCGGCGCCATCCGCCATATTGACTACATGCGCGCGGTGCGCCACCTGATGACCGGGCGCATTCGCATAGCGATCAACGGCGATGGTTTCTATGCCAAGGCGTTGCAATGCGATAATGACCTCCTTGCCGAGCTCACCACTACCCAACAACATCACCTTTGTGGCGGCGGGACTCAGCGGGGTCCCGATAATAAGCGGTTTAGTCATGATTCACCTATTTGAACATTTTCGTTATGAAGGATAGAACATAAAGATACCCCCATCGCCATTCTCATGGCATAGGGGTATCTTAAGGGCATCGTCAACAATTGGGTTGAACAATTGACGCGCGTAGCATTTTCAGCTTGCTGGAAACTGGTATGGAAGTAAGCTGCGATTGCTGGCAAAATACGGGCTGTTAAAAAACATCAGTGTTCATAACCACCCCCACATTTCGGGAAGAGTTGCTGCGTGGGTAATCCGCTTACGCCCATACCGCTTGTGAGATCTCCTTATGATAATAACAAGACAGGCCCGCCATTGAGCAACGGGTTTGAGACAATCCGCCGTACAAAAAACTTTTTTAATAATAATTGATATCTTCTATGAATCTCATTATCCAAGGCTTTGAGATAGCTAACCATGATTTAAGAGAATTGGCAAAGCTTGCTGGCGCTAACCAGATCGAGCGCATCACCGGCGAAGCATTCCGGCTAAAAAATGCGAGCCAGCGGGAGCACATCGCTGAATACTGTGCTGGCGCCGAACTGGACTTCGCTTTCGTTGAGCAAACGGTGCCTCTCGGGGATTTTGGCCTGGTGGCGATGGATATGGACTCCACGTTGCTTGCGATCGAGTCCATCGACGAAGTAGCCGATATGCATGGTGTGAAGCCACAAGTATCCGAAATTACCCTGAGAACCATGCGGGGCGAAATCGTCTTTGCCGAGAGCTTGAGACAACGCACCGCATTGCTGCAAGGACTGGACCAGGATGCGTTGCAACGAGTTTACGACGAGCGTGTGCGATTAAGTCCCGGCGCGGAAAAGATGCTGCAACACATGAAGTCGGCGGGTCTCAAAACGATGGTCATTTCCGGGGGATTCACATTTTTTACCGATAGAATAAAAACAAAATTGGGGTTCGATTATACGGCCGCCAATACACTTGAAATTGTGAACGGAAAGCTTACTGGCAAGGTACTGGGTGAAATTATTGGCTCGCAAGGAAAAGCCGACGTGCTCAAACACGTGCGCGAGGAACTGGGATTGAAGCGGGAGCAAGTGATCGCTATCGGTGATGGCGCCAACGATCTTAGGATGCTGGAGGAAGCTGGCGTCAGTATCGCTTATCATGCCAAGCCCATCGTGCAGGAAAAGGCGACTTATGCGATCAATCATGTTGGCCTCGACGGGGTGGTTAATTTGTTTGGTTAATCTTTATCGCCACGGTCGCGGCGCGGTCCTTATGCGTTTCAAATTTATGCTCAGAAGGTCCCGCTACTTCGATCCCCGTAATAGCAACAATGAAACCCCCTGAATAGAGCCCTCGGGTTTGCCAGCAGAGCTTTATTCGAAGGCCTTTTAATAGCTAAACGCAGCTTCAACAAGATAGGTGCGCTGCGGATAGGGATGGAAAACAAACGCCTTATCGTTATTCAGGTTGGTAATACCAAACGAAACCCGGCTTTTCAAACCATTCTGTAATTTAAACCGATAGCTGGTTTTGAAATCCATGAAGAAAAAATCACTTTGGGCTCCAAACACATTGTTTACAAAATCCTTGTTATCGAGATCGTTAAACGAGTCACTGGTATAACGGCCGGAAAATGAGATATCCCAAGCCTCCGTTGCGTTGTAGGTGGTAAAGAAATTCGCCCGCCAGTGGGGTAAACGGATGCGTTGTTTACCCGTAAGATTAAAACTGTCCGGCCCTAGTTGACCGGCTGGCGGCGGCGTATGATTCGGTGCGGTGAAATTTACAAGAGGACCCTCGTCTACCTTCGCATTCATCCAGGTGCCATTGAACATGAAATCAAATTTAGAGTTCAGGATGCGCCGTTGATCGAAGATAAGTTCCACACCCGTAGTGCTGGTCTTATCGATATTCTGGAATGAGGCCTGTGTCTGTATGCCCGAGGCCGTTAGCACTTGCTGAATAGCATCCTTGATATCATCACGAAAAACATTCACGCGGACATACCCCTTGGGCAACCCGTATTCAATCATGAAGTTGTGGTGGACTCCATTTTCGGGTTTGAGCAGTGCGTTGGCGGTAAGAACCTGAGTTGGGGTACTCAGGGACTGATAAAGTTCAGCAATCACCGGGAACCGATGCGCCCTTCCGAACGAGTAACGTAGCTTCCACGGTCCGGGTTCATAACCCAGCGAAACTTTGGGCGAAAGCGCGGATTCGGTACGATCGGGCACCACCGTACTTCCTACAACCCCTTTGCTTGCCGCCCACCATTCCTGGCGCGCCCCCACTGTCACATCCCAGCCCGGCGAAAAACGATAGGCGGATTGAGCGAACATCGCATGGGTCGAGGTTTGACCATCGTTGTTCCTGTTCGCTTGCAAGGGACCACGCGTCAGTGTCGCGTAGTCCGTCAACGAGTACTGCCGGAAACTTAAATTGTATTGATCATAATGATATCCGCTCAGAAACGACAATTTCTGATTGCCAAGCACTGCGGGAGTACTCAGCTTGAGGTCATAATTCAGCCAACTGAATTTCTTGAAATCCTGAATCTGGCCTGTGGGATTCCCATTGGGATCGCTCGGATTATAGAAAGCGGTGGCGCGGGTATCCTTGAGAACGTCAAAATTGCTGATTGTTGTATCGATATGCCAATTTTCGGTCAGTGCGCCGCGAAGCTGCAGGCCGAGGTTCAACGTCTCACGTTTATCCGAGCTGAACCCAAACCCCCTGTTTAGCACATCGAAAGATGTGCCATCCAGAGCGGCATTAGGCAGGATCAGGGGTTGAGACCCGTTCTGAGGTCCGCCAAAGAATGTTTGCCCGGAAGTATTCTGCAAATAATTACGCGGATGATTCTGGTTGCGTGTGCGATCCTCGTAGGCGACTGTAAAAATAGCCTGAAGTTCGGAAGTAATGTCATAACCCAATTTGCCTTTGAACAGTTGAGTATTCACCTTCTCCGGACCTGTATCACCATAGATGATACTCGGTGTGCCACGCGTGTCAGGTGTACGAATACCGCCAGTAACGTCCGTGAGCGGGGGAATAGGCGTCCCGGAAGGAGGCTGAGGCGCAGTAAAAGCGGGGGTCTGGCCCAATCCGGTGTTGTCAATAAAATAGGATTGCGGGTGACTCTGGGCTTCCAGGCGATTGTAGGCCAGGAATACCGACAGTTTGTCTTGAAACCGGTTGCCATAGGACACGTATTGCCGGTCGCCTATAAACGTTCCTTTATCCGGCCCATAGAGCTTGTATGGTTGAATAAAGAGGCTGGTCTCGACATAGAATTCCTGTTTGCGTGGCATGCGCGTTCTTATATTTACCACGCCACCGATCGAATTACCGCTGTATTCCGCTGAGAAAGGACCATACACGATATCAACGGCGTCAATTTCATTAGGACCTACCATTGACCAGCGTGGTGCGCCATTAAAAGTAGCCTGTAAAAAGTTGTGTATTGGCAAACCATCGGCATAAACCATATTGCGCGCTGTTGAGAACATATCCGCACCACGGATACCCAGTACACCGTTTGGATCGCCGACATAACGCTGGCGTATCTGTAAACTGGGTTGGTACTTGAGCACTTCTTCCGTTGTTTGCGCGTTCTGACGCTCGATCTGCGTTCGTGTGACGCGGGTGGAAGGCGAGGTGTAATGCGAATCACGTTCGACCTCGCCTGTCACTACCATCTCCTTGAATACCGTTTCCTTCTGGTTGTCCGGCGCCGGCTTATCCTTGTCTTTTTCGTTGACTTTATCCTTACCCTTAATCTTCTCTTCGTCCTTGTCAGGTGCTTCGCTTACCGTCTCTTTTTCGGCAGCACCAGGAAGCGGAGCCGCACTCTGCGCGACCTGGCTCAAGTTTTGCGCCAGCGGGGTCGTTTTATTCGGCTGCACGATTAGCCCATTGATTCCGCCAGTCGACTGAAATATTTCAGCGGACGGTCTGCTTTCACGGGAACCCCTTACGGTATTTTGCGACAGCGTATTTTTTAGTTGCTCCGAATCTTCGGCCCAGACGGAAGAGACGCAAAGCACACTCGCCAAGGCGATAAAGATAGGTTTCATATTGATTTTTTCCTCGCCTGTTTTCTTATAACAACCAGCTTATGGCCGCTGTTTCTATTACGCATTTCAAATATTACTTTATCAACTTTTCAGTTTTTCCCCGACAACGGGGCAATTTATGGCATCGGATCAGGCTGTATCCCCAGATTTGCCCGTAGGAAGGCACCGTCGGCCTTGCGGGACAAGATATTTTGATAGAGGCGATGACACGAATAATTGCTTACCTTCGCCAGGGTTTGACGAAGCAGGCTCCGGTAAATCGCCGTTCGTTCCCGCAGGGGTTACCGCAAAATTGGTTGCCTAGGGCTACGACGTCTACCGCCCCTTGCAATGCGTCTTATGATCATCCGCCAGTTTTGTCAGCAACGCGTTTCGCGGAGGATTTATCCGAAGACTTCCCGGCCGTGAGGCGCTCAAACGGTAGCACACGCAAACCCTCCATTGCTGTATTCCACACTAACAGTACCTTTTTTCCGTCAATCAACGGGATGGGATAATCCGTCGCTCCGGCGGATTCCATCAAACGCTGAGGTGCACTCCAGGACAGACCGCTATCATTCGAATACATCATTTGCGCGGAATAAGAGCTTCCGTCAAATTCGCGCCAGGTGAGGAGAACCGTTTTACCTTCCGCAGCTACCGATGCATGATTTGCCTGAGCTGCGGGATCGCCGATAGGCATTGGCTGCGACTCCCAATCGGCACCGAGACGTTTGTAAAATAGTCCCTGACGGGCTGCGCCATTGGTAAACCAGACCAGATGCAACTGGCCTTGGCGATCAGCCGCAATGCCGCCCCCATTATGGGGACAGGCATCAATCTTCCACTCGTCATCCGTGGCGCGCCGCTTTCCGCCTTTATCCAGATTTGCAATGGCGAAATCACGTGTGTTTACACCGAAAATGTTTCGCCAAAAGGCTACCGGGCCTTCCTGCGTCCAGGTGAGTGCAATCCGGCAACACTCGCAAGTATGCGTTTGGAATTTTCGGTTTGCGCCGAAATTAACGCCGTTATCATTGGATTGCGCGGTATAAACCGACACTCCGGAAAACTCCCCGCCTTGCTCCCTTGCCGCATCCCGATCACGTGCGTCAAGCCATGCCACCACGACCCTGCCATCGCCATCGATAGCCAGTGAATCAAAACGATGACTGGTAATGCGACTGTCATCATTCAGCGTGGCGGGTTTCGAAAAAGTCCGGCCTGAATCTGCCGAACGTGCGAAACGAACATTGCCTGAATATTTCTGTGGCAACGACTGTATCCAGGTCAGAAGCACGGTACCGTCGCGTGCAATGGCGATCTTGGGACGATTCTCTCCGTCAGCCGATATATTTTCAGGCTCAGGTGTCACGACAACAGGATTGGAAAAACTTTTTCCCTCATCATCCGACCGGGAAACCAGCAGCCGTTGATTCTCCACTTTCGCCAACCATAACCGACCGCTTTCATCCAATGTTACCCCCACTCCCAGCGTCGTCTTGGGAGGCCGGGGTTTCGCATACGCCTGATCTTCCAAGGCCGGATCCGGGTGACCCGCATGTACGGCGGCTGAAGTGCTCAGCAAGAGCATGACTGCAATATGATAAATCCGTTGCCGCCGCATAATTTCCTCCCATGACTGTACCGGGCTGTGAGAATAATCCATTTCAGGAAGTATGAGAATGCGACAAATTGTCGCATTCGCCACGCGACATATACACCTGAGCCAATTGACGCGGTTATTGATTTTTATTGGCCATTGTGAGTAGACAACAATAAAAAACTATCCGGGGTCGACCTGTTTCTAGTGCGGGCTCAACGTTTCCTTCCCTCTCCACGTTGTTAAAAACCCTTTTGAGATTGGCGTTTTTTTTAGCGTTATGCTCGTGCATCATTCGTTCTTGCCGCATTTGCGAAATGAGCCACCTGCAATAAATGGCTCACTGGCTACGAGCGCCGGTACAGCGAGCACAAATTGGGTAACGACATGTTCGCGTCCGGATGCCAAGCAACTGCACGAATGATTTTAATGATGATAGCTTTTCTGCGAACTATTGCTATCCCTTGAAAGGAGAATTACATAATGATCCGTAGTTCGAAAAGTATGAATGCGGCGGTATTCGCGCGGGTAAGTTTCGTATTCCTGGCTCTTTTGAACTTGAGTGATTCACACGCCAATAGCTTGACAAACTTGTTCAAAGAAAGCGGTTTGGAAGTGGGTGGCTGGATCAATGGCGGTGCGACCTATAATGCGAATAATCCTTCGGATGGCTTCAATGGCACCGTTACTTTCGCGGACCGGGCCAATCGGTTTCAGTTAAACCAGTTCAATATATTTTTACAGCGCCCAGTGGTATCCCAAGGTAAGGAATGGGATATTGGAGGCCGTTTTGATTTTCTTTTTGGGACGGACGCCATCTACGCCCAGGCTTTCGGCATTTCCGCCTTCGATGAAAATACAGGTGAGCCTTCCGATCGGGGGAACTGGGATCTCAATTTGTGCTGCAAATCCACCCGCACTTACGGTATCGCACTACCGCAAGCCTATCTGGAGACGTATATGCCGATCGGTAATGGCCTCAATATCAAGGTGGGCCATTTTTATACGCCACTTGGTTACGAGACCGTTCCGGCGCCTGACAATTTCTTCTATACACGTGCCTATATCCTGAATAGCGGGGAACCGTTCACCCATACCGGCTTGCTGGGTAACTATACCGTGAATGATAATTGGTCAGTGCTAGGCGGTGCTACCACGGGCAGCGCAACCGGAGGCTGGGATGGCGGCTTTGATAAACAACTGGATAACTGGGGCGGATTAGGTGCCATCTTGTGGAGCAGCGACGATAAAAGAACCTCGGCTACCGTCGGCGGAACCTATGGCCAGTCAGCGACCAATGACCCCTGGATCATGTATAGCGTTGTTCTACAGCATCGGATCACGCCCAGAACCCACATGGTCGTGCACCACACTCATGGCTGGGCGGGGAGTATTAATCTGCCGGGAGGCATCAAGAATGCCGAATGGTATAGCGTTAATACGCACTTAACATATGACCTTTTCCATGACCTTTCCATCGGCATTCGTGCTGAGCGGTTCAACGATAGAGATGGCTGGCGTGTCTTTTCGCCCTATCGGATACTATCCGCGACCAATAATAAGGGCGTTAGCTATGCCGGCAACATCCCTTTTATCAGTGCGCCTGCAGACTATTACGCAGTTACCCTGGGCATGAACTGGAAGCCGGCGAGGCGGCTGAAAATGAACTGGAAGCCAATAGAGAAACTGAATATCCGGCCAAATATCCGCTATGACAGGGCGGATGGCATTGAGGTGGCGTTTCGGCCGTTTGACGGCAGGAAGGATCAGTTCCTGTTTTCGCTGGATGCGACGATCCCTTTCTGATTCAGATCAACGAAAGCGGCAACAGTTTGGCAAACATCGCCCGGATGTCAGGAACGCTAGAACCCACCTATACCATCAGACGTTTGAGAGTCATACGCAACATGATTGGTGTGGAGCATGGAAGCTATCTGCCGATGCATAGCAGCGGCCTGCAGGGTTGCCTTGACTGTCTTTTCGTAATTGCGAATTAACGCGTGCGTATGCGATTGAAGATCTTGCGCCCGCCTGCCATAAATGTAGCTTTTATCCTCATAGTGCTCCAGCAGCTCCTTTTTTTCCGCTACCTTTGCCTGCATCTGCGCTGCCGCATCTTCATAATATCTTGCCAGCCTCTCATGATCGCTTTGGGTGGTGGCATTCTGGGCCGCTGTACGGATCTCAGGTGTGTCAAGAGGTTCGGCCGCCATCGCGATAGGGCTTAGCAAGGCCAGCAGAGCCGCAATCGATAAGGCAAGAATATTGGTTAGCTTTGTTTTCATGACAGCAGTGAAGCAAGTCGGAATAGAGTAGTTTCATCCTAACTCCCCCAGTGTCATGGGTACATTGGGGAAACCCTGGTTTTATACTAAGGAAAACCATTATTGTTAAAAATGACCATAATGCGCCAAGGGATTAATTTCCGCCTTGCAAGCCGGAACATTCGGCATGGTAATTAGGGCCTGTTAACACTTATTTCGCACCCGCGTTGCTACACAAAAAACGCGGATGCCGTGTTGCAAAGCTTGGCCATAGCCTGCGCTTTCGCGCCTTGCCTCCGCATTCTTTGTGTAGCGACCCGAAGGGACGGGGGAGGATTACATACCAAGAATGCTTGCACCCTATCCCCTCATTTCGAGTTTATACCGTTGCCAGGCCGCTTCTTTCTTAAGTACAGTGTTAACCACTCGCATGACGCCGGCGATATTAACGGGCTTATTGTGGTACTCAATGCGTCCGGTCAGGGTAATATCCGGATGCAGCTTGCCGCTCTGGTAGAGCGACCATATTTCCCTGCCATAGTCAGTCGTGAGCAATTCGGGAGCAAAGCGGCCAAAGTAGGCGGCCAGATTATCCATGTCGCGTACCAGCATACCGCAGGCGTTGTTGTTGGCCGCCGCGTCAATGGCCTGAGGCAGGTCGATAATGACAAGTCCGTCGCTGCCGGCAAGCACATTGTATTCAGACAAATCGCCGTGAACGATGCCGGCGCAAAGCATACGCACCACCTGCCTGATAAGGGTGAGGTGGTGCGCACGCGCCCGTTCCGCCGTGAGCGCCAGATCATTGAGCCGGGGGGCGGCCTCGCCATTGGCGCCGGTCACCAGTTCCATCAGCAGCACGCCTTCGAAGAAATTA
>NZ_FMVD01000039.1:0-1780 GCF_900101945.1 Nitrosospira sp. Nsp13 | reverse complement strand
TTAAAGTTCATGAAGGAGATGCAAAACATGAATCAAAGAGACAGTTCTGAATCTACTGCATTGATCATTATTGATATGCAGCGCGATTTTTGTGTCAGCGAAGGGTATGCGGCGAAGGTAGGAGTGGATGTACAACGACTGTCTTCAGTCATTAGTAACATCCGTGTTCTTCTTGACACCGCTAGGCAAGCTGGGCTTTTGGTCATTCACACGCGTGAAGGGCACTTGCCTGACTTATCGGATTGTCATCCTGCAAAGCTGCTGCGGAGCGAATTAGCAGGCGCGCCTATAGGTCATAAAGGGCCAATGGGAAGACTGTTAATCCGTGGCGAATATGGACACGACATCATCGATGAACTCAAACCTATGGATGGTGAAATCATCATCGACAAACCTGGCTACGGTTCCTTCTATCGTACAAATCTTGAAGCCTTACTGGAGAAGCATGGAATTCACCGCATTATCCTCTGCGGCGTAACTACAGAAGTTTGCGTACATTCTACGCTGCGCGAAGCGGTTGACAGAGGCTATCAATGTATAACCGTGGGTGACGCATGCGCAGCCAGTAATCCAGAATTGCAGCAGGCAGCATTAGACATAATTAGTGTGGAAGGGAGGATTTTCGGCAGGGTAATGACAACTGAAGAAGTCTGCAGCGCAATATCCCGTCATACACTTAACTCTGCGGGAGCAACAACCTGAGAAGAAGGTAGTAGCGTGATTAATCGCGAGAACGTGCTTCTGAGGATAGCCTAGCCTCTTATAGGCTTGGCGCGAACATCGGACATCACAACAAGTAGCATTAAACATGGAATCTTCATTACGCTTTGCCGTGATAAATCTGTCTGAGTCTTTACGATGCACTGCAAGATATCGCCTTCGTACCGCTCAAGAACACCACTATAACAAGCATTATCACGGTCATCATGATGGAGGAGATAGTTTCCTTTGTTGCAACATGAGATAGGAAAACAACTCCCAACATCCGGTGATAGAACAAATCGCTAAACTAAATACGTCCAGGATCATGAAAATTTACGAATCAGCGAAAACCTATAGCAAAACCGTTTTAAAGCGCATGTTATCCAGAAAGACGGTATTTTTATCAATGTGGCAGACTGCATTCGTGATCCAGGAGGCCAACCATGGATAAATTGCTTCCGCTTGGCGATATCTCCTCTTTGTTGCGACGCTACGCTGCCAACGAACTGACACCGAGCCGCGTCATGGCGGCGGTTCACGCCTCTATGGAGCAAGATCCTGATCATATATGGATACATAAGGTGCCTCTTGAGAAATTGATTGGCCATGCTAAAGCGGTCGAGGCCAAGGCTAGAGCTGGGGGCATGGACGCTATGCCGCTGTACGGCATACCCTTCGCAATTAAGGACAATATCGACCTGGCCGACGCACCTACGACCGCCGCCTGTCCTGCCTTTGCCTATACGCCCCGGCAGAGCGCCGCAGTCGTGCAGAGATTGATTGAAGCTGGCGCCATCCCCATCGGAAAGACAAACCTCGATCAATTCGCCACTGGTCTGAATGGCACACGCTCTCCGTACGGGGCATGTCGCAATGCATTCAATCCAATCTACATTTCCGGCGGATCAAGTTCTGGATCAGCTGTTGCCTTGGCAAAGGGCATGGTGTGTTTCAGTTTAGGTACAGATACCGCAGGATCGGGCCGAGTGCCTGCCGCATTCAATAACATTGTCGGATACAAGCCCACTAAAGGCTGGCTCTCGACACGCGGGGTGGTGCCAGTCTGCCGCTCACTGGA